>CACNVG010000004.1 GCA_902623785.1 uncultured Pelagibacteraceae bacterium
TTACGTTATCTTTACTACGTTTGATTACTTCCAAAGATTTTGCTGAAGATATTTGTGAAATATGATATCTGCAATTATAATCCTGAAGTAAACTTAAGTCTCTTTCAATAATTATTTTCTCTGCACAATCTGGTATTCCGTGTAGACCTAATTTAGTTGCGATAATCCCATCATTGACCTGACCGTTTTTTGCTAATTCGAAATCTTCAGCATGCTGAATGATTAATGAGTTCAAATCGTAAGCAGATTTCATTATTCTAGACATTACTCTTGTGTTTTGAATTGTTTTTATTCCATCTGTGAAACCAATTATTCCTTTTTTTTGTAAAAGGCCGAACTCATTCATATTATTACCTTCAAGATTTTTAGTTAAGGTAGCAGTTGGATATATATTTATTTTTGATTTATCTCGTCCTCTCCTTTTTAAAAAATCAACCATGGAAACGTTATCAATAACAGGTGAAGTATTTGGCATTGTCACAACAGATGTAACTCCACCTGCTAAGGCGGCATTACTTAATGTTTTAAAATTCTCTTTATACTCAAAGCCTGGTTCTCCAACAAAAACTCTCATATCGATTAAACCGGGAAATATATATTTTTCTTTGAGATCTATGAATTTTTCACGTGAGGGAATATTATTTTTATTTACTTTTTTTCCTATTGCCTCAATTTTTCCATTCTCATTAATAATTAAACCACCTAATTCTTCTATAGAGTTAGCTGGATCAACTATATTTGCATTTAAAAAATATTGTTTCTTCATTTTTCACAAAAAATTTTTAAACAGGCCATTCTTACTGCAACACCCAACTCAACCTGTTCTTTGATTACGCTTTTATTTATATCGTCAGCAAGTTTGGTATCAATTTCAATACCTCTATTCATTGGCCCAGGATGCATAATTATTGCGTCTTTCTTTGCTTTTTCTAGCTTGTCAGGAGTTAGGCCATAATACTCATAATATTCTCTATTTGACGACAAAAATGAACTACTCATCCTCTCATTTTGTAACCTTAACATCATCACTATATCGCAATCCTTCACACCTTCTTTCATATTTGAAAATGTTTTAACCCCAAATTTTTCAATATCTTTTGGCATGAGATTTGTTGGGGCAACTATATTGACCTCAGCACCTAACATGTTTAACAAAAAAATATTTGATCTAGCTACCCTTGAGTGTAAAATGTCTCCACAAATAGCAATTCGCAAACCTTCAATTTTTTTCTTTTTTTCAATTATTGTAAGCGCATCTAGCAAAGCTTGTGTTGGATGTTCACGTCTACCATCACCAGCATTTAAAACTGAACAATTTACTTTCTGTGAAAGAAGATTTGATGCACCACTATCTTGATGTCTTACTACAATTATATCTGGATGCATTGCATTAAGTGTCATTGCGGTGTCGATTAATGTTTCACCTTTTTTAATAGCAGAATTAGTTATATTCATTGACATCACATCTGCACCAAGTCTCTTTCCAGCTAGTTCAAAAGAACTTTGAGTTCTAGTCGAAGGTTCAAAAAAAAGATTTATTTGAGTTTTTCCTCTAAGAATATCTAACTTTTTATTTTTACTTTTATTAAGTGAAATAAATTTCTTTGCTTCATCTAAGATAAGTTTTACATCTGAAATAGAAAGATCTTGGATACCTAGTAGGTGTTTTTGAGAAATTTTAATAGCGTTGTTGTTTGTGGCCATTAAAACCAACTCTATAGCTTTAAAGTATTGATATTGCAAGCTTAATTATTTAAAAATTCAATCGCTCCCTGTAATATAAACGTTGCTGCATTTTCATCTATTTTTTGAACTCTTTTAGATACATTAATACCTAATTGACTTGATATCTTAAAGGCACCGACAGTTGATAATCTCTCATCCCATAAAGCAACAGGTGTATTTGTTTTAATCTCAATCATCTTAGCTTTGTCTAAAGCTGATTGAGAAGAGGGGCCCTTGCTTCCATCCATATTCAATGGATTTCCTACAACAATAGCCTTTATATTTTCTTGATCAATTATTTCTAAAAGTTCAGTGATAAAATTTTCATGATCAACATATTCTATAGTTTTAAAAGGGGTCGCTATAATTCGTTTATGATCACAGATTGAAACACCAATTCTCTTTTTTCCAAGATCTAAACCAATTAACCTTGCGTTTTTATCAATTTTAGACTTGAGTTCCTCTAAAGTGATCATATTGTTTTTTTCTTATATAATGATATTTTTCTTTTAAATTTAATTATCATATGAGCATAGATCTTAAAACAATTAAACATATAGCAAAATTATCAAGAATTTCCATAGATGATAAAAAAGCAAAAGAACTAGAAAAAGATCTGAATTCTATTTTTGAATTTATTGAAGCACTAAATAAAGTCGATACTAAAAAAGTTGACCCATTGACTTCAATAGCAGAAACATCCTTAAAATTAAGAGGCGATGAGGTCAAAACAAAGAATATTAGAGAACAAATCTTAAAAAATTCACCAGACGAAAATAAAGATTTTTTTGTCGTACCAAAGGTTGTAGAATGAGTGATATAATAAATCTTACCTTATCGTCTTTAATCAATAAAATTAAAAAAAAAGAATTATCTTCACAAGAAATTACAAACGCATATATTGCAAGAGCTGAAAAATCAAAAGATCTAAATACATACATCACTACCGATTTTGAAAATGCAATTGAAAAAGCTAAAAAATTCGATGAAAAAGGAAATTTTGATTACAAACTTCCTGGAGTACCTCTTGCAGTTAAAGATCTTTTTTGTACTAATAATTTAAAGACAACGGCTGGAAGTAAAATACTTTCAAATTTTACACCAAGTTATGAGTCCACTGTAACCCAGCATCTATGGGATGAAGGGGCTATTTTACTTGGAAAACTTAATTGTGATGAATTTGCAATGGGTTCATCAAATGAAACTAGTTTCTTTGGAAATGTCGAAAGTCCAGTTGGTAAAAAAGTTGTGCCAGGTGGGTCTTCAGGTGGATCAGCTTCAGCGCTTGCAGCTAAATTGACACCAGCAACTATTGGAACTGATACTGGTGGTTCAATAAGACAACCAGCGTCTTTTACTGGCACTGTGGGTTTAAAACCAACATATGGCAGTTGTTCTCGATATGGTATTGTTGCATTTGCGTCCTCATTAGATCAAGCAGGACCAATGACTCAGGATGTGTCTGACGCTGCATTAATGTTAGATGTTATAAGTAAGTACGATACAAAAGATTCAACTTCGGTTAATTTTAAGAGAGGTGATTATTTCAAATCGTTAAGTTCTAATATTAAAGGAAAAAAAATTGGTATTCCAAAAGAATATAGAGTCGATGGCATGCCTAAGGAGATTGAAAGTTTGTGGCAAGATGGAATTACTTTATTAAAAAAGTTAGGAGCAAAAATTATAGATATATCTTTACCACACACTAAGTACGCATTGCCTGCTTATTATATAGTTGCACCAGCTGAAGCATCTTCTAACCTAGCTAGGTATGATGGAGTAAAGTATGGATATCGTTCTGGGGGAGACAATTTAATCAGTATGTATGAAAACACAAGATCAGAAGGTTTTGGTGATGAAGTAAAAAGAAGAATAATGATTGGAACATATGTTTTGTCATCTGGTTATTATGATGCTTATTATTTAAAAGCACAAAAAATTAGAAGATTAATCAAAAATGATTTTGATGAAGCTTATAAATCTGTAGATGCAATTTTAACTCCTTCAACACCTAGTTCAGCCTTCAAGATTGGTGACAAAACAAATGACCCTGTGTCAATGTATCTTAATGATATCTTTACAGTTCCGGTCAATTTGTCAGGACTGCCAGCTATATCTATTCCAGCAGGTAAAGATAAAAATAATTATCCTTTAGGCTTACAACTAATAGGCAAAGCATTTGAAGAACAGAATTTATTAAATATTTCGTATTCAATGGAAAAAGAATTAAGTTTCAAAAACAATTTGCAGGATTGGTGGATTAAATGAGTAAAAATAAAGAATATTTAATAAAGAGAGGTAACTCAGAATACGAAGTTATAATTGGTTTAGAAGTTCATGCTCAAGTTCTTTCAAAATCGAAACTATTTTCTGACTCTCCTACAAACTTTGGCGCTGAACCTAATACCCAAGTGAGCTTGGTAGATGCCGCATTTCCCGGAATGCTACCAGTAATAAATGAATTTTGTATCAAGCAAGCAGTAAAAACGGGCATAGGTCTCAATGCGGCTATAAATAAAAAATCAATTTTTGATAGGAAAAATTATTTTTATGCTGATTTACCACAAGGATATCAAATTTCTCAATACAAAGATCCAATAGTTGGTGAAGGTTCAATTTTATTAGATTTACCAGATGGAGAAAAAAAAGTTGGTATTGAAAGATTACATTTAGAGCAAGATGCAGGAAAAAGTATTCATGACATTGATCCCCTAAATACCCTTGTAGACTTAAATAGATCTGGAGTTGCTCTTATGGAAATAGTAAGCAAACCTGACTTAAGATCTCCAGAGGAAGTAAACTTATACATCAAAAAACTTAGATCAATTATGAGATATCTTGGAACTTGTGATGGAAATATGCAAGAAGGATCTTTAAGAGCTGATGTGAACGTTTCAATCAGAAAGACGGGGGATAAGAAATTAGGCACAAGATGTGAAATTAAAAACGTTAATTCTATAAAGTTTATGCAAATGGCAATCGAATATGAAGCAAATCGTCAGGCTGACATATTAGAAGAGGGAGGCTCTATTGATCAAGAAACTCGTTTATTTGATAC
Organism: uncultured Pelagibacteraceae bacterium; assembly: GCA_902623785.1. Taxonomy (GTDB): domain Bacteria; phylum Pseudomonadota; class Alphaproteobacteria; order Pelagibacterales; family Pelagibacteraceae; genus Pelagibacter. Next base: position 4,784 of record CACNVG010000004.1, read on the forward strand.
AAAAAAAAATGAAACTAGATCTATGAGGTCAAAAGAAGATGCTCATGATTATAGATACTTTCCTGATCCTGACTTATTACCTCTTGAATTAACTGAAGATTTCATATCAAAAATTAAGAAAGAAATACCTGAACTACCTGATGAAAAGAAAAAAAGATTTGTAGATAAGTTTAAATTAACTCCATACGAGGCAAATATATTGGTTTCTGATATTGAAACATCAAAATATTTTGAAAATGTAATTAAAGATTCAGATATTAAGTTAGCAACAAACTGGATAACAGGTGAGTTATTTGCATTGCTTAATGATAGAAATTTAGAAATATCAGAAAGTCCCATTTCATCTAAAAATTTATCAACTTTAATTAACCTGATTAAAGATGGAACTATCTCTGGCAAAATTGCAAAAACAGTTTTTGAAATAATGGCAAACGAAAGTAAAGATCCAAAAAGTATTATTGACGAAAAGGGATTGAAACAACAAAGCGATCCTAAAGAAATTGAAAAAATTGTAGATGATGTAATTAAAGAAAACCCTAAAAATGTTGAATTATTCAAATCCGGTAAAGATAAATTGTTTGGTTTTTTTGTTGGTCAAGTTATGAAAAAGACAGACGGCAAGGCTAATCCTAAGTTAGTAAATGATATCTTAAAGAAAAAATTGAACTAGCATGAGTTCAAATCTACCTATTAATAAGCAAATAGAAAAATATATTGATGAGCACTCTTTAAAGTTACACCCAGTACAAAATGAAATTATTAAGTATAACGACACACTTGGAAAAAAAAAGAAATTACAAATTTCAATTAACCAATGTCATTTTTTATATTTAGTAACAAAATTGTTTAAACCTAAAAAAATTTTAGAAATTGGTACTTTTACAGGTCTTAGCTCATTAAGTATGTGCATTGGTCTAGAAAACGGCTCTAAGATCACCACTATCGATAAAAATAAAGAAACTTCATTAGTGGCGAAAAAATTTTTTGAAAATGCAAAAGTTTCAGATCAAATTGATATAATTATTGATGAAGCTACCAGCGGTATCAATAAATTAATAAGCCAAAAAAAATTATTTGATTTAATTTTTATTGATGCTGATAAAGAAAATTACAAAAAATATTATGAATCATCTTTTAACTTATTAAAAAAGGATGGCTTTATAATAATTGACAATGTTTTGTGGCATGGGGAAGTTGTAGATAAAAACAATAAAGAATACCTAACTGAGATAATTCGAGATTTTAATACACATGTAAACAACGATGTAAGAGTTGAAAATATGATTATCCCAATCGGTGATGGGTTTTCAATTTGTAGAAAATTATAATGTATACCATCTTTGGTTTTTATAAATTTAAACAATTAAAAAAGATAAGTAAACTTAAAGATAAACTTCAAAATATCATAGATGTTTATAAAATTAAAGGAACTATAATTATCTCACCTGAGGGAATTAATGGATCAATTTCTTTCCTAACAAAAAATACTAAACAAATAAAAAAAAGTCTTAAAAAAATATTTGCTATTACAAAATTTGATAATGAAAATATTTCTTTAAATAAGTTTATTCCTTTTCATAAAGGGAGGGTGAAAGTTAAAAAGGAAGTTGTTCCAATTGGAAAAAGATTAAAAAAAAAAGTCAAATATAATCATCTTTCTCCTAAAGAATGGAATAATTTTGTTTTAAAAAAAGACACTTACATAATTGATACTAGAAAAGATTTTGAGTTTAGAATTGGAACTTTCAAGAGGTCAATAAATCCAAAATTAAATAATTTTAGAGATTTTTCTAAATATTTTAAAAAATTTGATAAAAATTCGAAAATCGGAATGTTCTGCACAGGAGGTATTCGATGTGAAAAGGCTAGCGATTATTTATATGACAAAGGTTATAAAAATGTTTTTCAGTTAAAAGGTGGCATTATTAATTATTTGTCAAAAATCGATAGAAAAGAAAGCTTATGGACAGGGGAATGTTTTGTATTTGATAATCGTGTTTCTGTGAATCATAAGTTAAATAAAGGTAAATATTCAATTTGTGCTGGATGTAGAGAACCTATTTCTGATAAAGATAAGAAGTCTGTAAAATTTGAAGAAGGTGTTTCTTGTCCTAATTGTTATAATAAATCAAGCGAACAACAAAAAGTAAGATTTAGAATGAGACAAAGTCAAATTGATAAAGCAAAAAAAGATAAAAAAAATTACATGTTTAAAAAAATTTACAAATAGATGGTTAAGAAGATTAATTTAACAGCGGATCCAATGTGGCAACTTCTAAGAAGAGTTACATTCCCCGCCAGCATTGGATCGTTATTTCAAACTTTTTATAATCTGGTTGATACCTTTTTTGCAGGAAAGATATCGCCTGATGCATTAAGTGCTCTAGCAAAATCGTTTCCAATTTATTTTATTATAATCGCAATAGGTGTTGGTGTAGGAGCCGGCACTAATACTCTTATCGGAAATTCCATAGGTGAAAAAAAAGAAAAAGTCGCTTCATTATATGTGGCTCAATCAATAATTTTTGCAATAGTTATTTCACTATTAGTGACATTTATTGGAATTAACTCATCCAATTATCTTCTTCAATTATTAGGGTCATCTCCAAAAAATATTATTTTGACTAGGGAATATTTAGATATAATTTTTTATTGCACAGTAATAGTATTGATACAAATATCTTTAAATGGGACATTAAACGCTCAAGGAGATACAAAAAGTTACAGAAACGTCCTTATATTTACTTTTTTTTTAAACATCATACTTAATCCAATTTTTATTTTTGGTTTTTCGATAATACCTGCTTTTGGAATTTCAGGTATAGCAATTGCTACAGTTATTTGCCAACTTATTGGAACAATCTATCTAGCGCAAAAAGTTTATTGTTGTAAACTTAGAGAGTATTTATTTGCAAAGTGTTTTATTCCAAAAATTAACTTTTTAAGTAATCTTACTTTTCAATCTGTACCAATCATGTTTAGCATGTTGTTAATCGGAGTTGGTATATTTAATGTGCTTTATTTTGTAGGAAAATTTGGAGATATTGCTGCAGCCGGTTATGGAGCTGCTCTTAGAATAGAACAAGTATTCTTACTACCAGTCATAGCATTGAATACGGCAGTATTATCAATTGGTGGTCAAAATTTTGGAGCTAGAAACTTTGAAAGGATAAGAGATCTTTATAAAAAAGCATTAATATTTGGTTGTTCATTTATGATCATGGCTGGTTTTATTTTATATTTCGGTGCAGAAAATCTTCTTGGGTTAATTACCGATGATCCAGAAACTATTAAGTTTGGATCTTTATATTTAAAGATTGCAGCATTGATAGGTCCTATATATCCAACTTTCTTTATTACTACTGCTGTATTTCAGGCTCTTAAGAAACCTATCTTTAGTTTGTATCTAAGTATATTAAGGCTTACCGCAATTCCTTTTTTATGTTTGTGGTACGTTATTAATATTAAAGGAGGGGGTTACAGCGATATCTTTTATACAATATTAGTTACCAATTGGATAATGGGGTTAGTAGTTTTATTTTTTATAGGAACTTTTTTTAATTATATGTTTAAAGATAATAAAAAATATTTTTTTATAAAAAGTTAGATTAACTATCCTTTTTCATTTTTTTTTCAAGCCGTCTTACTAAGAATGATACAATTAAAATTAATATAAGATACTCTAAGATTAAAAACGTATATATTTCTAGAGGTCTGTATGTAGTAACAACAAGCTCATTTGCCTTTCTAGTTAAGTCTCCAATACCAATAATCGAAACTAAAGAGGACATTTTTAGAACGTATACAAACTGATTTCCAATAGCAGGTAGTATATTTCTTATAGCTTGAGGAAGAATAATAAGTCTTAACTTTCTAAAAAAATTAAGTCCCAAAGAACTTCCAGCTTCCCATTGAGGTTTTCTAATTGAATTTATTCCAGCTCTAAAAATTTCAGCTTGAAATGCACTTTCACTTATAGATAAAGCTATAATACCAGATACAAATGGACTAAAACTAATTCCTGTCATAATAGGTAATCCGTAATAAATCCATAAAATCAAAACCAACAAAGGCACAGCTCTAACTATTTCGACATAACCTATATTCAAGTATGTTAAAAATTTATTTTTGGCCAAGGAAGGAATAGCAACTATTAACCCTAATACTATCGATAGAGATATTGATACGATAGATATAAAGATAGTTGTTGTAAATCCACTTAATAAAAATTTTAGATTTGTTAAACCGTTAACATTGTTGGGAGATAATATTAACCAATCTAATTCTTGCTTTCCGCATGATAATAAGAATAATAATGAAAATAGTAAAAATAAGTTTTTCACACTTATATTTATAAAGAATTAATTATTAATAGCTAATTTATTATAAGCTTTTAAGATTGTATTTCGCTAGAAGTTCTTTAAAGAAACCAGATTTCTTTTTCTTACTAATCCAATCGTTAACGTACTTTCTCCACTTATCATCATTTTTACCAACCATCATTGCTAGGAAGGCAGGATTTTTTTCACCATCTGGAACAATTGCTAATTGTGGATATTTTATAACTAATTTGTTGGCTTCAGTTGAACTAGTAATATTACCATCAGCTCTTCCTGCTAGCACTTCCTGGAAATCTCTTGCAGGTGCCTCTACTGAATTTAATTTGGATTTAGGAAAAAATTCTTTAGCTTTTTCCTCTTGTGAGGTTCCAAGCGTTGTTGCGATTGTAACATCTTTATTGTTTAAAGAATCCCAAGTTGAAAACTTACTTAAATTTTTCTTTAAAACCAATGGAACAGTTCCATATTTGTAGTAGGTCTCTGTGAAACCTGCTACTTCTGCTCTTTTAGGAGTTTTTGTTACACTTGTTGAAATATCATATCTGTCTGAAGTTATTCCAGAAACTATAGTTTTCCATTCAGCAGGAACAAACTTAATTTTTACACCCATGTCTTTTGCAAGTTCGTTCATGACGTCAATGTCAAAACCTTTGTAAGTATTTGTAGACGGATCTTTTATAGTCATTGGATCCCAGTCTCCAGTAGTTCCAACTCTTAACTCTCCGTTTGAAAGGATTTTGTCTAAAGAAGAAGCGTTCGCCGAAAATGAGAATAATAAAGTAAATAATAATATGATAATTTTTTTCATAAGAATTTAATAAGGTAATTTATGATATTTTTCTATGCTAACCTTGACGCAGTTAAATTTTACAATAGATTAGCCCCATCATTGAGCCAATCCCATAAATGGTTAGAAAACGATCGTCTTACAAATAAATTTATATTGTTATCACCCAGATTATGAATAATTACATCAATATGATTAATTATAGTTTGGGTTGTGGATCCTTTAGTGTTTTTGAATTTTGAGAAATCAAATGGACAACTCATTGAGAGCAATTCGTATAATTTATCTCCAGAAATATTAATACACACCCATTGGTCACTTACATTTGTGACAGCTCCATAGTTAAGTGATGAAATTTCTTTAAAAACTCTATCAAAAATTTCTTTATTTTTATTATTTGTATAAACCATCCATTCATCTGGACTTAGCCATAAAGCGCTTAACTCTTGGTTACTTGTAGAAGTATTACTTTCCGTTGGTAAAATAACAGAGAGTACTTGGCCAACTTTTGTAAAGAACTCTCTTTTTTTTCCTCGTAGGTTAATTTTAGTAATTGGTTCTACCTCTTTCAAATTTAAGTCTGAATATTCTCTTTTGTCTTTTATAGCTGTATTAATGTTATCCATTTATTCTCTCATTTTCTTTATCTAAGAAGATTGTATCTGATACAGTTACTTTAATTGTTTTATCTATCATTGGAACCAAGAGTTTTTGTCCTTTAAGTTGCTTACCTTCTTTTAAAACTGCTAAAGCAATGGATTTTTTTAAAGTTGGACTGAAATAACTTGAAGTTACATGTCCAAGCATATCGACAGGCTTTTTATTTTCGTCTTTAACTATTTGAGCACCTTCCTCTAAAATTTCATTAGGGTCATCAGTTAAAAGTCCGACTAATTGTTTTCTGTCTTCTCTAATAGTATCGCTTCTGTATAGAGATCGTTTACCGATAAAGTCGTATTTTTTTTTACTAATTATCCAGTCCATTTGAAGATCTACTGGTGTCATCGTTCCATCAGTATCTTGACCAACAATTATAAATCCTTTTTCAGCCCTTAAAAGATGCATAGTTTCAGTTCCATAAGGAGTAATGTTAAATTCTTTTCCAGCTTCAATACATTTTTCCCAAATATATTTACCGTAGGATGCTTCAACATTAATTTCATAACTTAGTTCACCTGTAAAACTTATACGCATAACTCTACAATTAATTTCACCAAGCTTTACCTCTTTAAATGACATATGTGGGAAACTTTCATCAGATAAATCTAAATCTTTAAAAATTTTATTAATAATTTTTTTTGCATTTGGACCGCATACACTTGCTGTAGCATAATGATCCGTAACTGAAGTAAGAAATACATCTAATTCCGGCCATTCAGTTTGCAAATAATCCTCAAGTTTAGACATTACATTTGCTGCACCACCAGTTGTTGTTGTCATTAAATAGTGATTTTCACTAAGTCTTGTTGTTACTCCGTCATCGTAAACCATACCATCTTCATTAAGCATCAAACCATATCTACATTTTCCGATTTGTAATTTTGACCAAGCATTTGTGTAAACCCTATTAAGAAACTCATTTGCATCTGTACCTTGAATATCGATTTTTCCGAGTGTCGAAGCATCTAATATTCCACTAGATTCTCTTGCAGCTTTACTTTCTCTTTGTACGGCATCGTGCATTGTTTCACCATCTTTTGGATAATACCAAGCCCGTTTCCATTGTCCGACATTTTCAAACTTTGCATTATTTTCAACGTGCCACTCATGCATAGGTGTTTTTCTAAAAATATCAAAAAATTGCCCAACGTTTCTACCTACTATGGTTCCAAAAGTAAGTGGTGTATATGGAGGTCTGAACGTTGTTGTTCCTAGATCACCCATATTAGTGTTAGTTGTATCTGCAACTATACCCAAGGCATGCATATTAGCAAGTTTACCTTGATCTGTACCCATTCCAGTTGTTGTATATCTTTTTACGTGCTCAATTGATTTGAAACCTTCTCTTAAAGCTAATTTTATATCTTTTGCGGTACTATCATTTTGATAATCTAAAAATGGTTTTGTTTTACTTAATGGCCTATCTGATGGAAGCAACCATATATTTTTTTTCTCTTTTTCTTTAGAACATTTAACATCAATTTTATCAAAATTAGAATTTTCGATATTTAAAAACTTTTTGGTATCCTTTATTGAATTTTTTAAAACATCATCTAATTCAAAATCTCCTTTAGCAGAACCAATACTTAATTGATCTAAATTTGTTTTATCTGGAACAAAAATATTATCTTTGTTATCAAACCTAAGTTTACCACCTGATTGAGTAAATAAATGAACCATCGGGGTCCAGCCACCAGAAATTGCTAAGCAATCACAATTTAATTCAATCTTTTTTCCGATAACATCATTGCCTTTATCATTTAGCTTCATTATTATTATTTTGTTAATTCTTTTATAACCTTTAGTGTTTACTACTGTATGGTTCCAATAAATTTGTATCCCTAGACTTTTAACTTTATTTACTATTTCTGAAGATGAATTATCTCTAATGTCTATTATTGCATTTAATTTTGTGCCTGATTTATGTAATGATAAGGCTGTTTCATAAGCACTGTCATTATTAGTAAATATAACATTTTCTAAACCACATCTTACACCATAATAGTCTATGTATTTTTTTACAGCAGATGCTAACATTATACCTGGTCTATCGTTGTTATGAAAAACTTGAGGTCTTTCTATAGCGCCAGTGGAGATAATTACTTTTTTTGCTCTTATTTTGTAAAGCCTTTGTCTAATTTTATTATTACGGTCATTAACACTTAAATGATCAGTTAAATTTTGTCTTGCTAGTAAAAAGTTGTAATTATGATAAGCAGCAAGACTTGTTCTTGTTTTGATAATGATATTTTTATCATTTTTAATGTTTTCAATGAGTTTTTTTAACCATTCACTACTTTTTTGATTATCAATTTTAGAGATATCATTGTCATCATAAATTAATGAACCTCCTAATAATTCTTTGTCTTCTAACAATAAAACTTTTTTATTATCATCAGAAGCTATTTTAGCCGCTATTAAACCAGAAACGCCACCTCCAACTATTAAGATATCACAGTGCATATATCTATGGTCGTACATATCTGGATCTTGTTTCGTTGGGGATTTTCCTAAGCCAGCAGATTTACGAATAAAGTATTCGTACTTCTCCCAAAAACTTGCTGGCCACATAAATGTTTTATAATAAAAGCCTGCAGGAAGGAGAGGTGATAAAAAGTTATTTATTCCACCTATATCAAATTTTACACTTGGCCAACAATTCTGACTGTTACAAATTAAACCATCATATAATTCGATTTCAGTAGCTCGTACATTAGGATCAGTTAAAGCATCATCATTTCCTATTTGAAGAATTGCATTTGGTTCCTCAGAACCAGAAGTCATTATTCCTCTTGGTCTATGGTACTTAAAACTTCTTCCCACAAGATGAATATCGTTTGAAAGTAGGGCAGATGCTAGTGTATCGCCTTTATATCCGTATAATTTTTTTCCATTAAAAATAAAAGATAGTTTTCTAGTTTCGTCTACAAATTGTTTATTATTTATTCTTAGATTTTTGGACATTATATTTTTGGGGGTTGTTCACCCATTTTGTATATTTTTTCTATTTTATCATTTGAGGTGTCACGAGCTACATTAAACCATTTTCTACATCCATGTGCATGATTCCATCTTTCAAATTGGATACCTTTAATATTTTTTCTCATAAATAAATATTCTGCCCATTGATCATCATTTAATTCGGTAGGTTGTTTAGGTCTTGCTATATGAGCTTCACCACCAGAAACAAATTCTGATTGATCTCTTTCACCACAATATGGACAATTAATTAAAAACATTAGTGGGCAACAGCTGCTGCTCCATGTTCATCTACTAGATCACCACTTACAAATCTATTAATGTTAAATGCAGCATTTAATTTATGAGGTTCATCATTAGCGATTGTATGAGCAAATAAATCGCCCGAACCAGGTGTTGCTTTAAATCCACCAGTTCCCCAACCACAATTAAAATAAAGACCTTTGATTGATGTTTTGCTAATTATCGGGCTTGCATCTGGACAAATGTCAACAATTCCACCCCATTGTCTTAACATCTTCATTCTACTAAAAATTGGATATAATTCTAATATAGCTTTAAGTGTTTCCTCTACAATATTAAAGCTTCCCTTTTGAGTGTAAGAAACATAAGAATCAGTTCCCGCACCAATAACTAACTCACCTTTATCTGATTGGCTCACATAAGCATGAACAGCATTTGACATTACAACAGTATCGATTATTGGTTTTACTGGTTCTGATACAAGCGCTTGTAAAGGTTTACTTTCGAGTGGTAACTTAAGTCCCGCCATATTTGCTATTACGCTTGAATGTCCTGCAGCAACAACACCAATCTTTTTAGTTTTAATAAATCCTTTTGTTGTTTCTAGACCTTCAACTGTATCTCCATTTCTTTTAATGCCTTTAACTTCGCAATTTTGAATTATATCAACTCCCATTTCGTCAGCGCCTCTTGCATAACCCCAAGCAACAGCATCATGTCTAGCTGTACCAGCTCTTTTTTGTAAAGTTCCACCTAAGACTGGATACCTAATATCCTGCGATGTATTTATTATCGGACAAAACTTTTTTACTTCATCTGTTTCCAACCACACAGCATCAATACCATTTAATCTATTTGCGTGTGTTCTTCTTTTTAAATCTCTTACATCTTGTAAATTATGAGCCAGATTCATAACTCCCCTTTGACTGAACATTACATTGTAATTAAGTTCTTGAGACAAACCTTCCCAAATCTTTAATGCGTGATCATATAAACCTGCGCTTGCGTCCCATAAATAATTTGATCTAATAATTGTAGTATTTCTTCCAGTGTTACCTCCACCAATCCAACCTTTTTCAACGACAGCAATGTTTGTTAAATTATGTTTTTTCGCTAAATAATATGCAGTAGCTAAACCGTGACCGCCACCGCCAACAATTACAGCATCATACTCTTTTTTAGGCTCAGGATCTCTCCATGCTCTTTGCCAATTTTCATGGTTGCTGAAAGCATTCTTTATTAAAGAAAATATAGAATATTTATTTTTCATTTTTTGAGAAATTACTTGATAAATATTGAATATTCAATGATTTCAAGTTACACAGTATATAAGGAAGGATGGGTGAGCTGGTTTAAACCAGCGGTTTGCTAAACCGCCGTACGCTTGAAAAGGTGTACCGAGGGTTCGAATCCCTCTCCTTCCGCCATATTTCAGAAATTAGTATAGTGGGTAATTAGCAAAAAAATCTTTCATTTTGATAGGTTTTTGCTCTAGCACGTATCGATAAACGTTATAATTTTCTAAAACTCTTTGAACATAATTTCTTGTTTCTTTAAACTTAATAAGCTCTATCCAATCTACATAATCTACTTGATCCTTTTGAGGATTTTTATTTATTTTTTTCCAATATCTAACCCTTTTTGGACCTGCGTTATAGGCGGCAATAGCAAAAGGGTAAGCCCCATCATATTCCAAAATTAGTCCAGCCAAGTAATGTGACCCTAAATTAATATTATACTCGGGATCTGAAGTTAATCTTGATTTTGAATATGGTAGCTTAGCTTGTTTTGCAACTAGCTTAGCTGTGTAAGTCATTAGCTGCATCATACCTCTTGCCCCAGCGTAACTATTTGCTTTACTATCAAATTCACTCTCTTGTCTTATAACCGCAAGTATTAAAGCAGGGTTAGGAATTTTTCTTCCCCCAACCATGGTTGGAGTACTTATGACAGGATAATTAAATTGATTGTGAAATCTTTTTTCATAGGACGCTAATTTAGAAATTTGAATTGCAAAATCATATCTTGAAATTTCAGTTGCAAGTTCTGCAGCTAAAACTTCACTTCCTTGTTCTATATTATCAAGCGCTAAATGACGTAAAATATGTTTCGTATACTTATCTCTTTCAATTTCATAAAGTAAATAAACAAGTTTATATAATTTCTTATTCTTAAATTCTTTTTTGTACTTTTCATTCGGTTTCATAGTTTCTTTTAAAGAAAATGTTTCGTCCGGTTTAATTTTCATATGAGCAAGTTGTCCATAGTATGTAGTTGGAAATTTTAATGCCTCACCATAATATTTGTCAGCTGTTACTGGGTCACCGAGTTTTTCATATGTTCTTCCCAACCAAAAAGCTCCTCTAGATAAACTAATTGGATAACCAACATTTTGATAAAAAGATTTAAAGTGTTCTCTTGCTAAAATTGGATCATTTAGGAAACTTAAAGCAATCCATCCACTAAACCACTCTGCTTCTGCATATTCTGGCGTTCCTTCTTCTAAAGAGTGGTTATTAACTATTTTATAAGCTGTTTGATATTTCTTTTTATAAATTAATGATCTTCCAATTATTGATCTTTCTACCCACCATTTATCTGGTCTTACCATATAACTCTTAGTATTTTTGATGTTTAACAAAATTTCTAAAGAGCTATCTACTCGACCTCTTTTTCTTCTCCATTTTAATCTATCATAGTTAAGACCCGGGTCATTTCTGAGACTCTCAGGCACTTTTGAAATTGCATTGTCTACACCATATGATTTACTCATGAGTAGTTGTCTTGCGTTATAAAGGAGTTGATACTCTTTTGGTAAGTATTTTAACATTCTTTTCAAATCCCAATATTTATTTTCCCAAGCTAGGTAATCAGCTCTTCTTATATGGTCTTCTGATGATAAATATTTTTTTATTCTTTTGTATGTAGGTCTAAGTTCTGCTTTAGATAAATCGGCAGTAATCCATCCCTTTTTTATCAATTTTATACCGTCTACATTTTGCCCATCTTGTAATAAGCTTTCCCCCAAAACTATCTCTCCGTATCCACTTAATGGTTTATTATCTTCGAATAAATCTATTATTTTTTTGTGACCAATTTTTTTAACTGATAATTTCTTTTCAGATAGATATTCAATTCTACCACGACGAGGATAAGTTTCATTTCTTTTTAAAAATGAACTATAGTCAGAATAATCTGCATTATTGTTTCTTTCTAATAAGTATCTCCACAATGTGAAATCATAAATTGACTTATCTTTTGCACGAGAAGCAATTTTGATTGCACTTTGCCATTTTTTTCTTTTAATTAAATCTAAAGATTGTTGAGCTATTTTTACGTCTTTTTTACTATAGTATTTTGATTTCTTAGCTTTTTCCTTTTTTGGCTCTGTCTTTTTAACAATTATTGTTGGTTTCTTTTTAGGTAGTAAAATCCCTATATTTTGAAAACCCTTATCAGCTCCTGCTTTTTCAACTTTTTCTTTTTTTTCTTCCTTAACCTCTTTCTCTTTTTTAGCAGTAGGCTTTATTGGGGGTATAATATTCTTTTTTGATATAATTTTTTTTTTAACTTCTGCTGATAATGCTGGTTTTTTTGGAGGAATGATTAACTCATTTGAAAATGAATATGAGCCCAAAATTAAGAGATAGATTAAAATAAATTTGATAAATATTTTAAAAAAGATCATATTTTTGTAAATGAATCGATAATCTATGTTATAAAGTTATATGTTTAAAGGATCAAATGTTGCATTATTAACTCCATTTAAAAATAATAAATTAGATGAAGATTGTTATATCAAATTAATAAATTTTCATATTGAAAATGGCACAAACGGTTTAGTTCCTGCTGGAACAACGGGTGAATCGCCCACATTAAGCCATGAAGAACATGAAAAAGTCATTGAGCTTTGTATTAAAGAAGCAAAAGGCAAAATTCCTGTCATTGCGGGCACTGGGTCAAATTCTACGACAGAAGCTGTTGCATTAACAAAGCACGCAGAGAAGGCAGGAGCAGATGGTGTATTAGTAGTAACTCCATATTATAACAAACCAACTCAAGAAGGTTTATATCAACACTATAAATCAATTAATGATAATACAAGCTTGCCAATTATTATTTATAACATTCCAAGTCGCTGCGTTATTGATATGTCAGTTGATACAATGGCAAGACTTTATGAACTTAAGAATATTGCTGGTGTAAAAGATGCGACAGGAGACCTAAATAGACTTGATCAAACTTTAAAAAAATTAGGACCAGACTTTATTCAGTTAACAGGCGAAGACGGCCTTGCTTTTGAATTTAATAAAAGGGGAGGGATTGGCATAATTTCTGTGACAGCAAATATAGCACCCAAGTTATGTTCCGATTTTCAAAAATTTTCAAAATCAAATTCTGATAATGAAATTAAAGAGGCTGAAAGAATTGATGCTTTGCTTCAACCACTTCATAAAGCTCTATTTATTGAAAGTAATCCAGCACCTGCAAAATATGCAGCTAAACTATTAGGTCTATGCAGTGATGATGTTAGACTGCCATTGGTAAAAATACAAGAGTCTACTAAGGAAAAAGTAAAAGAAGCATTATTGACTGCAAAATTATTGTAGCATGTTAAAAAAAGAACCTGGACACAAAATAATTTGTTTAAATAGAAAAGCATCCTTTGATTTTTTTTTCCAAGAAATCTTAGAGGCAGGAATTGTATTAAAAGGATCTGAGATTAAGTCTGTAAGAGCAGGAAAAGTAAATATAGCAGAGTCTTATGCTATTGAAAAAGATGGTGAGTTTTTTTTAGTAAATTCACACATACCAATTTATAAAGAGGCAAGTTTTACTAACCATAACCCTAGAGAAGAGAGAAAGCTGTTGTTAAATAAAAGAGAGATAAAAAAATTAATTGGTAAAGTTAATAGAGATGGATTGTCACTTATTCCTCTTAAAATGTATTTTAAAAAAGGGAGGGCAAAATTGGAAATTGCCGTCGCAAAAGGTAAAAAACGATTTGATAAACGGCAAACAAAAAAAACAAGGGACTGGAACCGTGATAAAGAAAGATATTTTAGAAGATCGTCATAACACAATCATACTGGCACTAGGTTCAAATTTGGGAAACAGAGCTGATAATATTGAAAAAACAAAGTTTTATTTATCACATTTTTGTTATTTTCTTAGAGTCTCAAAACTTTATGAAACACCATCGTGGCCAAACCAGTCGAATCCAAAATTTCTAAATCTTATTATTGAATGTAAAACAAATTTAACAATTATCGATTTGTTTGAAAAAATAAAAAAAATAGAAACATTGTTAGGAAGAAAAAAAAGTATAAAAAACGCACCACGAACTTGCGATATTGATATTATTGATTTCAACAATACTTGTAAAAGCATAATTCATAAAGGACAAAAAATTATTACCCCACACCCAAGAATGCATCAAAGAAATTTTACTTTAATTCCATTATATGAAATTAAAAAAAACTGGGTACATCCAAAAAATAAGCAAAAAATAGATATTTTAATAAAAAAATTAAACTCCAAATCAATTAGTGATATAAAGATTTATCAAAGTAATGATATAATTAAATATGCTTAAATCTGAAGAATTAATAAATAAGGTAAGAGAATATAATAAGTTTTTAAACCCTACAACTTTAACTAAAGCTTATAATTTTGCTCTTGAGGCTCACAAAAAACAAAAAAGGGATGAAGGTGTGCCATACATCATCCATCCAATAGCTGTAGCAAATATTCTCTCGGATTTAAAACTTGATAGCGCAACTATTGCAACAGGATTATTACACGATACGATTGAGGATACGAGAGCTACTTATAAAACAATCAAAGAAGAATTCGGTCAAGAAGTTGCTGATTTAGTGGAAGGGGTAACAAAAATCTCTGCATTTGAAAATCAAGCAGCTCAAGACTCTAAAGCTGAAAATTTTAGAAAATTAATCATAGCAACCTCCAAAGATATAAGGGTTCTTCTTGTAAAATTAGCTGACAGACTTCATAACATGAGAACAATTAAATTTGTAAAACTAAAAGAAAAACAAATTAGAAAAGCTAAAGAAACGATGGAAATATATGCTCCATTAGCAGACAGAATGGGCATGAATAGAATTAGAGATGAGTTGGAAGATCTTTCTTTTGAAATTTTAAATCCTGAGGCAAGACATCTCGTTAAGAAAAGACTTGATGAAATAAAAGAAAATAATATTTCAAATTTTAATATGATTTCTGAGGAGTTTCAAAAAATTTTAAAAGCAGAAGGATTAAATGTTAAAATATTTGGTAGAGAGAAAACACCTTTTTCTATTTGGAGAAAAATTCAAAAAAAAAGAACTTCGCTAGAGCAAATCACAGATATAATCGGATTTAGGGTAATTGTTGACGATGTATCAGATTGCTATAAGACTTTAGGTATATTCCACAAAAAGTGGAATTGTATACCGGGAAGATTTAAAGATTATATTTCATCTCCTAAAATAAACAAATATCAATCATTACATACCGCTATAATTGGTCCAAACAAACGACCTATTGAAATTCAATTAAGAACAATGCAGATGCACGAATACGCTCAAAGAGGAATTGCTTCTCATTGGAAATATAAATCTTCTGAAAAATTTAATTCTTTAACTTGGAAAGAATACGATTGGTTGAAAGATCTAGTTGAAATAATTGAAAGAAATGAAAATCCAGAGGACTTTTATGAATATACTAAACTTCAGATGTTTCAAGAAAATGTATTTTGCTTTACACCAAAGGGATCTGTGATCAAACTTCCAAAAGATGCTACCCCAATAGATTTTGCGTATGCTGTACATACACAAGTTGGAGATACTGCTATTGGATCAGAAATAAATGGTAAAGACAGTCATTTACAAAGTATCCTAAGAAATGGTGATGTGGTTAAGATTATAACATCAAAGAAAGAGTCACCATCCTTACATTGGTTAAGTTCAGCTAAAACAGGTAAAGCGAGAGCCGCAATTAGGAGATATTGGCAATATAGAGAAAATTCTAAATCAACTGACAAAATATATAATACTACTCTTTGGATCTCGTTACCTGATAAACCAGGTGTTCTCGGAACAGTGACTACTATGATCGGAGAAAATCATGTAAACATTTCTAGTGTTGAAATGGTAGAAAAAACTAAAACCTCCATTAATTTTAGATTTAATTTAATTATTTCTGATCTCAAAAACTTTACAAAATTAATAAGTGAGTTAAAACAAAGAGAGTATAAATTTAAAATTATTAGACACAAAAACAAAAAATATGCTTTCTTTAAAAAATTCTTTGGCAGTTTTAAGAAAAACTGACGCTCTTTTAGAAGGACACTTCGTACTTTCATCTGGTCTACATTCACCCCAATATGTTCAATGCGCCAAGCTTTTAAGCAAACCAACTCAAGCTAAAAAATTTATAAGTTCCTTAGCAACAAAAATTAAAAGAAATATTAAAAGTTTTGATGTTATTCTATCTCCAGCAATGGGAGGTGTAATTATTGGTTATGAGATAGGAAGATTGTTAAAAAAAGAGACTATTTTTTGTGAAAGAGTAGATAAAAAATTTAAACTTAGAAGAGGTTTTAATATTAAAAAAAAAGCAAAAGTATTAATAGTAGAGGACGTAATCACTACAGGAAAATCTTCATTGGAGTGTGTAAGACTCATAAAAAATTTTGGTGGAAAGTTTGTTGGAGTTGCTTGCTTAATAGACAGGTCGAAAAAATTAAAAATGTCCAAAAAAATTATATCTCAAGTAAAATTAGATATTCCTGTTTATAAGAGAAATAAATTACCAACTCATTTGAAGAATATTCAAATTACAAAACCAGGAAGTAGATATCTAAGATAATGTCTAAACTCGGTGTTAACATTGATCATGTGGCTACATTAAGAAATGCTAGAGGAGAAAATCATCCAAATATTTTAAAGTTTGCAGATATTGCGGTAAATTCTGGAGCTGACTCTATAACAGTTCATCTTAGAGAAGACAGAAGACATATTAAAGATTTAGATTTAAAAAAACTTTGTAAAAAAAAAATTAAAATAAACTTAGAGATGGCATGTAATAACAAGATGTTAAAAATTGCTCTTAGAAACATGCCTAACTATGTTTGTATAGTACCAGAAAAAAGAAAAGAAATTACCACAGAAGGGGGAATAGATTTAAAAAAAAATTTTCATAATTTAAAAAAAATTATATCTAAACTTAATAAAGCTAAAATTAGAACAAGTTTATTTATAGACCCTTCAAAACAAAATATTGAAATCTCAAAAAAAATAGGAACGAAATGCGTTGAACTGCACACAGGAAAAATATCAATTTTAGTAAAAAAAGGTGCTAAATTTTCAAATGAATTAAAGAGAATTAAAGATGCAAGTAAATTAGCATTTGATTATGACATTGAAGTACATGCAGGACACGGCTTAGATTACAAAACAACAAAAATTTTGAGAAAAATTCCATACATAAAAGAATTTAATATTGGTCACTTTATCATAGGTGAAAGTTTAGAGTCTGGTATGCCCAGTATTATTAAAGAATTCAAAAAGATCGTGAGATGACTTTAAATATTTTTGGTGTAGGAACAGACATTGTTAAAAATAGTCGTATAAAAAAACTTATTAAAAACAAAAAATTTATTAATAGAATATTCACATCTAGTGAAATTAAAGATTCAAAAAAAATTAATCAGAAAGTTTTGTTTTTTTCAAAAAGATTCGCTGCTAAGGAAGCTTTCGTAAAATCTCTTGGTACTGGTTTTGCTCATAATATTAATTTTAAAGATATAAATGTATCAAAAAAAAGAAGTGGCAAACCTCACCTTACTTTAAGCAATAAGTTAAAAGATATATTAAAAAGAAAACTTAAATTGAAAAAAGTTAAAATTTTTCTGTCATTATCAGATGAAAGAGAATATTCAGTTGCATACGTTATAACTCAAAAGATTAAATGAAACAAAAAATTATAGATAATATCAAAACTATTTTTTATGCTTTAGTAATTGCTATTGTAATTAGGTCTTTATTCATTCAACCTTTTTATATACCGTCATCATCAATGGAGCCTACTTTGTTGGTAGGAGATAGAATTTTTGTAACTAAATATACTTATGGATATAGCAAGCATTCGTTTCCTTTTAGTTTAGGCCCCATTAAAAAACGTATTTTTTTTGATGAACCAGAAAGAGGGGACATTATTGTATTCAAAACTCCTGCGGATAACAGAACCGATTATATTAAAAGACTTATAGGTGGACCAGGAGACAAGATTCAATTTATAGACGGTAATCTATATCTTAACGATGTTGAAATTCTTAAATCTAAAGTGAAGTTAGAAAATGAAATATATTGTGGTGGTGAAGTTTTAGAAACAAATCTTTTTGAAGAAAAAATAGAAAATAAAAAATATTTAACTGCTTATAATAATTTTGGATCGTATCAAAATTCAGATGAATTTGTTGTACCTGATAATCATTATTTTTTTTTAGGAGACAATAGAGATTGTTCAAAGGATAGCCGATTTTTAACAAGTGTTGGCTATGTACACCGCGATAATATTGTTGGTAAGGCTAGATTTATTTTTTTTTCAACAGACAAAAAAATAGGAAGATTTATTGAAATTTGGAAATGGAATAAAAGTTTTAGATTAGACAGATTCTTTAAAAAAATTAAATAATGAAAAAAAATATAAGTTCTTTTGAAAAAATAATAGGTGTTAAATTTAAAAATCAAAATCTCCTACTACAAAGCCTAACACATAAAAGTAATAATCCACTTAATAACAATGAAAAATTAGAATTTTTAGGTGATAGAGTATTAGGATTAGTTATATCAAAAAATTTATATAAATTATTTCCAAATGATAAAGAAGGAGATCTTGATAAAAAATTGGCATCATTAGTTAATAGGAAAAGATGTGTTGAAATTTCTAATTATTTATCTTTAAAGGATTATGTTTTAGTAGGAGACAACAAAGAAAATTTAAAAATAGAGAATAAAATTTTAGCAGATACAGTTGAATCAATAGTTGGTGCCTTGTATTTAGATCAAGGATTAGAAGTAACTGAAAAATTCATTTTAAATTACTGGAAAAGATTTCTAAATGAAAAATTAACAATTTATAGAGATCCAAAAACAATGCTTCAAGAATATTCTCTTAAATTGTATAAAACTCTCCCAGTTTATAATGTAATAGAAAACAAAGGGCCAAGACATAAACCTGTTATAAAAGTTTCAGTCAAAATAAAAAATTCAAAAAAATATTTGGGAATTGGTAATTCTAAAAAAGAAGCCGAACAGAAAGCTGCTTTAAAATTATTGGATACTTTTAAAAAATGAATTGGACAGATACAGGTATTTTGTTGTCAAAGAATAAATTTCAAGAAAATTCAACTATTGTTAATTTTTATACTAAAAATCACGGTAAATGCTCAGGTATTATTTTTGGAGCATCATCAAAAAAAATCAAAAATTATTTACAAATTGGTAATGAACTTCATTTAAATTATAATTCAAAAACTGATGATAGTTTTGGTTATTTTCAAGTTGAAATTTTAAAAGTAAACACTCCAATATTTTTCACAGAAAAAAGATCTATGTATTGCATTAATGCAGCATTAAATTTAGTAAAATTACTAACTGTGGAAAATCAAGAGAATATATCAATTTATGAGCTGGTTCATAAGTTGTTTTCAATTTTAGAAAAAGAAGATTGGTATATTAATTATATTTTTTGGGAACTTGATTTTCTAAGATTGATTGGTTTTGACTTAAATGTAAAGAAATATGCAAAAAAAGAGTCCAATGGAAAGGATGAATTTTTTATTACTACAAATCTAAAAAAAATTAAAGTTCCTAATTTTCTTATTTCCAAAAGAGGAGATAATGTAAATAATCAAGATATTATAGACGGTTTGAATCTTATAAGTGAGTATTTACAAACAAATCTTTTTCTACCTAACAGTATTAATTTTCCTCATCAAAGAAAAAAATTCATAGACGATTTTAAATCTTAATTTTTAATAATTTTGTCTATTCTATCTGCAAAATATGAAATAATTGCATTAGCACCAGCTCTTTTAAATGACATAAGTGTTTCATAAATAGAGTTTTCATTTATTAATCCCTTGTTAATACCATTCATTAACAAACTATATTCACCTGAAACCTGATAAGCCAAAACTGGTATTTTAAAATTTTCTTTCACTTTTTTAATTATATCGAGGTAGGGAAGACCAGGTTTCACCATCACAAGATCTGCTCCTTCTTTAATATCTAATGCTACTTCTCTTAAAGCTTCTTCAGAATTACTGAAGTCCATCTGATATGTTTTCTTGTCACCTTTTAAAGATTTTTTAGATCCAACTGCATCTCTAAAGGGACCATAAAACGAAGATGCGTATTTTACAGCATAAGATAATATTTTAATCTCCTTAAGTGAATTATTATCAAGCTCTTGTCTAATTTCACCAATACGCCCATCCATCATATCTGATGGTGCTATAACATCGCTACCCATTTGAGCTTGTAACAGAGATTGTTGAATTAATATTTCTATTGTTTCATCATTAAGAATTTTTTTATCCCTTAAAATACCATCATGTCCATGCGATGTGTAAGGATCTAAAGCAACATCAGTCATTATCCCGATTTCATTTTTGTATTTATCTTTAATTTTTCTAATAGCATTACAAACTAAGTTATTTTCATTTAAAGCTTCACTACCATAAGAGTCTTTTAAACCAATATTTGTTTGAGGAAAAATTGCTACCATTGGAATTTTTAGTTTTAGAGCTCTATCAACAATTTGGCTAAGTTTATCTACACTATATCTGTTAACTTCAGGCATAGTTTTAATTGGAATCTTTTTATTTTTTCCCTCTGTTACAAAAATTGGTAATATGAAATCATTACTAGAAAGAGTGTTTTCTCTAACCAATCTTCTCATCCAATCAGTTTTCCTTGATCTTCTCATTCTCAATTTGGGGTATTTACCAGTGATAATCATTCTCAATGTTTTTTAATGCGACAATAGTAATATATATAAAATTAGTTTATAAGCTATTAATAAAAAAGTTATAAAATGTCACTATCATTTAACGATTTCCAAAAACAAGATATCAAATTTGATATTACTAAACTTCGAGAAGCTTGCACAAAAGTTTTAAACTTAAAAGGTTTTGACACAAGCCTTGGAATACCACACTTTGCAGGAATTTCATTAAATCAGATACCAGGGGATCCAGAATCAATTAAAGGAAACAATGTTCGTGGAGTATTTTGGACAAAACCTAGCGGCGATGGAAAAGAAGTTTTAAGGGATAAAATGATTGATGAGGGGAAGTATACACAGTTTATAGATGAATATAAAGATACTTACTTTAAAACAGTTTATGAAGAATTATCAAAAAAATATAAATTAGGTCGAGTTAGATTATTGTTGAAGGAACCAAGATCAACTTTAAGTTGGCATCGTGATCCAGAGCCTAGACTTCACATACCAATTATAACAAACCCTGGATGCATAATGGTAATTGACAATGTAGCTAAACATATGCCAGCCGATGGGTCAGTTTGGATTACAAATAATAGAAAATATCACAATGCATTTAATGGGGGTGAAGAAAATAGAATTCATCTTGTTGCTTGTGTACTTGATTACAAATTTAATTAATTTGAATAAAATTTATATATCTTCAGACCACGCTGGATTTAAACTAAAAGAAAAAATAAAATATTCATTAAAAAAGAAAAAATTAAAAATTTTCGATTTAGGACCTAGTAATGATAATTCTGTAGATTATCCAGATTTTGCAAAAAAATTAGCAAAAAGTGTTTCAAAAAGTAAAAAAAATCGTGGGATTTTGGTTTGTGGCTCAGGTGTTGGAATGTCAATAGTCGCAAACAAGGTTAAAAATATAAGGGCCGCATTGTGTTATAGCATCGAAAATACTAAATTATCGAGATTACATAATGATGCCAATATAATCGCTTTAGGATCGAGACTTATTAGCGCAAAATTAGCTTTAAATTGTGTTAATATTTTTTTGAAAACTAGATTCGAAAGTGGTAGACACTTGAGAAGAGTTAAAAAAATAAAATAAATTATGTCTAGTGAAGGTAAATATACAAATATAGAGTATCAAAACTTTTTTGAAAAAAACTTATCAGATACTGATCCGGAAATATATAAAGCTATTAATGATGAGTTAGCTAGGCAACAACAACATATTGAACTAATTGCATCAGAGAATATTGTTTCTAATGCTCTTCTAGAAGCTCAGGGATCTGTATTAACAAATAAGTATGCTGAAGGTTATCCAGGAAAAAGATATTATAACGGATGCGATCATGTTGATGTAGCTGAAAACTTAGCTAACGAAAGACTAAAAAAATTATTTAATTGTAAATTTGCTAACAGCCAACCTCACTCTGGAGCTCAAGCTAATGGTGCAGTCTTCTTAGCATTACTAAAACCTGGCGATACTATAATGGGAATGAGTTTAAATTCTGGTGGTCACCTTACTCACGGATCAAAAGCTTCTGTATCTGGAAAATGGTTTAATGCTATTGCATATGATGTAGATAAAAAAACTGAATTATTAGATTATGAATCTATAGAGAAACTTGCTGTTGAGAATAAACCAAAACTTATAATTGCAGGTGGAAGTGCATATTCTAGACAAATAGATTTTAAAAAATTTAGAGAGATCGCAGATAAAGTAGGTGCATACTTTATGGTAGATATGGCGCACTTTTCTGGTTTAGTTGCAGGTAAAGGTTATCCAAATCCAGTAGAGTATGCTGATGTTGTTACTTCAACAACTCATAAAGTTTTTAGAAGTGCACGTGGTGGAATTATTCTAACTAATAATGAAGCTTTGTCTAAAAAATTTAATTCTGCAGTTTTCCCAGGTTATCAAGGTGGACCTTTGATGCACATAATTGCTGCAAAAGCAGTTGGGTTCCTTGAAGCATTAAAACCAGAATTTAGAAATTATATTTCAAATGTAATGGCAAATGCAAAAATTTTAGCTGAGACATTAAAAAATAATGGTTTTAAAATATATTCAGGCGGAACTGATACACATTTAATGTTAGTAGACTTAAGGCCATTCAATGTAAAAGGAAATATTGCAGCAGATAGTTTATGTAGAGCTAACATAACATGTAATAAAAATGGAATTCCATATGATACAGAAAGCCCAATGATAACATCTGGTATAAGATTAGGGACACAAGCTGCTACTACAAGAGGGTTTGGCTTAGATGAATTTAAAAAAGTAGGTGAACTAATAACCAAAACAATTAAAGGTTTATCAGCAAATCCAGATGATAATTCGAAAGTTGAAGCAGAAGTAAGAGAAGAAGTGATTTCACTGTGCTCTAAATTTCCGATTTATAAAAACTTAAAATAGTAAATGATTTGTCCAATTTGTAAAAAAGGTGAAACATCGGTTGTGGATTCACGTCCAACTGAAGACGGCACAACTATTAGACGTAGAAGATTATGTATTTGTGGTGAAAGATTTACCACTTTTGAAAGAATTCAATTTAGAGAATTAATGGTAGTTAAAAAAAATGGAAGAAAGTCTCCATTTGATAGAGATAAATTATCAAAGTCAATTTATATCGCTTTAAAAAAAAGACCCATTGACACTGACACAGTTGAAAAATTTATAACAAATATTTCTCGAGCCCTTGAAGAAATAGGTCAAAATGAAATTTCTTCTAATGCAATTGGAAAAATGGTTATGGATGGTTTAAAAAATTTAGACCCAGTAGCTTATGTAAGATTTGCATCTGTTTATAGAAATTTTAGAGAAGAAAAAGACTTTGTACAATTTGTAGACAAAATAGATGTCTTCAAAAAAAGATAAGCTCTATTTAAATTTAGCTTTGAATTTAGCAAAAAATATGGAGGGTTTAACAGGGACAAATCCTTCTGTTGGAAGTGTTCTTGTTAAAAATGATGAGGTTATTTCGTTAGCTTCCACAGGTTATAATGGAACACCTCATTCTGAGTTTAGTTTATTAAATAAAATTGACAAAAAAATAACCAAGGGCTCATCTCTTTATGTAACTTTAGAACCTTGTAGTCATTATGGAAAAACACCGCCTTGCACTAACATTATAATAGATAAAAAGATTTCCAGGCTTGTTTTTGGTGTTCATGACATTGATGAAAGATCTTCAAAAAGAGCCAAACAAATTTTGAAATTGAAAAAAATTAAAGTTAAAAATATTAATGTACCTAAGATAAATGAATTTTATAAACCTTATATTTTTCAAAGAAAATATAAACAACCTTATGTAGTGGGAAAAATAGCATGCTCAAAAGATTTTTTTATTAAAAGTTCTAAATCAAAATATATTTCTAATACCTATACTCAATCTTTTTCTCATCATCTCAGATATAAAAATCAAGCTATATTAGTTACTTATAAGACGATTAACGAAGACAATCCATTTTTGGATTGTAGATTATCTGGTTTAAATGACTATTCACCAATAAAAGTTATTATAGACAAAAATTTAAAAGTAAAAAAAAATGCAAATATTTTCAAATCAAAGAATAATAAAATAATTATTTTATATAATTCAGGTGATAAAAAAAAGATAAAGTTTTTTAAGAGTAAAAAAGCAAAACTAATCAATATTAAACTTCAAAAAAATGGTGAATTTGACTTAAAAAAAGTTATGTTGATTTTATACCAAAACAATATTCGTTTTTTATTAGTTGAGGGCGGAAATCAGTTTACAAACAGAATGCTGGATAAAAATTTATTTAATGAATTTTATTTAATAAAAACAGATAATAAATTGAGACAATCTGGTAAATTAAACATTAAAAAAATTGTTTATAAATTATCAAAAAAATTTAAAATTAAGAGTAATATCAATCAGTATTTTGATAAAAATAGAATTACAAGATTTATTTAAAAAATGTTTAACGGAATTATATATCAACAGGGAACTGTATCGAAATTTTCGAAATTAAATGCAGGGACAAAAATATTTATAAAGAGCAAGCTTAAATTAGACCAAAAAAATATTGGTTCATCCATTGCATGTGATGGTGTTTGCCTTACATTGGTTTCCAAAAGAAAAGACTTATTAGAATTTTATCTATCCAAAGAAAGTATTAACAAATCAAAGTTTAAGTATCTCAAAATTGGTCAAAAGATAAATCTTGAACTGCCTTTAAAATATGGTCAAGATATTTCAGGTCATATATGCCAAGGCCATGTTGATTGTACTTCTCTATTAAAAAAAAGTAAAAAAGTGGGTAAATCAATTGTACTAGAATTTAAAATTGAAAATAAATTTTCAAAATATTTAATACCTAAAGCTTCAATACTTATAAATGGTGTATCGCTTACAATATCAAAAATAAAAGGTAATAACTTTCAAATTTGGTGCATTCCGCATACCTTAAAACTTACTAATTTATCAAGTTTAAAGGTTAATGATATTGTTAATATTGAAATAGATATTCTTTCAAAATATGTAAAAAAATTTTATGAAAACAAAAAAGTTTAGCTCTGTAGAAAACATTATTCGTAAAGCCAAAAAAGGTGAAATGTATATCCTTGTAGATGATGAAAATAGAGAAAATGAAGGAGATTTAGTGATACCAGCTTCAAATGTTTCTCCAAAAAAAATTAATTTTATGGCTAAATATGGAAGAGGATTAATTTGTTTAGCGTTAACGAACAAGCAAGCTAAAAAATTAAATCTTTCTCTCATGTCTCCAATTAATAAATCAAGAAACCAAACAGCTTTTACAATTTCAATAGAAGCCAAAAGAGGTGTCACGACTGGTATTTCTGCTAAAGATAGGTCTTTAACAATTAGAACAGCAATAAAAACAAATGTTAAAAAAAAGGATATAGTTTCGCCAGGACATATATTTCCAATCATCTCAAAAGATGGTGGAGTTTTAGTAAGAGCAGGCCACACAGAAGCATCAGTTGATATTTCAAAACTAGCCAAAAAAAATCCTTCGGCTGTTATATGTGAAATAATGAACGATAAAGGGGTAATGACAAAAGGCAAAGAGCTTTTTGATTTCGCAAATAAACATAAATTGGCGATAGCAAAAATAGAAGATTTAATTTCTTATAGATTAAAGAATGAAAAACTAGTTAAACTTAAGAAGACAGATAAGATTATTATTAAGAATAAAAAATATCAGATTAAAATTTTTGAAAATCAGTTAGATGGTTCTGAACATTTTGCATTAATAAAAGGTAAAATTAGTCCGAGTAAAAATACTCGAGTTAGAGTTATATCTTCTAATTTGGTTGAAAGTTATTTGCTAGGAAAAAGATTGCCTAATTCATTTAATAATACATTGGATTATTTTAAAGATTACAATAATTGTATATTAGTTTTTATAAGAGACTCTAATTTAAAATCTGTATCTTCTACTTTAAGAGACTTTAAATCTGATAAAAAAAATAAAATAGGCACCGATAAACTAATTAGAAACTACGGTATTGGGGCCCAAATAATAAAAGCCTTAAGAGTTAAAAATATGATATTAGTTACTAGATCGCCAAAAAAAGTTATTGGTTTAGAAGGTTTTGGAATTAAAATTACTAAACAAGAAATTTTAAAATGAAAAAAATTTGTATAGTAGCATCGAAATATTACGAAGACATTATAAATATGTTAATTGATGGAGCAAATGAAGCTATTAATAATCATAAAAAAAAAATTAAAACAAATATTATTTATGTGCCAGGTGTTTTTGAAATACCTCATGTGATATCAAAAAATGTGAAAAAATTTGATGCTTTTATAGCGCTAGGATGCGTTATCAAAGGAGAGACACCTCATTTTGATTTTATTAGTAAATCTTCAATAGACGCTATAATGAAATTATCAGTTGAAAGTAAAAAACCAATAGGAAACGGAATTTTAACTTGCTTAAATAAAGTCCAGGCAGTTGAACGAGCAGATAAATCAAATAAAAATAAAGGTAAAGAAGCTGCAGATGCAGCAATTGAACTTTTGATTGGCGATAATTAAAAAAATGCAGCCTCAATATAGTCCAAAAAACAATCCTAGAGTAATTATAATTCAAAAATTATATGGAAAATTCTTTAACAAAGAAGAGGAATTAACGTTTCCTAAACACAGATTTAAAAAATTTATAAAAGATGTTGTAAAGGGCACAATTGAGCGAGACGAAGTCATCGATAATGAAATTCAAATTCATTTAGAAAATGATATTAAACTTAAAAAACTTGATAAGATTTTCATAATAATAATTAAAAGTGCTATTTTCGAATTTTTATATAAACCTAATGTTTCATCAAAAATAATCATCAAAGAGTATCTAAATGCATCTAATTATTTTATAGATTTATCACAAACCAAGTATCTTAATGCATTACTAGACAAAATATCAAATAAGATAAGAGCTTAAATGAATGAAGTTCAATTAATTGACAAGTATCTTAAAAGATTAACAAAAAAAAATAGCTCATCTCAAGGTTTAAATGATGATATTTTTTTTGATAAGTCTAAAAAACTAGCAATATCAATTGATACTTATGTTGAAAAAGTACATTTTCCAAATTTTAAATCTCCAGATCTTGTAATCAAGAAAGTTTTAAGATCATCACTATCAGATTTAATTTGCAAGGGTGTTAAACCTAAATATTATTTTCTTTCTGCAAGTGGTAATTCAAAATCTTTTTCCAAAAAAAATTTAAAGAAAATTTCAAATTCTTTATCCTCAGAACAGAAAAGATTTAATATTGAATTATCTGGTGGTGATACTGTTAATTCTAGTATTAACTCTTTTACTTGCTGTGTTGTGGGATTTTCGAAAAATATAGTTAAAAGACATAACTCTAAGATCGGAGACGACATTTATATTACTGGATATCTAGGTGATAGCTATTTAGGTCTTCAAATTTTGAAGAAAAAGATTTCATTATCAAGCAATTTAAGAAAATATTTCATTTCAAAATACTATATGCCATCAATTAATCTAAAGATGATAGATTTTTTACATAAATTTGCAAGTACTACCATTGATATATCTGATGGACTTTTAATTGACCTGGATAAAATGATAAAACAACAAAAATATGGTTTTGAAATTAGATTAGACGACATTAATATATCAAACCAACTGAAAAATTTTTTAAGCAAAAATAAGAGATTTAAAATTGAAAATACAATTTTTAATGGTGACGATTATGAAATTATTTTTACCTCTCATAAAAAAAACCGATCTTTAATTAATAAGTATGCTAAAAACGAAAATTTAAAAATTCAAAGAATCGGCGAAATTTTAAAAAAACATCAAGATTCCTGTATTTTGAAAGGTAATCAGAAGTTTAAAATAAACAAAAACCTTGGTTATACTCATCGATTTTAACTAATATTATATTGCCTTTTACACTTATTTTTGTAATGTCCATTTTTTTAAAATAGAAACTTTTATTACATAAGGAAATTATGAACTACGATGTTGAAACAATTTTAATCTACACAATTTTAGCTGGTATATTATCTATAGTTTACGGATATTTTACAGGAAAAAATATTCTATCTGAAAGTACGGGAAATTCTAAGATGCAAGAAATTGCATCTGCAATTCAAATTGGTGCAAAAGCATATCTAAACAGACAGTACAAGACTATAGCAATAGTTGGTTTAGTAGTTCTTGTTATTATAAGTTTCTCATTTAGTTTTTTAGTGGGTTTAGGTTATTTAATTGGTGCTGCGTTATCTGGAATTGCTGGTTATGTTGGTATGTTAGTTTCAGTTCAGGCTAACGTTAGAACTGCTGAAGCATCTAGAAAAGGTTTATCAAAAGGTTTATCGATTGCATTCCAATCTGGAGCAGTTACTGGAATGTTAGTAGCTGGATTAGCTTTATTATCTATAGCAGTTTACTATTATTTACTTTTAAAATTTAATGTTGATAAAAGAGAATTAATCAATGCTCTTATTGCATTAGGATTTGGTGCTTCACTTATATCAATATTTGCAAGATTAGGTGGAGGAATCTTTACAAAAGGAGCCGATGTTGGTGCAGATTTAGTTGGAAAAGTAGAAGCAGGAATTCCGGAAGATGATCCAAGAAACCCAGCTGTAATAGCAGACAACGTTGGTGATAATGTTGGTGATTGTGCTGGAATGGCTGCTGATTTATTTGAAACTTACGCAGTAACCATTGTTGCTACCATGGTTTTATCTTCAATTTTTTTTCAAAATGATTTAATGATGATGGTTTACCCTCTTACTATAGGAGGCGCTTGTATAATTACTTCAATTCTTGGTACTTTTTTCGTAAGATTAGGCTCATCAAAAAATATAATGCTTGCCCTTTATAAAGGGTTTTTTGTTACTGCAGTTACATCTTTACTAGTTTTATATCCACTTACTGATTATGTTTTAGGTTTAGAAAAGATATATTCAGTAGGCAACAAACAATTTTCTGGTTTAAGTCTTTATTATTGCAGTGTAATTGGATTAGTGATTACAGGTCTACTTATATGGGTTACGGAATATTATACCGGTACAAATTATAGGCCAGTAAAAAGTGTGGCATCTTCATCTACTACTGGACATGGTACAAACGTAATTCAAGGATTGGCTGTTTCAATGGAAGCGACAGCAATACCAGCACTAATTATTGTTGGTGGAATTTTATTAACGAATTATATAGCTGGGTTATATGGTATAGCTATTGCCGTAACTGCAATGTTAGCTCTTGCAGGAATGGTGGTAGCATTAGATGCATATGGACCGGTAACAGATAATGCTGGTGGAATAGCTGAGATGTCTAATTTGCCAAAAAATGTTAGAAAAACTACTGATGCATTAGATGCGGTTGGTAATACCACAAAGGCTGTAACTAAAGGCTATGCAATTGGTTCAGCAGGATTAGGTGCATTAGTTTTATTTGCTGCTTATACAGAAGATATTAAATTTTTTTCAAATTTGCCTGGCTCAAAACTAGAAAATGTAGTTGTAAGTTTTGATCTTTCCAATCCTTTTGTGGTAGTAGGTTTATTAGTTGGCGGTATGTTGCCATATCTCTTTGGATCTATGGGTATGCAAGCTGTAGGAAGAGCAGGTGGTGCTGTTGTGATAGAAGTCAGAAGGCAGTTCAAGAAAATCCCTGGTATAATGAAAAGAAAATCTAAACCAGATTATGGAAAGTTAGTTGATTTATTAACAAAAGCTGCAATTAAAGAAATGATTATACCTTCTCTATTACCTGTTTTATCTCCTATAGTTTTATATTTAATAATTTATCAAATTGGTGGTCAGGTTGCTGCATTATCATCAGTTGGCGCAATGTTACTTGGGGTTATAATTACAGGTCTATTTGTTGCAATTTCTATGACAGCAGGCGGTGGTGCATGGGATAATGCAAAAAAATATATTGAAGATGGTAATCACGGTGGAAAAGGATCTGAAGCTCATAAAGCTGCAGTTACTGGTGATACAGTAGGCGATCCTTATAAAGACACAGCAGGTCCGGCAGTTAATCCAATGATAAAAATTACGAATATAGTTGCTTTATTACTTTTAGCGGTAATCGCAGGTTAGTTACCTTCTTCTCGTCTTTTTTTTCTAACACCTAACGGGTCGTTAATTTTTTGTCTCATACTAGATAAAAAACTGTATACAAAATTTCTTTTACTATAATTTGCTTCAGTATTTTTTTTGTCAAATCTTATTTCTTTCATATCATTTAGATTGTAAAAATCCATTTTTGAAAGTAAACCCCGATTATCAATTTCAACAACTAAAACATTATTAACTATCAACTCCTTTTTTCCAAAAAAATGTGTATTTGTAATTTTTCTCTCTATATAAATCCAAACATCGTTATCAAATGAACTTTTTGTAGATGGTTCACCTAAAATACTTAATAAATCGTTTCTATTGGTTGAATTTAATTGAATTTTTTCTTTCTTCTTCTCTAAAAAGTAAACACCATGATGATCATCAACCAATTTAAATGAACAGTTTGAAAAAAAGAAAAATATAGATATAAGCAATAATAATTTCATGATTATAGAATTTGTAAATGTATATAATAATTTGATAAATCTCTCTAGAAATAAAAAAATTTTTGTAATTTTTACTGCAAAAGATACTTTTTCTGATAGGCTTATCATTTTCATGTTTCATTTTGCTCTACTTTTAAGAGAATATAAAGAGAAAAATAATAAAAAATATTTACAAGATTTATTTGATTATATTTTTCGTCAAATAGAACTTAGTTTAAGAGAAATTGGTTATGGAGATGTTTCTATTAATAAAAAAATGAAAAATTATATCAATATTTTCTACTCTATTATTGATAAGTTTAATAACTGGAATTCATTAAACAATAAAGAAAAATCCAATATACTAGGTTTTTTTATAAAACTAGATGATAAAGGAGATAAATTGGTTGATTATTTCAACAACTTTCAGGAATATCTATCAAAAAATTCTTTAAATTCATTTACAAAAAGTGTAATAAATCATAAATTCTAAATATGGCTGTACCAAAACGTAAAACAACAAAATCGAGAGCTGGCAAAAGAAGATCTCATCATCATTTTGTTACAAAAAATGTAGTTGAAGATAAAAAATCTGGTGAATATAGATTGTCACATCACTTAGATCTTAAAACAGGTACCTATAAAGGTAGACAAGTTTTAGACCCAAAGGATTAATTTTCCTGATGAATAAAATATTAAATATTGCAGTTGATGCAATGGGTGGGGAGGGTTCGCCAAAAAAAGCATTAGATGGTATCTTACACCACACAAATACAACAAAAAATATTAATTACAATATATTTGGTGACCAAGGACAGATCGAAAAAATTCTTCCTAAAAAATTGGATAATAATTCTTATAATTTAATACATACAAATGACCAAATACTAGATACTGACTCACCACTTTCGGCTGCCAAAAAAGGTAAAGATACAAGCATGTGGAAGGCAATAGAAAGTGTAAAAGAAAAGAAATCAGATATTGTAATATCTGCAGGAAATACAGGTGCTTTATTTGTTTTGGCAAAATTAAACTTAAAAATGATTGAAAATATAGATAAGCCAGCTTTATCAGCTTTATGGCCAAATAAAAATGGAATGAATGTTGTTTTAGATCTTGGTGCAAATATAGAATGTAATGAAAAAAATTTATTAGATTTTTCAATTATGGGATCTTCTCTTTTCAAAGCGCTATTTCCTGATGAAGTTGCTAAGGTTGCTTTATTAAATATTGGCTCAGAAGAGTTAAAGGGTAATGAAGTTATTAAAAATGCATTTAAACTTTTAAAAGATAGAAAGAATTCTGATTTTTTATTTAAGGGATACGTTGAGGGTAACCATATTATGAGTGGAGATGTAAATGTAATTATCACAGATGGCTTTACAGGAAATATTGCACTAAAAACTGCTGAAGGAACTGCCAATTTTATTATGAAAGAAGTAAAAGATTCAATGACATCAAATTTATTTGGAAAAATTTTAACATTTTTAAACATAAAAAATTTAAAAAAGGTAAAAGAGAAACTTGACCCAAGGCTCTATAATGGAGCAATTCTTATTGGCTTAGATTCACCTGTAGTAAAAAGTCATGGCTCAACTGACTCTTTGGGTTTTTCTTATTCTTTAAAGGTATGTGAAAGAATAATAAATGGTAACCTTATTGATAAAATCAAAAAAAATCTGATTTTATCATGAGGATAAATTTAACAAAAAAAGAAATCGTAAACGCCATATATATGCAACTTGGGTTTTCAAAAAAAATATCTACCAACATTCTTGATGATATTTTAGCTCTAATTGTTAATAAATTAAAAAATACAAAAAAAGTAAAAATATCTAATTTTGGTACTTTTCATGTTCGTTTCAAAAAATCCAGGATAGGCAGAAACCCGAAAACAAAAGAAAAAAAAACAATAAAAGAGAGAAATGTTGTATTATTCAAACCATCAAAAGAACTTAAAAATTTTATAAATTATAAAAATGAAAAAAACTGATAATTCATATAAAACAATTGGTGAAGTTGCTGAAATTTTAAATTTATCTAAAAGTCGAAACTCAAAAAATAGTACCCATACAATAAGATTTTGGGAAAAAGAATTTAAACAAATTAAACCAAAAATTATTAATAAAAGAAGATATTATGATAAAAAAAATCTAAACATTTTAAAAAAAATTCATTTTTTATTAAAGAATCAGGGCATGACAGTCAGCGGAGTGAAAAAATATCTAAATAATGAAAACTTTGATATTGACGGCAAGGAAAATAGAATTATAAATCACACTAATTTGAAATTTAGACTTAACAAAATAAACAATTTAATTAAGGAGATCAAAGAAAACTAATGGCAAAAAAAACTCATGTTAAAGTTAGATTAGTTCCAGAAGCAAAACCTGATAGTCCTTTTTTTTATTATGTAAAAAAACCTTCTGGTGGTGAAAAAGCTAAGATCAAGTTAAAGGCAAAAAAATATAATCCTTCAACAAGAAAACATGAAGTTTTTGTTGAAAAAAAACTTCCACCTCATAGCAAATAATAATTTATTTTTTTTTCTTAAAATTTCTAAATTCATATTCTATAAAAGCATTGATCATACTTTTCCAAACTTTTACAGTTATCTTCGTATCTATTTTATTTTTTTTGGATTTTTTCTTAATGTTACTTAAGATTATATTTATTCTTTTTCTATCAATAATTTCACTCTTTTTTTCTTTAAGCTTTAAGACATTTTGAACAATATTAAACCTCTTTTTTAATATATTGATTAGTTGATTATCGAGTAAATCTAGTTTTCTTCTTAAAACAATTAATTTTTTTTTATTATTAGGCGACATTTAATCTTTTGGATTTAAATATAATTATTATATCTATTTAGATATGTACATAAATAAAAATATCGAAAATTTACTATCTTTTTGGTTAATTATTATGTTTGTTTTAGTCTCATCAATAATAGTTGTTGGTGGATTAACGAGATTAACTGACTCTGGTTTATCGATTACCAAATGGGAATTATTTAAAGGATTTTTGCCACCATTTACAAGTACTGAATGGAATGTTTATTTCAATTTATATAAGCAAATACCTGAATATAAATTACAAAACTTTAACATGACAATTGATGAATTTAAAATTATTTTCTGGTGGGAGTGGGCCCATAGATTTTTGGGTAGAATAATAGGTTTGTTTTTTTTTATTCCATTAGTGTATTTTATATTCAAACTTGGTATTAAAAAAACGAAACCATATATATTAATATTCTTATTAATATGTGCTCAAGGATTTATAGGCTGGTATATGGTTATGAGTGGATTAGTTAATAAAGTTGATGTAAGTCATTTCAGATTATCTCTTCATCTAACAACTGCTTTTATTATCTTAACACTTATACTATGGCAAATTTTGAATCTTAAAATAAGATTAAAGTTTAATGATAGTTTTATAAAATTTAAATTACCTGAAATCTTTATTTTTTTAATTTTTTTACAAATAATTGTTGGTGCTTTTGTCTCAGGTATGGATGCGGGAAAAATTTATAATTCATGGCCATTAATGGGATCAAATTTTTTTCCAAATGACAATGATTTTTACAATTTGTTTAAGATTTCAGCTTTTAGCGATCCCTCTCTTGTTCAATTCATGCATCGAAATTTAGCTTATATTATAATGTGTGTATATTTGATTACTCTTTATTTTGTAATTTCAAATAAATTAACAAAGTTCAATAAAACAATTATAGTTTTAGGTTTAATATTATTGCTTCAAATAGTTTTAGGAATTTTTACAGTAACTAGTGGTGCACAAATGTTTATTGCATCTATGCACCAAATTAGTTCAATTTTACTAGTAAGCTTTAGTGTTTATTTTTTATTTATAAACAATAGAAAAAATTAACTTACAGCCTTCAGTCTTGGTTTACCTGAAGCATCAAGTGCTTGTTTCAAGTCTGCTATAATATCATCTGGATGTTCTATACCAATAGATAGTCTGATGTACCCAGGTGTAACACCAGCTGCTAATAATTCTTCCTCAGTAAGCTGACTATGTGTAGTTGTAGCAGGGTGGATAGCTAAACTTCTAGCATCTCCAATATTTGCTACATGGTAAAACATTTTTAATGCCTCAATAAACTTTTTACCAGCTTCTACACCACCTTTAACCTCAATACCTACTAAAGCACCATTTCCTCCAGAAAAATATTTCTTAGTTCTATCTCCAACTGCTCCTTTGTGAAGTGTCGGGTATATAACTCTTTCAACATTTTTATGCTTAGTTAGAAAATCGACAGCCTTTTCTGCATTCGAGCAGTGCTGTTTCATTCTTAAAGGTGCTGTCTCTAATCCTTGTATAATACCCCATGCGTTGTCAGGTGCTAAAGGTGCTCCCAAATCCCTTAATAGACATACTCTTGCTCTTACTGCAAAGGATACATTAGCTCCCGTTAATTGAGGTACAACTTCGCCCCACTTTGCTCCTCCATAACTCATATCTGGTTCATTAAACAATGGTTGTCTTTTTGGATCAGCTGTCCAATCAAAATTTCCTCCATCAACTAAACACCCACCAATTACTGTACCATGTCCTCCAATAAATTTAGTTAAAGAATGAACAACAACAGCTGCGCCATGATCCAATGGTTTGCATATGACTGGTGCTGCAGTATTATCCATTATTAGAGGTATATTATGCTTTCTTCCAATATCGGAAACTTCTTTTATTGGAAAAACTCTTAAAGCAGGATTTGGTAATGTTTCAGCATAGAAACATCTTGTTCTATCATCAATTGCCTTTTCAAAATTTTTTGGATCAGAAGGATCAGCATACCTCACTTCAATACCAAGTTTTTTTAACGTATGTGTAAATAAGTTTACTGTTCCACCATATAGATCTGTTGAACTAACAAAGTTATCTCCAGACTGACATACGTTGAGAATTGCAAATGTAGATGCTGCTTGTCCTGACCCAACGGTAACGCAGGCTAATCCATTTTCAATAGCTGCAACTCTTTTTTCCAAGACGTCATTTGTTGGGTTCATAATCCTTGTGTAGATATTTCCAAACTCTTTTAGTGCAAATAGATTTGCAGCATGTCCAGTATTATTAAACTGATATGATGTTGTTCTATAAATTGGCACAGCAACAGCTGTTGTTGCTGGATCACTTCGATATTCACCACCATGTAGAGCAATAGTCTCTGGATTCTTAGATTTACTCATTTTTTTCTCCCTTCTTTGATGATTTGTGTTTTTTTATCAGTAGAAATTGTGAATTATGCACTACTTTCATATAATAATTTAGGCTATCACAATCTAAATATTAAAAACAAGCGAAATATAATAATTTGACAATACGTAATTTCTAAGTATTAATCCCCGCAAACATGACTAAATTTGTTAAAAAATCTGAAATCAACTCTAAGTGGTATGAAATTGATGCTAAAAACGCCGTGGTAGGGAGGTTAGCTACAATAATCTCAAAAATTATAAGAGGAAAAAACAGCCCTAAATACACTCCTCATATGGATCATGGCGATTTTGTTGTCGTTAAAAACATAGAACATATTAAATTTACCGGCAACAAGTTTGAAAACAAAAAATATTATAAACATACCGGATATCCTGGCGGTATAAAAGAAACAACACCAGAAAAGTTAAGTGAGAAAAAACCAGGTGAAGTTTTAAAACTTGCAGTAAAAAGAATGTTACCTGGAGGCTCTTTGGGAAAAAAACAACTATCAAAACTTAAAATTTACAAAGGTGAAACTCATCCGCACACATCTCAAAACCCTGAACATATTAATGTTTCGAAATTAAACAATAAAAATTTGATAAGAAACTAAAATGTCATTAGATCAAACAATGTTAAAAGATTTCAAAGATAGCAAATACGCAACAGGTAGAAGAAAAAAATCTATTGCTAAAGTTTGGTTAAAGAAAGGAACTGGTAATATTTTTGTCAATGGAAAAAAATACGATGATTATTTCAAAAGATCTAACCATATTGGTCAACTTTTAAGACCTTTTGAGATTATTGAGCAAGCTACATCTTATGACGTTAGATGTTCTGTAAAAGGCGGGGGTCATAGCGGACAAGTAGGAGCAATGATTCACGGCATTTCAAAGGCTCTACTGCTTTTTGATTCTGGATTAAAACCAACACTAAAAAAAGAAAAACTTACCACGAGGGACTCTCGTTCTGTTGAGCGTAAAAAATACGGTCATAGAAAAGCAAGAAGAAGCTTTCAGTTTTCTAAAAGATAATTACTTTTTTACAATCAACTGTTATAATAATTTATGGACAAACTTAACGTATTAATTGCGGGCTCAACGGGCTATATTGGAACTCAGTTAGTGAAACTTCTATGTAAACACAAAAATGTGAAAATAAAATATCTTTGTGGGAATACATCAGTTGGTAAGAATATTTCCTATTATGATAAAGATTTAAAAAAGTATAAGCTTCCAAAGATAATCAAGATTAATTATAATCTATTTAAGGATGTAGATGTTATATTTACATCCTTGCCTAATGGTGAATCTCAAAAAATTGCTAACAAACTATTAAAAAAAAATATCATGATTGATCTATCAGCTGATTTTAGACTAACGAATGCAAAAATATATAACAAATATTATGGGATTAAACATGTATCCTTAAATAATCTAAAAAAAAGTATTTATGGTTTACCTGAAATTAATAAGAAAAATTTTTCAAAAGTTAAAATTATAGCTTGCCCAGGTTGTTATCCTACTTCTATACTTCTACCTTTATTTCCTTTAATTAAAAAAAATTTAATTGATTTTAAGAATATTGTTATTGATTCAAAATCAGGTTTTTCTGGAGCTGGTCGTGGTGTTCATAAAAAATTCAAGAATAAAAATTTATATGGTTCAACAAGTGCTTATGGAATAGCCTCTCATAGACATAATGCAGAAATTCAACAAGAATTGAGCCTTGTAAAAAAAAATATAGAATTTACTTTCACTCCTCATATACTTCCTATGTTTCGAGGGATTCTATCAACAATTTATTTAAATTATAAAAGTAAATCTAATTTGAATAAAATATACAATGAATTAAGAAGATATTATATGAAAGATAAATTTATAAAAATATTGAAGAATAAAGCTCTAAGCACGAATGATGTTATTAACACAAATAATTGTCAGATATCAGTTTGCAAATCAAAGGATAAAAAAAAATTAATTATTCTAAGCAGCATAGATAATTTGATAAAAGGAGGGGCGGGGCAAGCAGTTCAAAATTTAAATCTTATCTATAATTTTAAGTTTAATGAGGGTTTAAAATGAGAAATTTTTTATTCATAATATTTATTATTTTAATTGCATGTAGTAATCAGGACCTTAAGACAGAGGTAATCGACATTAATAAGAAAATGACTTTTGAGGAATTTAGAGTTTTGATTGAAAAAAATGGTAATATAAATGACTACCCAAGTTTAGACTAATGAAAAAAGAGTTTAACATAGCTATTGTAGGTTTAGGACAGATAGGAATTTTTCTTTATAATGAGCTCAAAAGAAATCAAAAAACTATTCAACTTTTAACAGGAAAAAAAATAAAAATTGTTGGTTTGTCAGCGAGAAATAAAAATAAAAAAAGAAGATATTCGATAAATAAAAAAATCTTTTTTAAAGATCCTATTAAAATGCTTAAGAGTAAACAAGTTGATGTTTTGTTTGAATGTATTGGATTATCTGATGGAATTTCAAAGAGGTGTGTTGAGTTCGCTTTAAATAGGAAAATTCATGTTATAACACCCAATAAAGCCTTAATATCAAAACATGGTGACAAACTTTCTACAATAGCTGAAAGTAAAAGAGTAAACTTAGAATTTGAAGCGTCAGTTGGAGGTGGTATTCCAATTCTAAGAACAATTAAAGATAGTCTTGCAACCAATCACATTACTAAAGTTTATGGAATATTAAATGGAACATGTAATTACATATTATCTGAAATGGAAAAAACAAAAAATAATTTTAAAGATGTTCTAACAAAAGCCCAAAAATTGGGCTATGCGGAACCAGGTAATCCAAAATTAGATTTAAATGGGTATGATGCCCTTGCTAAAGTTAAAATTTTATCCGCTTTAGCATTTAATAAACGTTTGTCGAATTCAGTTTCTCTGATGGAAGGAATAGAAAATGTAGAGCCAAAAGATTTTGAAATAGCAGATCAATTAAATCTTAGAATTAAATTATTAGGTATTACAGAAATCATTAATAATAGGCTTTTTGAAAGGGTTCACCCGTGTTTGGTTAAAAAGAATACATATATTGGAAATGTTGGCGGTGTAATGAACGCAGTAATATTAGAAGGAATACCAGTCGGAGAGAGTGTTTTACAAGGTGAAGGGGCAGGACCTGAACCTACATCATCGGCACTAATGTCAGATTTAATGTCAATTTTGAGAGGAAATATTAAATATCCTTTTGGTATTCCGAATGTAAAACGGAATAAAATCAAAAGTTATGATCTTAATAATTATGAAAATTCTCTGTATATTCGATTTGAAGTAAAAGACAAACAAGGTGTATTATCTCAAATCACAAAAAACCTAGCTAATAATAAAATTTCTATTCAAAGATTAATACAAATTCCAAATAATAAAAACAAAACAGCTTCAATAGTTATTATTACACATGCAACAAAACAAATAAATTCAGATAAATGTCTAAGATCATTACAAAAAAATAAAAATATGATTAAAAAGCCAGTGTTATTGAGGCTTTTTTAGTAATGGAAATCTATTTAAAACTTTTTGAGGTAATATTTCCAGTTTTTTTTGTAGTTGGTATTGGTTATTATTTGGGAAAAAAAAATCCTAAAATTGACACTACTTTTATAACAAATTTTGGAGGAAACATCGGTTCGCCCGCGATTGTTTTCTATTCAGTAACAACAACAGGACTTACATTTAGTGTATTTACAAATTACTTCATATATTACTTATTAGCTATAATTGGCTTTAGTATTATTGGTGTAATTTTTTTATTCTTTTTTAAAAAAGATGTAATAATGGAATTACCTCCATACATACTCCCAAATACGGGAAATATGGGACTACCAATTTGTTTATTTGCATATGGAGCTAGCGGTTTGGGTGTTGCAGGTGCTATTTCATCTTTAATTATATTATTCCATTTTACACTTGGTGTTTTTTTAGCTAGTAAAAAATTTAATCTTGAGGTTATAACAAAAAGTCCTGCATTTTACTCAGTAATTATATCAATTATTTTTCTTTATTTTGAAATACCAGTACCTAATTTTATTGTTAACACAACGATGTTACTAACTTATGCAACTATTTTTTTAATTCTTATGTCACTAGGTATTGCCTTAACAAGATTAAAAGTTTTTTCCTTCTACACATCCTTAATTGGTTCGATCGCTAGAGTTATAATTGGTCCTATAATAGGTTATCTAATAATACTTTATTTTGATCTTTCAGGTTATGCTGCTGGAGTTTTATTAATTCAGTGTTCTATGCCTAGCGCTGTACTAAATTATCTAGTTGGATCAATGTATTCACCAAAAAAAGTTGTTGACAACATAGCAAGCATGATAGTCGTCTCAACTTTATTATCTTTTATAACTATTCCAATTATTGTATTTCTTTCACTAAAATACTTTTTTTAATGAAAGCTATAACTTTTAATCTATTAGCGTGGGTAATGCTCCCCATAATGGATGGTTTTGCAAAATATCTCAGTTCTGATCTTCCAGTTTTACAAATTACGTGGGCAAGATACTTTTTCACAGTAGCATTTACATTGCCAATAATGTTTTTCTTTTTTAGAAAAAATCTTGTTTGGACTGATAAACCTAAATTGCAACTTATTAGAGGTTTAATTTTATTAACTGCAAATGTTTGTTTTTTTTATTCAATTTCAATAATTTCGCTAGCAAAGGCACTTACATTGGCATTCATTGCCCCTTTAATTGTTACAGCATTTTCTCCAATTTTTTTAGGTGAAAAAGTTGGTTTTAGAAGATGGGCTGCAGTTATAATTGGTTTTATTGGATCAATGGTTGTAATAAGACCAGGATTTGTAGAAATAAACTTGGCAAGTTTAGCAGCTTTAGGGACCGGAGTTATGTATGGTTTTTATTTAATAATTACACGAAAATTAAGTTCATCTGATAATCCGTTATTAACATTATTATTAACTGGTGTAGTAGGGGCTATAATAATCTCATTTGTTATGCCCTTTGTATGGATTGAACCTACCTTAAGTCAATGGTCGATGATGGCGGCTATTGGAATATTTGCATGTGTAGGTCATTTATTTATTATATTGTCTCTTAAGTATGCAGATGCTTCGAAATTAGCTCCATTTAGTTACTTTGAGATAGTCACAAACATAATTATAGGATATTACTTCTTTAGTGATTTCCCTGATAAATGGACTTTCCTTGGTTTATTTATTATTATTCTAAGTGGTATTTACATATCAAGGCGAGAGAACATCGTTAAAAGACTTAAATAAATAGTAAATATAAGTTTACTAATTAGTTAAGTAATACTTTAATATATTATTGTAAACTATTGTTATTATTGAATATTATTAGTATCTTTAAAAAGAATATTTTTAGTAAAAAAATTAAGAAAAAAACCGTAAATTAATGATAAAAATGAAAACACCTTTAAAATAGGCATTAATATTAGTTCAAAGACTGTGAAAAATCAAAAAAAAAGGGGTATCTAAAACTATTGTTATTCCATAATTTTAGACCAATGCAGATATTGAATATGCTATTTAAACGGCCATAGATGGGTCAATTTTAAGAATTACCCTCAGAATGGTACAACTGATCGTTGAAACTATAAATAATATTAATTTATAGCCTGAATATTAAAAAAACGTTGATTTTATTGGGTTTTTGAGTGAAAAAAAGCCCTAAATATCAACCTTTTCTGATCTCAATAATTTCAATTTTTGATCAACTCCACCTCTTCCGGAGTAACCTCCGAGGCCTCCATCAGACCTAATAACCCTATGACAAGGTATATTTGGGGCATAAGGGTTTGCAGCACATGCATTAGCAACCGCACGAGCTGATTTTGGATTATTTATTGCTATAGCTACTTGTTTATATGTTTTTACAGATCCTTTAGGTATCATTCTAAGATAATTCCATACCTGTAATTGAAATTTACTACCTTTCATGAAGAAAAACCCCTGTTTCCTTGCACTTTTTACGGTGCAAAGAACAGTAGTTTTGGCACGTCGTTGTATGCGCTACCGCCATGCCTTCCGCCCTACGATTTTAGCGCTACTCCGTAAGACTTTCTGCCCCCTGGGCTTGGTCCTCTCGGCCTTTCCCCAGTCGGCCAGTTAAGGGTTGCCCCTTAATTCATCTCACAATAACAAACTACTAAGGTTGAATGTATCACTTTTTAAGCGATTAAACTGGATAGGTGTGAATAACGTTGATAACTCTAAAAGTACAATAATGAGATAATACCAAATAAGCTTAAAATTAATACTGCTATCAAAATATATATGGATTTCTTTTTCTCCGGCTTATCCAATTTTTCAAATTTAAACAGCACAAAAAAAACTATTCCAATTAAAGCTAAAGCTAAAATTATATATTTTAACATAAAATCAAATTAACTTATTTACTTGACATCTTAAATGGCTTATATTATGTTTCCGATAATTAATGGTTATCGGAAAAATATGAATGATTTAATAACTGATGTTAAAAACCTTGAAATTGAAACTTTAAAGAATTTAAAAAATTCTAAGGCTCATAATACATTAAGGGCTTATCAAGCTGATTTTAGGGATTTCTCTGCTTTTTGTGCCAAGAATGGTCTAAGCTCATTACCAAGTGAACCAAAAATTATAGCAATTTACCTTACTCATCTTAGCTCATTTTCAAAGTATAGCACTTTAAAAAGGAGATTAGCCTCAATAAAGGTTATTCATAAATTAAAAGGTCATTATATAGATACAAAACATCCAATAATTACTGAAAATTTAATGGGTATAAAAAGGAAAATGGGTGTTAAACAATCAGCTAAGAAACCTCTATTAATCAATGATTTAAAATCTATAGTTAAAGTAATTGATGAAGAAAAAAATAACTTTAAGAGATTACAAAATAAAGCTTTATTGTTAATTGGATTTTCCGGTGGATTTAGACGATCGGAACTTGTTTCGATAGAGTATAATGATTTAGATTTCGTTACAGAAGGTGTAAAAATAGTCATTAAACGATCAAAAACAGATCAAACTGGACTAGGAATGACCAAGGCAATCCCCTACTTTGATAACAAAATTTATTGTCCAGTTACCTCTCTTAGAAATTGGATCAATTTTTCAAATATAGATAGCGGCAAGATATTTGATATATCGGACAAAACAGTAGCTTTAACAATTAAAAAATACGCCTTACTTGCTGGATTAGACCATAAAAGATATGCGGGACACAGTTTAAGATCAGGTTTTGCTACATCAACAGCAGAAACAGGAGCTGATGAAAGAAGTATAATGGCAATGACAGGTCACAAAACTACACAAATGGTAAGAAGATATATTCAAGAAGCCAATCTATTTAAAAATAACGCACTCAACAAAATTAAAATATGATTAATAATTGCATGCAATGTAATATTGAAGATATTGGAAAAGTTTATAAATTTTATAAATCATTAAGAAAAAAAAATTAATATTTATGTTAGAGAGAAATAAAGAAGTTTCTATTGTTATCATATCTCATAAAAGTAAAAAAAAAGTTTTAAATTTGGTTAAAAATATATCTAATGATTTCAAAATAATTATAATTGAGAATTCTTCAGATAAATCAATAGAAAAAGAACTATCCAAACATAAGAGAAACTTACAAATAATATTTTCTGAAAATAATGGATATGGAAGTGCAATAAATCTAGCAAGGACTTATGTTGCTACAAAATACTTTTTTGTTTTGAACCCAGATATGCAGAAAATTGATGATAAATTAATCAGTGTTTTTTATGAATCAGCAAAAGAATTGAATGATAATTTTGGAGCTTTGGGACCTAGATTTGAAAATGTAAGCGATAAATCACATAAACAATCAGATATTAAAAAAAAATATGGATTGATAGAGTCAATAAGTGGATCTGCAATGTTTTTTTGTTCTGAAGTATTTGATAAAAATAAAGGATTTGATGAAAATTTCTTTTTATATTTTGAGGAAACAGATTATTGTTATAGATCAAATAAAAATGATTTTAAAATTTATCA
Source organism: uncultured Pelagibacteraceae bacterium (assembly GCA_902623785.1). Lineage (GTDB taxonomy): Bacteria > Pseudomonadota > Alphaproteobacteria > Pelagibacterales > Pelagibacteraceae > Pelagibacter. Next base: position 49,102 of record CACNVG010000004.1, read on the forward strand.
GATAAATTCTCAAAAGGTATACCACGACATCGGCACATCTGTTGAAACAACAAATGAAGAAGATATTAATAAATTGAAAAATCTTTATACGTGGCATTTTATCTGGTCAAAATTTTATTTTAGTAAAAAAAGATTTGGTAAATTTATAAGTATAATATTATTTACTCCTATTTTACTTAGAATATTAATTAGAATTTTATTTTATAAAATAATAAAAGACCAAGAAAAACTTGAGAGATCTACAGTAAGATTTGACGGTTTAAAGTGTTCTATGATTGGAAAAAAATCATTTATGAGAATAAACTAAAATAAATTTCATTTACGTTTTAAAAATATTTTTTCAAAATTTGAGGTTTTATAGGGTTTTTTAAAATTATCACCTTGGATTGATTTTGTGCAATCAAAACCCTCTTGTTGAAATGCGATGCCAAAAAGTCTTTCCATGCACATTTGTTGCTCTTTATTTGTAGGTAATATTTTATGAAAGTTTTTTTTCTTAAGTTTAGTCATAACTAATTTTTTGCACATAAAGATAGGGCCAAAAACACTCACCCAACTTAGTGGTAAAAAAAATTTAGTTTTTTTTAGTTGTCTTTTAGCCCATTTTATTTCTCTTTTGTTGTTAAAGCCGTACAAATCGTGGATTTTCTTATCTTTTTTGAAAATATCTGTAACTTTTCTAGAAATGTTTTTTTTTGTTTTTTTAAAGGAAACTCCGCCTACAATATTAGCTGATAAAAAATATCTAAAAGTATTCAATGTATTTTGTTCAAATCTGCTTAAATTAGCTTTGAATTTTACAGAGTCCTGCAAGAAATAAAAATATTTATATTTTGAAAATTTTTTAAAGCCTATCCAATATGCACCGGTGTCGTAATTTTTATTTTTTGAATCAAGAACAATAACATTATTCTTTCTCAACTTATCAAAGTAGGTTTTATTAGGAGAGTTACTATCTACAACTACTATTTTTGGATTAAAATAATATTTCTTTATTGACGCTACACATTCAAGAATAGCATTATTACTCCCATCAAAATAACAAGAAATAATAAATATTCTTTTTGATTTCATTAAACTTTTATAAATTTTGAAATATTATCTGTGCATACTCCACTACACATGGAAAAGTCCTGATCTTTTTTTGGAAGAACACATATACTGTTTTGAATTAAGGGTTTTCCAGGGTATACCCAGATATAACCCTCGCTAGTGATTGTATAATCATCCTCTTGATGCCAAAAATAATGACAATTAACATTTTTAATAGCCTCTAATGACATGTGGTCTTTTGCATGACACCACAAATTATGATGAGTTAAAAATTGTTTATTTATCTTAAATTTCGGCTCATCATGACCAAGATAAAAATTACCCATATGATATCTCACATCAATTTCAACATGAATGTTTTTTTCTAATAACTTAGAAATATGATCAGGATTATTTTCTAAATTGTCATCTGGTCCATTAATATAACCTCTATGTGATATGTACATCATATTAAATCTTAAAATTTTTAAATTTACTATATATTAATTTTAAATAAAAATAATTTAATTTGCATAAAAATAAATTTAAAAAATATGAAATATTTTTAATTGGATCGTTTAGACTGTTTTCGTATCTTTTACCTGACAATAAATATTTTTTTTTAAAAAACTTTATTGATATCCCCCATTTTAAAAGAAATATTTTTGACCCCTTGCTTCCAGATTCAGTTTTAATAGTTGGATGATGTTTGTATTGTCGAGTTACCGTAGATCCAAAATGATATACTCTACATTTATTTAAACCTTTAAATATTCTTACCCCCTCTTTCCACAATTTCATATTTAAATCTGGGTCTGAACCAGTTCCAGGATAATATTCTTCACTAAAACCACCTACTCTTTCCCACAACCTCTTATGTATGAGATGTGGGGCCCACGTTGATCCTTGAAAGTCAAAATATTCTTTATTATTATAATTCTTTAGTAATTTTGCTTCATCAAATTCTTCAATTGAATTTCCACAATCAAAACTTAAAGGACCATTATTCATCATTAAACCTGAAAGATAAAATTTATTATGACCAATCTTATCAATTTCACTTTTTAAAACTGTATCCCATTCGGGGCAAAAATAAAAATCATCATGTGAATATAAAATATAATCTGTTTTTGCTTTTTTGGATGCAATATTCATACCTTCACAAATACCAGAGTTATATTTTGAATAAGTATACTCTAATTTTTCTTCTTTTAAAAAGTCGATTGTCCCATCTGACCCTACATTAACATGTGGAATTATTTGATGATTAAATTTCGAATTTTTTTTTATACTTTTGATGCAGTTTTTAAGGTATTTTAAATTATTAAAGGTAGGTATGATAATTGAAAACATAAATTAAATATTTTCCCAAAAAAACTTCTTTTTAATATTTAATGTTTTTTTAATTATGAAATCAGCAACTATAGTTGAATTGAAATATTTAAAATATTTGTCCCTACCACGCTTTGCTATTTTACGCCTTAATTTATTATCATTGCTAAATTTTATAATCTTTTCTGATAAATCATTTATGTTTTTATATAGAACAATTTCATTTTTATTAAAAAAGTTTCCAATTTTAGTTTTTTGATCTACCATTACTAGTAAACCATTTCCAATTAACTGCGCAAACCTATCACTCGAATAAAATTTAGCTGGTTTTCCTTGACTTAAATTTAAGCCAATTTTAGATTGTGAAATTGCTAACAAGTAATTATCTGCCCATACAGGTTGGACACCGTTCATGCCATACAAATCAAATCTAACATTAGGTGTAACTTTTATTAATTTGTTTATAAAGTTTTCTCTTTCATCAAATTTACCTCTTTTAAGTACACCCCTATGCACTCCATGACTCATTGCAAAAAAAACATCATTGTTAAAACTTGTATTGTTATAATTTTCAAGCTTCTCAAATGAATGATCTACTGGATTGGGTATATAAAAAACTTTGTGCTTACTTGGTAAGTTTAAGGACCTTGGCTCAGTAGTGCAAAAACTTGCATCCATTATATCTATTTTATCTAAAAATCTTTTTTTATTGCCGATCCATTGAGTATCCATCCTATCTAGAAACCACTGTGCAATTTTTATGTGAGGATAGTTTTTCTTTATGTATAGTAAGGTATCTTTTCTAATAAGATCGGCATGACCCAAAATTAACAAATCTGGTACATAATTACTAATTACGTCTATAAGTTTTTTATTTAATCTCTTAGAACCATTTATATCATTTAAACTTCTGTAATAACTTACAATGTCTCTATCACTAAATTCTAGTACACTATGATTTAATCTTATTAGTCCATTATTAATCCTTTTACCAGTGTTGTAAAATAGTCTACCATTGTGTCTTTCGTTGAAGTTTGTGACGTGAAGGATCTTTAGTTTTTCCTTAATCAATGATCCATTAAAATTCAACTTAAATTGAATTATATTTTTTCTATAGTCATCAATTTTTTTACAAATATATTCATCTGTAAGGTAAAAGTTTTTTAAGGATGATTTTTGTAAATTTAATCTTTGATTTGAATTTTTAATTAAATTTTCTATTGCATTATAAATATTTTTAATAGATAAATTTCTAATAATTACACCATTGGTAATAGTTTCAGGTAAGCCACCTTTATTTGACACAATAACCGCACATCCTCTACTTGAAGCTTCTAAACTAGTTCTACCAAATGGCTCCTCCCATCTAGAACAAGCAACAGCAATACTTGATTTTTTAAAATAAGAAAGAACTGTATTATGATTCTGATATCCAAGGACTTTTAAATTTTTGTGGTGAAAATAAAGTTTTTCTCTAGGCTCGTCACCAATAACAGCTGATTTCCAATCTGGATATTTATTAAGTATCTTTAAAATAGCTTTGCCAAAAAGATCGTATCCTTTTGCAGAGTTTAATTTACCAACAAAAGTTATTAATTTTTCCTTTTTTTTAATATCAACAGTTACTTTATTAATAGATTGATGAATTACCTCAAGTTTTTCAGATTTGTGATAAAACTTGTCAAGTTTTTTTAAAAATTGTTTCTTAGACCATTCACTATTAAAAATTATTTTTGAGCAATTTGATATTAAGTCTCTTCTTTCTTGAGATGTTTTAGATCCAATCATAGAAATTGGGTCATTATGAAAATATAAAACTTTTTTTGCTCCTAAATTTTTTAGATAATTTATGTAATTTGGTCGATTATGAATTTCAATTATATCAACATCTTTTACTAAATGAAGATCAACAAATTTATTTACATAATCTTTTGTCTGACTTTTTAAAAAAGTTTTCTTGAGTTCAATATTTACATAATTATCTGAAAATTTTTCCTTTAAATTTGTGGATCCATATACTGTTATATTTTTTTTAAAAAAACTTATCTTGTTCATTGAGTTTATAAAAAGAGATACGGCTCCTGGATATAAAGGGGAATAATTTTCTTTATAAGGCAAAAGAATTGAAATTTTCATTTTTAAATAAAATTTAGTTTAATTTTTTCTCTTTTTTTTTTGTCTTTTTTGAGACTATATTCCTCTTTTAAGGCTTTTGATTTGGAATTGTAAGATTTTTTATACGCTAAATACCATTTTTTTCCTCTAGTGTATTTAGCTCCTTTTGATGAATTATGTAGAGTAATCCTTTTTTTAAGATCTTTTGTCATACCAACATAAGAAAAAATCTTACTATTTTTTTTTGATACCAGTAAATAAACAAAAAATTTCATTGTGGCGGTCCCTAGGGGAATCGAACCCCTCTTTCATGGATGAAAACCATGTGTCCTAACCGATAGACGAAGGGACCAAATTTAATTCCTTTTAGAGGAAAAAAAAAATTAATCAAGTTTTTAAGTCTTTAGAATGATGTCAATTATTCTTAATTCTAATTCTTTTTTGTTATTCCAATTGTTTTCAACAATAGAACCAATTAAGTCGAATTCTTTTTTATAATTTAATAGGTAGTTTCCTAGTTCAGAATTGACGCAGTCAAAACTGAGACTTTTAATAGATCTTCCGCTTTTATTTTTTAAAATATTTTGAATATGTCTATTATTAATGATTTTGGATTTGATTGACTTTATATTTTTAAAATAAAAAATTGGCTCAGGATTATCTTTGCCGAACGGCTCTAAAGATTTTAAATCTTTAATTATAGAACTATTTTTTTTTGGGAAGATTGCAAAAGAATCAAAATATAAAACATCTTTTTTATTTATATTTTTGTACTCTTTTTTTAAAAAATTATTTATGTCTAAAAGATATTCTTTATTTGCAGAAAACCCTCCAGCTTCGTCATGACCACCACCTGAAATGATTAATTCTTTATCTAATAGTTTATTAATTGATTTGCTAATTTTTATCTTATTTTTAGATCTAATCGAACATTTTAACAGATCATAAGACTCTGTAACGATAAAACAAGGTTTGTTAAGAATATTAGATAATTTTGCTGCAATAATACCTATTATTCCTTCATGAAAGTTTTTGTTATATATGAATATTATATTTTCATTATAATACTTTTTGAAATCTATTAAATTTAAATTTTCTTGCTCAACTTTTTTTCTGTCTACGTTATGTAGATTCATATTATCGATTATTTTATCAATTTCATCATCATTTTGAGACAAAAATAATTCTACTACGATATCAGCTTTTGCTACTCTTCCAGGTGAATTTATTAACGGTCCTATGGTAAAACCAATATCTTGATAACTTAATTTTTTTTTTACACTATTTCTTAATAATTTTTTTAGTCCTTTATTTTTGATATTCATATTTCTAAAGCCAATTAATAAAATTCTTCTATTAATACCTCTTAATGGCATTACGTCGCAAATTGTAGATATAACGCAAAAAATGAAATAATTATTCAATTCGAAATCAGAATTTATTTTTTTTTTTATTATATCAATTAAGAAATAAGTTAAAGTCGCCGCACATACATTATTGTCGATTGATTTAAGATTATTCTTTGAAGGATTGATAATTATATCTGATTTTGGTAAGTGTAAATTATTTATTATATGATGATCTACAATTATTGTTTTAATACCTCTTTTTTTTAAAAAATTTATAACGTTATGTGCATTAGATCCACAATCTAGGAAAATAACATTATCTATATTTTTATCCAAATTTTTTTCTAATAATCTTATGTTTGGACCATAACCGTCAATAAATCTGTCAGGAATAACATACTTAAATGGATGATCTAAGTATTTAAAAAAACTAGACAGTATTGTTATTGAAGAAATTCCATCTACATCGTAATCACCAAATATTAACGTTTTTTGTTTATTTCTTATAATTTCAATTATCATTTCAGATGCAGATAAAAAGTCTTTATCTTCAGAAAAAATATTTAAATTTTTGTAAATTGTCTTTTTAATTAAAATATCTTCTTTATTGAAATTTCTTGATAAATAAAATTTTGATAAATTTTCAGAAATATCAAAATCACTTGAGTATTTATCGATTAGCCTTTTTGTTATTTTACGCTCTTTCCATTCTTTGCCGGAAATAGATATCATTTTATTATATCGATTTCTCCAGTAACCACTTTTTTAATATTTTGACTTTTGTGAGTTATCAAAGTGCTCGTCACCATCTTTCTATTTTTTAACTCTAGGCCATTAATCAAATCACCTTTTGTAATGCCTGTTGCACAAAATATACTGTCACCTTTAACGATTTCATTAATCTTATATTTTTTATCAAGCTCATTGATACCCATCTCTTTAGCTCTTTTTTTTAATTCATCTGAATTAAAAATAAATCTTCCTTGAAAACCACAATCATAGGCATCTAACGCAGATGCAGCCAAAACACCCTCGGGACCACCACCTATACCTATAAATAAATCAACATTATGTTTTTCCTCTGATACTAGTAATGCACCTGAGACATCTCCATCTGAAATTAGTTTAATATCAATATTTAATGTTTTTGCTTCATCAAAGATCCTTTGATGTCTTGGTCTATCAAGCACACAAATTCTTAAACTTTCAAATTTTTTATTTTTCGAGTCAGCTATATTTGATAAGTTTTTTTTTAGTGAAAAATCTAAATCTACTGCACTATGATCTATACCCTGAGGGTATGAAATTTTTTCCATATATGACTCAGGAGCATTAAATAAATTATTCTTATTTGACATTGCGATTACAGAAATGGCACCTGGTAAATTTTTAGCTGCAAAGTTTGTGCCCTCTAATGGATCAACAGCTATATCAAATTCAGGTCCATTTTTTGTACCAACTTTTTCTCCTATATATAACATCGGAGCTTCATCCATTTCACCCTCTCCTATGACAATGTTCCCATTAATATTCATTTTATTTAAATTAGTTCTCATTGAATTAGTTGCTGCTTCATCCGCAATGATTTTATTATTTTTTCCTAAGTGTGGATAAACCGAAATAGCAGCTTCTTGAGTAATTTTTATTAATTCATCTTGAAAAACTTTATTAATTTCCATTAAATCTTTTCTTGTTCCAAAGATGCTTTTTCTAGTTTGCTTTCAAATTCTGATAATCTTCTTTGAACTGATATTAGTTCTACAATAATTGGCCAGCTTCTTACCAAATATTGTAAAGAATTTTCAACTTTATTAAACGCTCTCGCAATTTGTTGTACAAAACCTAGAGTTATAGCACCAGTAACAATAGTTGGAGCCAAAGCTAAATATGGAACAATTACCATACCTTGGAGGTAACTCCACTTAACTGCGTTAAAATAAAGATAATGGAAATACATCTTAAAATGTATTTTTCTAACATTTCCGTATAATGAGTCTACATTACTAATGCCTGCTCTTTTAATATTATCTTCACCTAATACTAATTCTTTTCGATAAGCGGCTTCTTCTTTTTGTATATCATATTCTATTCCAGGTAATTTGAAACCAACAGCAGCTAGCAATATTGTTCCTCCTAAAGCAGAAATTATGGCAACCCAAACTAATGCATGATTAACTTCTCCAAAAAAAGGAAGCATTGTTATTTGTTTTGATAGGCCCCACAAGATTGGCAAGAAAGCAATTAAGGTCATCAAACTCCTTAATAATTCAACACCAAGCCCTTCCATAATTCTTGCGAACTTTAAAGTATCTTCTTGAACTCTTTGAGACGCACCCTCTGTTAATCTAGCCTTCGACCAATTTTCATGATAATAATCAGCCATTGCTGTTCTCCATCTAAACGTCCAATGACTTGTAAAGTAATCGGTAGCAACAGAAATTACCATCCATACACCTGCAATTTTAGCAAATGTTAGGAGGTATGATATGAATTCTTTTTCAGAAACTGAATTAGGAGTTGTTAATGCTTTTTGTAAAGTGTCATAAAACTCACCGAACCATTCATTAATCATAACATCAAGTTGTACTTGATACCATGTCGAAAAAAGGATTAATAAAGATCCAAAAATACTCCAGCTAGACCATTTTCTATTTGTAAAGAATTTAAACATCTATTTTAAAAAATTATCTGCGTAAGATTTTTTGACGATTGATCTTTTGTTTGGTTCAACTATTATATAACTTATTTTATTTTTCTTAGCATAATCTATTGCATCATTTTTTGAATTAAAGGTCATCTTAACTTCTGACAATGTATTTGATGAGCTTTGCCATCCCATCAATGGATTTATTCTTTCGTTATGCACAATAAATTCTAATACCCATTCTTTTGTTTTCATCAAACCAGATTGCATTGAGCTTTTTGTGGGCTTATAAATTTTAGCTTTTTTTTTCATAATATGGTCGGGGCGGTAGGATTTGAACCTACGACCCTCTGGTCCCAAACCAGATGCGCTACCAGGCTGCGCTACGCCCCGAATTTGAATACTATTACAGTAGATATTAGCTTTTTCAAAGGATAAAGGAGCGCAAATTTAAAAGAAATTTAATAAAAATCTGGTATATAAGACTTATGATTATTGTTTGTCCCTCATGTGGTAAAAATTTTAATGTAAGAGACGATCAAATTCCTGATAAAGGTAGATTATTACAGTGTAGTAACTGTAAACATGAATGGTTTTATTCCAAAAATACAATACCCGTTGATGATAATATAGATAAATTATCTTATGATGACTTAACACAAGAATCTTTCGGTATTTTAGATCAGGAAGAAGATCGGTATAATAACAAAATTGTTGAAGATAATACAGTTGAATTAGAAAAACCTAAAACTAGTAAAAAAAAGAAAGGCAAGCAACTTAATTTCTTTAAACTACTTTTGGTGTTTATTATTTCATTTGTTGCTTTCATTTTGATAGTAGACACTTTTATAGTAATAATTTCTGAATATGTTCCTTTTGCAGAAAAATATTTAGACAATTTGTATCAGTCTATAATAGATATTTTTCTTTTTTTTCAAAATTTGATAAAATAAATCATGCTTAGATATATTTCCTCACCATTTAAATGGTTTTTTAAGTTAGAAGCTGCAAGTGGTTTAGTCTTGCTTATTAGTGCAATTTTAGCATTAATTATAAGCAACTCTAATTTATCTAGTCTTTATTTTGAAACATTAAATAAATATTTGTTCATTGGTATAAATAATTTTGGACTTAAATTATCTGTCTTGCATTGGATTAATGATGCTTTGATGGCAATCTTCTTTTTTTTTGTAACACTTGAAATAAAGAGAGAATTTTTACAAGGTGAACTTTCAAATATCAAACAGGCATTGTTACCAATTATAGCTGCTGTGGGTGGAATGGTTGTTCCCGCATTATTCTATGTGGTAATAAACTTTGGAGATCCTGAAACTATAAATGGTTGGGCTATACCTTCAGCAACAGATATTGCTTTTTCATTAGGCGTTTTATCTCTTTTGGGTAAAAGAGTTCCTTTATCATTAAAAGTTTTTCTTACAGCATTAGCAATTATAGATGATTTAGGCGCAATATTAATTATCGCTTTATTTTATTCTGGAGACTTAAATGTAATGTATTTATCTTTAATGCTAGTAGCATTTATAATTCTTTTAGTAATAAATAAATTTAATATAAAAGTTTTCTTTCCATATCTGTTAATTGGACTTTTATTATGGGATTTCACGCATAATTCAGGAATACACGCTACTATAGCAGGTGTTTTACTTGCGATGACAATTCCACACAGAAAAAAGGAGAAAGATTTTTCACTATTAATAAAAATTGAGCATGCAATCAGTCCTTATGTTGCATTTGGGATAATGCCATTGTTTGCTTTTGCAAATGCAGGTGTCTCATTAGAAGGATTATCTCTTTCATCTTTATTGGACAAAGTTCCATTGGGTATAGTATTAGGCTTATTTGTTGGTAAACAACTTGGAGTTTTTATTTTTTCTTATGTGTCTATAAAATTAAAAATAGCTCAGATGCCAGGAAACTCGAGCTGGTATAATTTTTATGGTGTTGGCATACTAACTGGAATTGGATTTACGATGAGTTTATTTGTTGGGAATTTAGCATTTGTTGAGAATGCCCAATATATGGATGGAGTTAAGATAGGTGTTTTAACAGGATCCTTACTTTCAACATTGGCAGGATATTTTTTGATATTACTAACCCCAGATAAAAGATAATATTATGAAAAAAGTAACATTATTTATAATTTTAATTATGATTTTTTTTTCAAAGGATAAAGTTTTAGCCAATTATGAAAAAGTATTTTTTGATTTTAAGATAAATGGTGTCTCAGGTGAACAAATCGATCTTAAAGATTATAAAAATAAAGTAGTGTTAGTGGTAAACACCGCCAGTTATTGTGGATTTACAAACCAATACAGTGATTTACAGTTATTGTGGGAAAAGTACAAATCCGATGGTTTAATTGTCTTAGGTGTACCGTCAAATTCATTCAATCAAGAAAAAAAAGAAGATGCTGATGTTAAAAAATTTTGCGAAGTTAATTTTAATATAAATTTTCCAATGACTTCAATTACTGAGGTCAAAGGTAAAAATTCTCACGAGCTATTTAAGTGGGCAGAAAAAAATCACGGTAAATCTGCTGTACCTAAGTGGAACTTCCATAAAATTTTAATTAATAAAAAAGGTAAGATTGAAGAAACGTATAATTCTTTTACAAAGCCAATGTCAAAAAAGATTACTTCTAAAATTGAGAGCCTTTTATAAATTTATTTTCATACCATCGAAAGCTGGAACAATATTTTTTTTAAGCTTCTTTTTTAGTTCTTTATAATCTAAATCAGAATGCAGATTAGTTAAAATAGCTTTTTTGGGTGAAAGAGTATCAATTAATCTTAAAGATTTATCAAAATTCAAATGTGATGGATGTTCTCTGTACCACAAACAATCAATTACTAAATATTTTAAATTTTTTAAGAATTTAAAGTCCTTTTCATTTATATCACTTACATCACTTATGTAAGCTAATTCTTTATTAACTATATAACAAGTACAGTCAATATTTCCGTGTTTTACTTTAAGAGATCTAATATGAATTTTTTTTCGGCCGTCTTTAAAATACATATCTTTTTTAACAGAGTTCATCTTTAATGTTGCCGGATATTCACGAGAATTACTTTTAAAACAATAAGAAAAAGTTTTATTTAAATATTTTTGGGTTGGCAAATCTGCATAAACATCGACAGGTTTTCTATTTTTTAAGTAGAAGACTCTAAGATCATTAATTCCGTGTGTTTGATCAGCATGCATATGAGAAAATAAAACTTTATTAATATTTGTAATCTTATTATTTATTAGTTGTTGTCTCATATCTGGAGAGGTATCTATAATTATATTTAACGATTTACCTTGGATTACTGCTGAACACCTTGTTCTTATATTTTTTTTGTTGTTAGGATTGCAATTTCCAAAGTTACCATCAGATCTTGGCACACCCATTGAACTTCCACATCCTAAAATTATAAATTTCATGAATTATTTAGAAAACAAATTATTAAAATTATTAGTTGTAAGAATTATTAATTTGTCTAATTCAATATTTCTGAGATTAGCAAGTTTTTGTGCAGTAAATTTAATGAACGAAGGTTCATTTTTTTTACCTCTATTTGGCTCTGGGGACAAAAAAGGGCTGTCGGTTTCTATTAAAAGTTTATCTTCGGGAATTTTTTTAAAAGTTTCCTGTAAATCTGTTGAATTTTTAAAGGTAATTATGCCACTTGCAGAAAAGTAGGCATTTAATGGAACTAGATTTAAAGCCAAATCAGTTGATCCAGTAAAACAGTGCATAAGAATTTTTAAATTTTTATGAAAATTTTTTTTAAGAATATCATATGTTTCATTCTCTGCATTTCTTGAATGAATGATTAGAGGAATATTGAGTTCTATTGCAGCTTCAATATGATTTTGAAAGCTTTTTAATTGTATGTCTTTATCACTGTTATTGTAATAAAAATCTAAACCGGTCTCTCCTACCCCAATAATTTTACCGTTCATCTTTACTTTTTTTACAATTTCGTCCTTTTCAATAAAATAATTCTTTGTTTCATGGGGGTGAATTCCAAATGTTCCATAGATCATTGGATCTTTAGAGACAATTTTAAGAATATCATTGTATCCACTAGCAGTAGTACAAATAGTTAATAATTTCTCAAGACCGACATCTCTTGCTCTTGTCAAAACTTTACTTAAATTCGATATAAGAGGTTCTCGATCTAAATGGCAATGTGAATCTATCATTTTTTTATTTTCTCAAACAAAATACCTAGCTTTATAATTTCTTTTTTATCTTTTAAGTATTCATTATTACTTATTGTGTCAAATTTTATATCTTTTTCCTTCATGGAAAAAATATTCAAGACTTTTGAAGAAGTATTGGGAATAATTGGATAGAGTAAAATTGAAATTTTTCTAATTAATTCAAGAGATACAAACACAATTGTGTTCAATCTCAAGCTATCATCTTTCTTCGTCCAAGGTGCTTGATCATTGAAATATTTATTAGCTTTAAATAACTGATTTACAACATACTCAACGTAGAAATTAATGTTTTGATCATTAATTTGCTTTTCTATATTCTTTATATTGTCTTTAAAGTCATTAAGAACTTTGAGATCTTCGTTCGTAAAATTATATTTTTCTGGAACCTTGAGTCCAATATTTTTTTCACAAAACAAAATAACTCTTTGACATAAATTTCCATAGTTATTTGCTAAATCACTATTTATACAACTTTCTAATTTTTCCTTAGAAATATTTCCATCATTTCCAAAAGATACTTCTTTGAGTAAGTAATACCTTAATGCATCTAATCCATAGATATCAATTATTTCAATAGGATCTAAAATATTACCTTTAGACTTAGACATTTTTTCATCACCTGAGAGTATCCATCCGTGACCGTATACTCTCTGTGGAGGTTTAATACCAGCGGCCAATAAAAAAGCTGGCCAATAAACTGCATGAAATCTTAAAATATCTTTTCCTATAATGTGAATGTTTGCAGGCCAAAAATCTTTATATAATTTTTCTGTTTCTTGTGGGTAATTTAAAGCAGAAAGATAATTTGTTAAAGCATCAAGCCACACGTAAATAACATGGTCTTTATTCGATGGAACTTTAATTCCCCAAGAAAAAGATTTTCTGCTAACAGATAAATCTTTTAATCCACTTTTCACAAAACTAATTACCTCATTTTTTCGGCTCTCAGGTAATATAAATTTTGGATTTTCTGAATAAAATTTTAAAAGTGGTTCTTGCCATTTTGATAATTTGAAAAAATAAGATTCTTCTTCAACCCATTCTACTTGTGATCCAGAAGATTTGGATATTTTTTTTCCACCAAGTTCTTCAATTTCATCTTCATTATAAAAAGCTTCATCTGAGACAGAATACCATCCTGAGTATTTTGAAAGGTATATTTCTTCTTTTTTTTCTAAGATATTCCAAAGATTTGAAACAGCTAAAGAATGTCTTTTTTCTGTAGTTCTTATAAAATCATCGTTTGATAAATTAAGTAAAGAAGATAAATTTCTAAATGTTTTACTAATTTCATCACAAAACTTTAACGGATCTTTACTAGATTTTTCAGCGGCTCTTTGAATTTTTTGACCGTGTTCATCAGTACCTGTTAAAAAAAAAACTTTATGGCCTTGAATTCTTTTTAGTCGTGCAAAAAAATCAGCCACTATACTTGAATAAGCATGACCCATATGAGGCTTTGCTGAAGGGTAATAGATTGGAGTAGTAATATAAAAGTTATCTTTCATAGCTAATTATTTTCATAAATTTTAGAAAAAAAGGTTCGAAATCAAGATTATACTTTAAAGTATTATCTAAATCAATTAACAGGTTGTTAAATAAATTGAAATTTTTTTCAATTTTGATTTTTTTTATTATCATTTTATAAAAGTATAATTCTACTAAATGATTAATATGATCTATCAAAAAGGTATTTTTTTTAAATAACTTATTTTCAAAAACAAAAAAAAGAAAATCTTCTATATCAAGGTTATATTTATCAAAGTTATTTTGAATAAAGAAGTTATGTAGGTCAAAATAAAATTTGGGGGATAGATAAATATTTTTAAAATCTGTAGATAGTTTCTCATAAAAGTTATCTTCTGTAATTAAAGAAATCAATTTGACTCTCTCTTGTTTATTTAAAGAAAAATCAAATTTAACACACCTTGAAGAAATGGTTTTTAAAATTCTTTTTTGAGAGTCTAGTATTAAAATAAAATTTAAATTTGTTGTAGGCTCTTCCAAGATTTTTAAAAGAGAGTTAGCTGCATGATTATTCAAATTTTCGACGTTATCAATAATTACAAAGCGTTTCATATCATTGAAAGATGATTTATTAGCATAATCGATCATTTTTCTAATTTGAGTAACATCTATGTCTTTTTTTGTTTCTTTTACATTAATCAAAAAAAAGTTTGGGTGACTGTTTGAATTAATCAATTTATAAGATTTATTATTATCATCAATCTTATTTTCGTTCAAAGAATACGCATGTTGCTCATTCTCTGAAAAAATAAAATTTACAAGATGCAAAGCAAAAACAGATTTACCAATTCCCTTTTTTCCTGAAAGTAAGATTTTATTTGGAAGTTTTTTTATTTTATGTAAATTTATTAAAAAATTGAATTGATCTTTATATGAATATAGATTTGTTTGTTGTAAAGGAGTCATTTAATTTTAACAAGTTTATCTATTTTATCTCTAATTATTAACTGATTTACTTTCTTTTTATTATTTGAATTTATTAATAGGTATTTTTTTTTATTATTTTTACTAAGCTTGATAAAGCCTTTTTGGACCTTCAAGTAAAAATTTTTTTTAAACTTGTCATATTTATTTTTTTTTCCTGATATTTTTTTTTTTAGTTTTTTTTCAGGTAAAATATGTAGAAATGTAAAGTTTGGTTTAACACCTCCAAGGATAAAATTATTTATTTTTTTTATTAAATTCATGCTTAAACCGAAACCATAATGTTGGTATGCGTATGTTGAATCAATAAATCTATCAATTAAAATTATTTTTTTTCTATTCGGTATTATAACCTTATTAAAAGTTTCACATCTAGCAGCTAAGTAAAGTAATAAATCCGTTTTTTTTTCCATTTTTGATTTATCAGAAAGTATTAGTTTCCTTAAATATTCAGAGTTTTTTGTGCCGCCAGGTTCTCTAATTTTTATAAAACTAATCTTTTTTTTTTTAAGATATTTTGAAGCCAAATTTAAGTGATAAGTTTTACCAGATCCATCTACGCCTTCAAAAACGATGATCTTTTTAAACATCGCCCCAAATGAGATAATTAATAGATTTAATCAATCTAGAAAAAATATTTAGCCTTTTAACACTTTCTATTGCATAAACAGGATATTCATTAACTAATTCATCTTTAAAGTAAACTTCGAGGAGTCCTATTTCATCTCCTTTTTTTACTGGAGCCTCTATTGGTCCGGTATAATTAACGATAGCTTTAAGAAATCTTTTTCTGGCTTTAGGAACTGTTTTATACAAATCTTCTTTTATATAAGCGCCAACGTTATCTTTTTTTCCTAACCAAACTTCTAATTCTATAAAGCTCTCATCTTTTTTTGCTATTTGAATTGTGTCAAAGTTTGTTAAACCCCATGTTAATAAACGTGAAGACTGTCGCGAACGTTCATTTTTAGTTTCAAAACCACTCCCAACAGCTATTAATCTTCTTTCACCTCTTTTTACAGAACTGGCAAGAGAATATTTTTCAACCGCTAGATATCCAGTTTTAATACCATCTACACCTAAATTTTTGTACAAAAGAGGATTTCTATTTCCTTGTGTTATTGGATCGCCGCCTGTCCTATCCCATGTAAATGTTTTTTCTTTAAAATATTCGTAATATACCGGATAATTTTTAATAAGATAATTTGACATCAATAAAATATCTTCAACTGTTGAGTAATTATCCGGATCATTAATACCTGAAGCATTTGAAAAATTTGAGTTAATCATTCCAATTTCGGATGCTTTCGAATTCATTAAAATAGCAAATTCTTCTTCACTGCCTGCCACACCTTCTGCGAGCGCAACACATGCATCGTTACCTGATGCAACTATTATACCTTTCAACAAATTTTCTACACTTACCTCATCTCCCACCATAATAAACATTGAGGAGTATCCAGATTGAGACAGTCTCCAAGCATTCTCAGACACAATTATCTTATCATCAAGTGAAAGATCTCCGCTCTTTAATAAATCAAACACTACAATTGATGTCATAATTTTCGTCATTGAGGCTGGATAAATAACGCTATCTACTTCTTTTTCAAAAAGTATTTCTCCAGATAGGAAATCTTGTAAAATAGCAGTCCTAGCATTTATTTCAAATGAAGCTTTAGAAGGCACCACTAAAATACCCAGAAGCAAATTAAAAATTATAAGAATTTTTTTAATCATTTCTAATTAATTCAATATTTTCAAAATTTAAATTATTTATACTATTATAAGCTGATTGTAGAGTATTAATATTAGAATAAGGGCCCAATAATACTTGGTGCCTTGTATCGTTTAAAGAAATTACATTGATTTTTTTAAGTAAAGTCTCATTTTCGATTCTATTTTTGAGCTCTTTAGCATTTTTTAAAAAATAAAACTCCGTGATTTTTATTGAATAATTAAAAGATCTTCTATCATCTAATTCCTTTGATTTAGGTGTTCCAATTACATTTATACTTATTGACTTAACTGGAGCTTTATTAGCCACTTTTTTTTCTTCATCAAAAGTTTTTGATTTTTTAGCAATAAATGTTTTGTTTTCTCTTATTTTAATAATTTCTACATATGGTTCTTTAAGTGAGATGTCGAGTTCATCAAAAATTCTTTTGGAAAAAATTGAATTATAAAAAAAAAGATTTTTATTTTTTGTTTTTACTACCGCATTAGTGCTTTTGTTATTTAAAAGATTAATAATTCTCACTTTTGTGCCTTTTGACAAAGTATTATGGACTATCTCAAGGCTTCTTTCATCAAGAGGTTTTCTTAGTATTTTTTTTTTGATTAAAGATTCATCGTATAAAAGAACAAATCCTCTGTTCGAAAATATGTTTTCACTATATTGAGTACTTTGAACTGTACAACTTGTCAAAAAAAACAAGATTAATAATAAATTTTTATAATTCATCTTTAAATTTGTCCTTCAAAGTGCAAACGGCTAAAGCAAATCTTAACGACCTATTCCACTTCAAAATTTTTTCATAATTCGAGAAAACAATATAAGCAGGATTAAGAGTTTGACTTCCAGGAATTATATCTACATCGGGTGTAATTATAGCAACTTTTTCTTTATCATTTACAATATCAGATAGATCGTTCTTAATAAATTTTTTGTAAAATCTGAAATTTTTTTTATGTTTAATATTTCTTGCTGAAGAATTTAAAAATTTAGAGGGAATATTATCCTTTAATTCAACACGATAAAAACAATGGTTGTTCTTTTTCCAACCTATTTTTTTCATATAATTAGCTGCAGAGGCAAATGAGTCTTCTACATTCTTGAGTTCAATTATACTATTTTGATTATAATCAATTGCATAGTTAGAAATAGTTGACGGCATAAACTGAAAGTTTCCGAATGCACCAGCCCAAGATCCATATAAAATATCTTTATTGATTTTTTTATTATCAATTAATCTTAATGCTGTAATTAATTCTTTAGAAAAAAATTCACTTCTTCTTTTATCATAGCTTAAAGTTGCAAGAGATGATATGATATCCATTTTACCAAGATAAGTACCAAAGTTTGTCTCAATACCCATTAGAGCAAGTAAAAGTTCTTTTTCTACTAAAAATTCCTGATCGACTTTTTCTATAAGTTTTAAATTTTTTTTATATATTCTTTTTCCTTTAACTACCTTTTTTTTATTTGATCTCTTGCCCACATAAGTTTTTGTATCTTCGTAAAATTCAGGCTGATATCTATCGTATTCAATGACCTTGGGTAAAAAAATTGCTTTATCCATAACAACATCAACTGTTTCTTTACTTACACCAGATTTCACAGCTCTAATCTTAAAGTTATCTAACCATTGATTAAAGGATTCATCCGCAATAACAGTTTTGAAATTTATAAGAGAGATTAGTATTAAAAGAATAATGTTAGTATTTTTCATATAAATCTTTTAAGTAAATTATTACAGCAATCCATATAATAGTAAAACTAAAGAATTTTTCGTAAGAAAAAAGCTCATTATAGTAGAAATAACCCAAAAGGAACTGAAGAGTCGGTGTAATATAGAATATCATTCCACTAGGGCCTAAACCAGAAAGTTCAACTCCTCTAACATAAAGAAACAAAGGAATTACTGTCATTGGTCCCGCTAATAAAAGCATAAACATCAAATTTAAATTTTCTAAAGAAAAATCGTTTTGACCATTTTTAAAAATAAAATAGAAAACAATTAAAGACATGGGCAGTATGTACAAACTCTCTATTAATAGACCAATGTCTGTATCAACATTTATTAATTTTCTTAGAACATTATAAAAAGCCCACGAGAAAGCTACTATAAGACCTACCCAAGGAACATTATTAAAATTTCTGAGTAGAATAAAAATAGCAACACAAACAAGAAAAATAGAAATTTTACTTTTAAAACTTATTTTTTCTCTAAAAAAAATATTTCCACATAAAACACTTACAATTGGCATTATAAAATATCCAAAAGATGCATCAATGATTTGGTCATTTGATACAGCATAGATCCAAACTGCCCAATTAACAAATATTAATAATCCAGAGAAAAAAAGTACTAAAAGATTTTTTTTATTTTTTAAAATTTTAAAAAAAATATTCCATTTTGAGAAAAATTGAGTAGTTATAATAAGCATGACAGCAGTCCAAATACATCTATGGATTACTAGCTCTATATGACCGATAAAAGAAAAATAACTAAAATAGATTACTCCAATGGCACCCCACCAAAACGATCCTAAGCTGCTAAATAAAATTCCTTTGTTAAATTCTTTTAAGTTCATAAAAAAGGAAATTTATATTCCATTATTGATAAAATAACCCCATTTAATTCTTGAATTTTAATATTATACTTATAAAACCTAGCTCACGGAGAGATGGCTGAGCGGTTGAAAGCACCGGTCTTGAAAACCGGCAAAGGGGCAACTCTTTCCTGGGTTCGAATCCCAGTCTCTCCGCCATTATTTAAATTTTTGAAATTTATCAATAATGAGTAAAATTTTTTCATCTTTATAATCAATTAATGATTCTTTTTTTTTAATAGAAATCAATGTTTCATCATCCATATTTACAAATGAGTCTAGAGTTTTTAGTAAATTCTCATCCAAATCGTTAATTAACGATTTTACAAAAGCTGTCATCAATATATCCATTTCTTTTGTCCCTCTATAGGAAGCCCTGTATATAATTTTATTTTTAAGATCTTCTTTATTAAGAGTCATGATATTATAACTACACTATGTCTTCATATGAATATTTGCTATCAGATATAAGTACCATAAAAGGTATAGGAACTAAAATAGGAAAATTATTTCGAAAAAAGAATATTAACACAATATTTGATCTTCTGTGGAATTTGCCTAGAGATTTTGTGGATAGATCAAATGTTTATCCAATTAATGAATTACAGGTTGGAAAAATACAAACTGTAACAGTTGTTGTAAAAAAATATAATTTTCCACGTATTAGAAACTTGCCTAACAAAGTGATATGTGAAGATGAAACTGGAAGGCTAGATTGTATCTTTTTTAATAGTTATGAGGGATATATTAAAAAGATACTTCCATTAAACTCAAAAGTAACTATCAGTGGTAAGATTGGTTATTATAATAAGAAATATCAGATAACAAACCCTACCCATCTTTCAGAAGATCCTAATTCTGTTAAAAAAATTGATAAAAGTTATAGTTTAACTGAAGGCCTTAATAACAAACTTTATAACAAAATCATTCAAGAGGTGCTTAAAAATATACCAAATTTAGATGAATGGTTGGATAAAGAAACTCTAAAAAAATTTGATAATATTTCTTGGAAAAAAGCAGTTTTAGAACTTCATAATCCAAACAATATTAATAAAAAAGGTAATTTTTTAGAAAGATTAATTTTTGATGAAATCCTCTCTACTTTTTTAATTAATTCGAAAATAAGAAAAACTATTAAAAAGTTTAAAAAGGTAAAAAAGAGTTTTGATGACGATTTTTCAAACTATATAAAAAAAGAATTAAACTATGAACTTACAGCCGATCAAACAAATGCATTAAATGAGATAAGTAATGATTTAAAGTCTGAAGAAAAAATGTTCAGACTTTTACAAGGGGATGTTGGAAGTGGTAAAACTATTGTGGCATTAATTACTTGCCTGAATGTAGTTAATAGTGGTTATCAAGTTGCTTTTATGGCACCTACTGAAATTTTAGCATATCAACACTATAAATTAGCCCAATCCTTATTAAAAGATAAAATGAAAATAGGTTTTTTAACTTCTAAAACTGACTATTCTGATAGAAAAAAAATAATTAAAGATTTAGAAACTAACGAAATAAAAATACTTTTTGGAACCCATTCTCTTTTTCAAGAGAAAATAAACTATAAAAAACTTGGACTTGTTGTAATTGATGAGCAGCATAAATTTGGAGTTAAACAAAGAAAAAAATTATCTGATAAAGGTGGAAAAAACTGCGATGTATTAGTGATGTCAGCAACTCCAATACCCAGAACTATGATTATGACTGTATTTGGAGATATGGATGTTACTTTAATTAGACAAAAACCAAAAAATAGAAAACCAGTTAAAACTTATAGTAAGGTTGATACAAAATTAAATGAAATAATTGATTTTACAAAAAATCAAATTAAGAAAGGTAATCAAATTTTTTGGGTCTGCCCATTAATCGAAGAATCAAAAAAAGTTGATCATCAATCAGCAGTACAAAGATACAAAGGTCTTCAAAAAATTTTTAAAGATAGAGCTGGGCTTTTGCATGGTTCGCTCGATAAAACTGATAAAGATAAAATATTGAATAAGTTTTTGAACAGAAAAATTGATATTTTGATCTCAACAACCGTTATTGAGGTTGGTATTGATTTTCCAAATGCAAATGTGATCATAATAGAAAATTCAAATAAATTTGGTTTATCTCAACTTCATCAATTAAGGGGACGAGTTGGTAGAGGTGATAAAGACTCATTCTGTATTTTAATGTTTGGAAAAAATTTAAGTAAAAATGCTAGAAAACGAATAAATATTTTGAAGGAAAATAATGACGGGTTTAAAATATCGGAGGAAGATATGAAATTAAGAGGCTATGGAGATTTATTGGGTTTTAAACAAAGTGGATTACAAAGTTTTCGTCTTGCTGATCCTGTTTTAAATGAAGATCTTTTTATATTAGCAGAGAAAGAGACTAAAAGAATTGAAAAGGAAAACATAGATTTAAGTAAGTTTCAATCATTACTCAAACTTTATGATAGAGCAGATATACTGAATGATATTGTTTAAGAATTAGTTGGTTCAGAAGTACCAGCTGAAACAATAAATTTAGATGCTTCTTCAAAAGTCATATCTAAATAAATAATTTCTTCTTTTGGGAACATTAGTAAAAACCCACTTGTTGGATTTGGTGTTGTGGGAACAAATATATTTACTAAGTTTTTATTTGTTTTTTGACTTATCTCGCCTTTATTTTCTTTTGTTGCAAATCCTACAGCCCAACATCCTTTTCTTGGATATTCAACTAAAACTACACTTTTTTTATCATTTTTTTTATTTGTAAAACTTTCAGTCATTTGACCAATGGCTGAATAAATTGTTCTTAAAATTGGAATTCTTTTGAACAAATCGTTAATGAAATTTAAAATTTTCTTACCAAAAAAAGATAATGAAATCCCTCCAATAATTGTAATAAAAATTATAGATAAAAGTATTTCCAATCCAGGTATTGAAAATGGGAGATAATTATTAGGATTTATTTCCGAAGGTATTAATTTTGATGAAACTTTTATGAAAAACAAAGTTAGGTATAGAGTAAATCCTATAGGAACTAAAACAACTATCCCAGCAAAAAAAGCATTTCTTAATTTAGCTGTTATTGATGTTTTTTTCTTTTCAGTTGTCATTAATTGTAAGAAGAGTAAATTACAAAAACTAAGCCTATTATAAGCAAAAAGGCCAAAATTTTATTGTTTAAATTCATAAAAAAAATATAAATATATAATACTTAAAATAATAAAAATGGATAGAAGAAAATTTTTAAATATTATTGGTTGTGGCTGTTGCAGCTACTTTCTAAATTCTTGCGCAGAGGTTCCAATTACAGAACGTAAACAATTTAAGTTAATACCTGAGTCAAAACTCAATGCACAAGCTGCCCAGCTTTACGAAAAAATTAAAAACAAAGAAAAACTTATCAAAGGTACAAAACAAATTAATGATATTAAAGAAATTGGTAAAAAAATGGAATATGCTATTAGTGAGTATTTTTATCAAAATAATATCGCTGATCCGACAACAAATTTCCAGTGGGAGTATATCTTAATAGATAATAAGAAAATTAAAAATGCGTGGTGTATGCCAGGCGGAAAGATAGCAGTTTACACTGGTATGCTAGAAATTACAAAAAATACTAATGGCTTAGCTGCAGTAATGGGTCATGAAATTGCTCATGCAGTAGCAAAACATTCAGTTGAAAGAGCGAGTCGAAGTGCTGTTTTACAAACTGGGACTCAATTAATTGACATATTTACTGGGGGAAAATTATCCCAAGTTAACAGAACTACTGGAATGGATACAGTAGGTCTTATTTCACAGTTAGGAATTATGAATCCATTTAATAGAAAACAAGAAAGTGAAGCAGATTATTTAGGGTTAATTTTTTCATCTTTATCAGGATATGATATTAGAGAAACTTCTAAAATTTGGGAACGGATGAGAGAAGCTAACAAAGGAAAGGAACCACCTGAATTTATGAGTACACATCCTTCGTCTCAAAAAAGAATAGAAAATATCAATAACTGGTTAAATGAGATTATTTTAGATTATCCACCAGTAAAAACTTAAGTGGTGAGCCGTGTTGGACTCGAACCAACGACCCATTCCTTAAAAGGGAATTGCTCTACCAACTGAGCTAACGGCCCAAAATAAAATTCTTATAGTTTTTTTTTTCAAATAATCAATATGTTATAATTACAACTTAGCAATGTATTCATCAAAAAATTGGTCAAAAGTTCCATTATTTATGTTAATTCTTATTTCATTCATAAGTTCATGATAAAAATTTATATTATGAAGGGTTAAAAGCATTGAAGCCAGTATTTCGTTGGTATTAAATAAGTGATTTAAGTAGTTTTTTGAATACTTATTTAAGTTGAATTTTTCACATTTTTCATCGATTGGCTTTGTATCATTCTGATACTTTGAATTTTTAATATTTATGGTTCCATTCCATGTAAAAGCTAAGCCAGTTCTCCCAGATCTAGATGGTAATACACAATCAAACATATCTATGCCTCTTTTTACTGCTCCAAGGATATCTGAAGGTGTTCCAACGCCCATTAAATATCTTGGTTTGTCTTCAGGCAAATGTTCTTTTATACCGTCTAAGACTCTAAACATTTCCTTTTGTGTATCTCCTACAGCTAAGCCGCCTAGAGCATATCCATCAAATCCTATGTTAATTAGATCATCTAAAGATTTTTTTCTTAAATCATCAAATAAACCTCCTTGAACTATTCCAAAAAGTCCCTTGTGAGGATTTTTTCCAAAAGAATTTTTCGATCTTAATGCCCATTCAGTTGATAAACCCAAAGACTTTTCAATGGTTTTTTTATCTGTGGTTTTTTTTGGACATTCATCCATAACCATAACGATATCTGAATTAAGTTTTTTTTGAATTCTTATGCTTTCTTCTGGACTAAGAGTATATTGTTTCCCATCAACGTGAGAATTGAAAATAGCACCCTTCTCTCTATCAATTTTATTTAATTTAGAAAGAGACATCACTTGATAACCACCCGAGTCAGTTAAGATCGGTAATGGACAATTCATAAACTCATGCAAACCCCCTTGAAGTGCCACTCTTTCCTCGCCAGGTCTAATCATTAAATGGTATGTGTTAGACAAAATAATCTGACTTCCAGCTTTAATTAAGTCATCAATAAAAGTCGCTTTTACTGTTGCTTGAGTTCCAACAGGCATAAATACAGGTGTATCAATTTTTCCTCTTGAAGTAAAAATTGTTCCTGTTCGAGAAAATTTATCTTTATTTTTTAATTTGAAAGAAAAATTTTTTAAATTCAATTTATAGTGATTTAAAACTAATTATCTTGTCAGGATTTGAGACTGAACCATTTGGTCCATCACCTCTTTTAATCTTATCTACAAATTCCATCCCTTCTATGACTCTACCAAAAACAGTATATTGCCTATCAAGGTGCGGGGCATCTTCAAAACATATAAAAAATTGACTATTTGCACTATTTGGATCTGATGATCTTGCCATAGATAAGATACCTTTTACATGAGGAATATCATTAAATTCAGCTTTTAAATTAGGCAAATCAGAACCACCTGTACCTGCTCTATTTAAATCAAAGCTATCTGAAGATGAATTGCCAAATTGAACGTCACCCACCTGAGCCATAAACCCATCTATCACTCTATGAAATACTACATTATCATAAAGACCCTTATCAGCCAGTTCTTTTATTCTTTTAACATGATTTGGTGCTTTGTCTTCAAAAAGTTCTATTTTAACATCTCCATCTTTTAATTTAAGTATCATCATATTTTCCTCTGCGTTTAAGTTAAAATTAAATATTAAAAAAAATATTAAAAAAAATATCTTATTCATAAAATTTTTTTTTTAAAGATTTTATTACTGTTTTAGTGGTAAATTTTCTTATGTCACCATTTAATTCAATAATTTCTTTAACAAACTTAGATGAAATAATTTGATTTTCAGGGTCTGACATTAAAAAAACGGTTTCAACTAAGTTATTTAACTTTTTATTCATTCCTGCCAATTGAAATTCATATTCAAAATCAGAGGTTGCACGTAAACCTCTAATAATAACATTTGATTTCATCTTTTTGCAAAAATCAGTGGTTAATATTTTAAATGATGTTACATCTATTTTTTTTTTATTAAATTTTAGATCATTAAAAAGAGCTTTTTTAATTAAGTATTCTCTCTCTTCTGCGCTAAAAAGATAATTTTTTGTATTTCCATCTGATACCGCAACAATTACTTTATCAAAAATATTTAAAGATTTCTTTATAAGATCAATATGTCCAAACGTAATTGGATCAAAAGTTCCAGGGTAGATAGCTTTTTTCATTATATTAAGTTATCATCAATTTTGATTGCTGAAACTACTTTTTCATCACCAGATAACTTAATAATTCTTACACCTTGAGTATTTCTTCCTGCGGTCCTGATTTCCTTAACTGCAACCCTAATAACTCTTCCTTTATTTGTAGATATCAATATTTCATCACCCTCGAAAACTGGAAAAGATGACGCAATATTTCCGTTCCTTGATGAGTTCACTATGCCTATAATTCCCTTCCCACCTCTATTAGTAGTGCGAAATTCTTTATCATTGGTTCTTTTTCCAAATCCATTTTCAGTTATTGAAAGTATATATTTACCCTCATCTTTGCCATTTTTGCCGTTTTTTTTTTCAATTTTTTCTATTATTGATAAAGATACAATTCTATCTTTGTCACCCAAATTGATACCTTTAATACCTTTGGAAGATCTACCTTTAAATAATCTCAATTTTTTTGACTCAAATCTAATGCA
>CACNVG010000005.1 GCA_902623785.1 uncultured Pelagibacteraceae bacterium
CTTTTTATCCAGAGAGTAATCAGTGTTTTCTTTAGTGCTTGAGCTTTCGTTGTATTCCAGCGAACTTTCAAGATGAAGTAATCTAATCAAAAACATTTCAATTGACAAGTTTTTATCATGTACAAGACTTATTTCATTTAAAGTTTCTATGGAAAATTGCCAAAAATTGATTATTGTTTTTTGATCTATATTGTTAGAAAGATTTTCCAATTTTTTATGGTCTGACTCAGAAAAATCAATCTGAGCATCAAAAAATTTTAAATTGTGATAATTTTTAATACAATAAATTATCTCTAAAAAAATGTTTAAAAATATTTTAGGATCTACCCCTTGATTATAAATATTTCTGTATTTTTCCAGAACTTGTGCCTCATCTCCTTTAAAAATAAGTTCTACTATTTCGATCACAAGACTCCTATCAAAAAATCCAAATATTTTTCTCGCGGAATTTATATTTAATTCCTTATTCTTTTCGTCAAATTGACTCAAAGATACTCTGTCTAGTAAAGAAAGTGCATCCCTAACTGATCCCTCAGAAATTTTTATAATAAGCTTAAGAACATCACTGCTTATTTTAATTTTTTCTTTTGCTGAAACTTTTTCTAGAAATTTGAACATTTCTTCAGAACCAATTCTAGATAAATCAAATCTTTGACACCTTGATAAAACGGTAATAGGTATTTTATTTACCTCTGTTGTTGCAAATATAAATTTAAGATATTCAGGGGGTTCCTCTAGAGTTTTCAAAAGAGCATTAAACGCTTGCTTACTAAGCATATGAACTTCATCAATTATAAAAATTTTATATTTAGACGAAGTTGGACCATATCTTGAAAAATCTATGAGATCTCTCACATCATCTACTCCGGTTCTGCTTGCAGCATCCATTTCGAGGACATCAATATGGCGTGACTCTGAAATCTCAATACAGTTATTACACTTACTACCTAAACAATTATTTTTTTTTGCGTCCATGCAATTAAGGGATTTTGCTAAGATTCTAGCAATTGTTGTTTTTCCAACACCTCTTATACCAGTAAACAAA
This sequence comes from uncultured Pelagibacteraceae bacterium, assembly GCA_902623785.1. Taxonomy (GTDB): domain Bacteria; phylum Pseudomonadota; class Alphaproteobacteria; order Pelagibacterales; family Pelagibacteraceae; genus Pelagibacter. Next base: position 1,046 of record CACNVG010000005.1, read on the forward strand.
AATGCATTTGGAATTTTATTAAGAGAAATAGAATTTTGAATTGTTCCTACAACGATTTCTTGACCTATTAAATCTTTAAACAATTGTGGTCTGTATTTCAGAGCTAAAACTTTTGATTTATTTTCCATTTGTAAATTTAGGAGACCAATCAACCTGGAGAATACTCATTACCCTTGCTCTTTTTCAAGCCTGGGGGAATTCATGGTAATACCACCTGATTGGCCCCCAAATTATTATATCAGTTATATTTTCTAGTCTACAACAAAAGTTTTTAAATTTTTATATTTTTCTGTAACTACTAGCTTCGTAAACCCCAAGTATATCTAGACTTACAGTATGAAAACCTAATTCCTCTAAAGATTTTTGAATTTTTGGATCTTCGATATGTCCATAAATATCACATATGAATAAGTATTGCTCAAAACTATTTTGGTCTGAAAAACTTTCCAATTTACTTAGGTTAACATTATTTGTGGCGAATCCACCTAAGCACTTATAAAGAGCGGCAGGTTTGTTTTTAACCTTAAATATACAACTTGTGATATAATTTTTTTTTTCAAATTCTGGATGTTCGGCTTTTCGACCCATAATTAAAAATCTTGTAACATTGCCTTTTGTGTCCTCAATATTTTTTTCAACTATTTTAAGTTTATAAATTTCTGCAGCTAGTTCGGAAGCTATCGCGGCCTCATTTTGTATTTTATTTTCACTAATATATTTTGCACTTCCAGCGGTATCTGCCGCTATAATTGGCTCTAATTTTTTTAAATTAATAATCTTTTGACACTGTGATATAGCTTGAGAGTGAGATCTTACAGCTTTGACTTCTTTAATATTTGTATTCGGTAAAATCATTAAATTGTGCGTAATAGATTCAAAATGTTCTGCATAAATTTGAAGTTTATATTTATTAATCAAATATTGAATATCAGCCACTCTTCCAGCTATAGAATTTTCCACAGGAATTATGGTTCTAAATTTTTCATCCTCCGAACAAATTTTAAAACATTCCTCAAAAGTTTTGCAGGGTATTGTCTCGCATCCAGTATATATTTTTTTAGCCGCTAAGTGAGAATATGCTCCTGGTGATCCTTGGTAAACAATTTTCATAAATTTAATCTTTTTTATATTCCATAATTTTTTTAATTTCCATAAAATCATCCATTGTATCTACACCTATTGGAGAATTTTGTGTATACATGACATCTATCGGGATACTGTTATCTAAGGCACGTAGCTGCTCCAATCTAAATTTTTTTTCATTTTCTGTCTGTTTGAAATTGATAAATTTCTTTAAAGTCGAGATTTCATACTGATAAATTCCAATGTGGTGATAGGTATTTTTTTCATCAAAATCTTCTGCATTCCTAAAAAAAGTCAAAGCTGGCGAGTGATTATTTTTTTGAAAAGTTTCGTTTACGGAGACTTTTACAATATTCTTATTACTAAATATTTTTTTATCCTTAATATCTGTACAAAGTGTACCAATTTTAGAATTTAGTTTTCTTACATTTTTATCAAGATTAATTATATCCTCTGTTGATATTTGCGGTTCATCTCCCTGTAAATTAATAACATATTTAATATTTTCTATGTCATTAATTTTTTCTACTGCTTCAAAAATTCTATCAGTACCTGTTTGGTGATTTTTACTAGTCATTATCGAATTACCACCATTTTTTTCTATTTCAGTCTGAATTTCAGCATCCTCTGTTGCAACATAAACTTTGCCCAAATTTGTCGCCTTAGCTCTGTTGTATACGTGCTGAATAATGCTTATCCCATTTATTTTTAATAAAGGTTTTCCAGGAAGCCTTGATGCGCTCATTCTAGACGGTATCAAGATAATTGTGTTATTCATTTTAAAGTTTAATGCGTCTAACAGACGCAAATAATTTTTTAATTAGTTTATTTTAATATTAACATGTTATATGAGTTCCTAAGAAAAAATAATGGATTCTTTTGAAATAAATAAAGTAGTTGCAGCTGTATTGTTAGTTGCACTTTTGGTGATTGGTATTGGAAAAATCTCAAATTTATTATTCAATGTAGAAAAGCCAGAGATTTCTGGTTATAAAGTTGAGATAACCGAAGATGTTTCAAAAAAATCTGTGGCCCAAAAAGAGGAAAAGGTTGAAGTCGATATATCAGCTTTAATGGCCAAAGCTGAACTAGCGCATGGTGAAAAAATCTTTAAAAAATGTTCAGCGTGTCACTCGATACAAGCGGGTGGGGGAAACAAAATTGGACCAGCTTTATACAACGTTGTGGGAAGAAAAGTTGCTGCCGTCGAAGATTATAAATATTCAAAAGCACTTGTTGCTTACACAAAAAACTGGACTTTTGAAGAGTTAAACGGTTATTTAATCAAACCTCAAACTTGGATAAAAGGTACAAAAATGGCATTTGCTGGTTTAAGAAAAGAGAAAGATAGAGCATCAGTCATTTTATATTTAAACAAAAATTCGGATAGCCCTTTACCGTTACCTTAATTTTCCAAAACAGTATAACAAAATACTTTTTTGAACATGAACTCTATTAAGTGCTTGTTGCCAGACATGTGAGTTTTTACTCAAAAAAACTTCTTCTGAAACTTCATTTCCTCTAGGCAAACAATGTAAAAATATAAAATTCTTTTTTGCTAATCTGGTCAACTTTTTATCTATCTTAAAATTTTTAAACGCGTAGATCTTTTTTTTTTTATTCACTTTATCGTTAAGTGAAATTACCTTATCTGAAAATATTACGTCAGCACCAGAAACTGCTTTTTTTGGATCATTATAAATATAAATTTTTTTATTGTTTTTTTTGACCCAGTTTCTAACTTCTTTTCCAGGTTCAAATTTATTTGGACAACCAATGCTTAGCTTAAAAGAAAATTTCACTGAGGCGGCAATTAAACTATTTAAAACATTATTTGAGTCACCAATCCAACAAATATTCAATTTTGAAATAGGTTTTTTTTTAATTTCTTCAACTGTAAAAATATCAGACAATACTTGAGTTGGATGAGATAAAGGGCTTAAACCATTTATTATAGGTATTGATAAATATTTTTTAAAATCTTCCATTTTTTTTTCACTATCAGTTCTCAACATAAAACCATCTCCATAAGTAGAAAGAACTTTGGCAGTATCAGTAATACTTTCTCCTCCTTGGCCCAAATGCAGCTCATTGGATCTCAATGTAAGAGTTCCTCCTCCTAACTGCTTGATTGCCAAATAAAAACTTATTCTTGTTCTTGAACTTGGTTTTTCAAACATTTGTATCAATATTTTTCCTTTAAGTGGAGATCCTTTGTCAACTTCAAGAGTGCTAAGTTTTTTTCTTAACCTTTTTCTGTTTTTAGCATCAGCGATAATCTTTCTAAGATCTTTTGAAGATATATCTTTTAAATTTATAAAATGTTTCATTGAATTAAGATTCTGAGCAAACTTTATTTATTATTTTTAATGCAATATCGATTTCACTCTTCTTAACATTCAAGGGTGGTAAAACACGAATAACATTTTCAGCTGCTTTAATTGTTAATAATTTATTTTCCATAAGTTTTTTAATGAATAAAGTCTGATCTCTATGTAATTGAATTCCTATTAATAAACCTTTTCCTCTAATTTGCTTAATTATATTTGGATATTTGTCTTTAATGTCATTTAAGTTTTTTAAAAAATATTTAGAAAGATTTTTGATATTATTTAAAAATTTTTTATTTGAAATTATATCCATTACCTCATTTCCAACAGACATAGCTAACGGATTACCTCCAAATGTTGATCCATGAGTTCCCGGTACCATAGCTTTACTAACCTTTTTGTTCATAAGCACTGCACCAATAGGAAAACCTCCGCCTATCCCTTTTGCTATAGGCACAATATCTGGTTTTACTTTTGAGCTTTCAAAAGCAAAAAAATCACCTGATCTTCCTATTCCGCATTGAACTTCATCAAGTATAAGTAATATTTTTTTCTTATTACATAATTTTCTCAAATCTCTTAAACACCAATCAGGAATTACTTTTATTCCACCTTCACCCATAATTGTCTCAACCATAATAGCTGCAGTGTTTTTGGTGATTCTTTTTTTTAAAGAATTATGATCCCCAAAAGTAAAATGATCGAAACCACTTACTTTCGGGCCAAAGCCTTCAGTCATTTTCTTTGATCCACTGGCAAAAATTGCAGCTATAGTCCGACCATGAAATGAATTTTTTACGCAGAGTATTCTATTTTTTTTTGGTTTTCCAATTGAGTAAAAGTATCTTCTTGCCACTTTTATAGCAGCTTCTGTTGCTTCAGTTCCAGAATTTTGAAATATCACCGAGTCTGCAAAAGTTTTTTTGACCAATTTTTTCGCTAACATCTCTCCTTCAGGAATCGTAAAAGCATTAGAAACATGCCAAACTTTTTTTGCTTGTTTATATAGTGCTTTTACTAGTCTTGGATTTGCGTGGCCTAAACTATTAACTGCGATTCCCGAGCAAAAGTCTAAATATTTCTTACCATTTTTGGCTACTAGATAACTTCCAATACCCTTTTTAAAAGAAATTTTTTTTCTACTATAATTGTTTGCTAAAAATGTCATTTAATTTCTAATTTTGTATCCTTTTTTATAAAGGAGGAATGATATGAACCATATAATCAAACTAAATAAAAATAAATATATAAGGCTAAATTTAATTGATCCATCACTATTACCAATAAAAGAAAATCTCAGCCCATCAATCATGTGAAAAAAAGGATTAAAAAAACTTATTTTTTGCAATATTTCAGGAAGTCTACTTAATGAATAAAATGTACCAGATAAAAAGGACATTGGAATAATTATAAAATTTGTTACAGTGGCCATGTTTTCCCATTTATCAGACCATAAACCCGCTATAAATCCCATTGCCCCCATAGAAAAAGATGACAGAAGTAAAAAAACTGTAAAATATAAAAAATTTTCTAAGCGCATTTCAATAAAAAAACTAAAAACAAAAATTGATAAAAAACTTATCATTAAAGATCTTGTAATAGACGCAAAAATCACAGCGAGAGTAACTTCGAGTGAGGAAAGCGGACTTCCAACCAAATCCACAATATTTCCCATCATTTTTCCAGATAGTATTGAGGACGATGAATGTGCAAAAGATTGTTGAATAATTTGCATACTAATCAATCCTGGCGCTAAAAATTCAACAAAAGGGACACCCAAAACTATTCCTCTATTTTCTCCTAAGGCAAGAGATATTACCAATAAAAATAGAAATGCTGTCACAACTGGCCCTAAAATTGTTTGACCAGATACAATCAAAAAACGAAGTGTCTCTTTTTTATATAAGGTATAAAAACCTATCCAATTAAAAAGACCAAATCTCCTTGTTCCAATTTTATATTTTTTTTCTAGTTCAATCATAAGTAATCGTTAAGTATTTTTTAATTAAACTGTTTAAAAACAAAAGAAAATGCTTGTAATGTTAATGTTTATATGTCTTACTAAATATAGTATATATTTATCTATATACAACTAAATGTTGTTATGAGCTGGACTGAAGAAAAAGTTACAAAATTGAAAGAATTGTGGGGAAAAGGAAATACTGCTAGCGAAATTGCGCAAATACTTGGCGGTGTCACAAGAAATGCAGTAATTGGTAAAGCTCATAGGCTAAATTTATCTGGAAAGTTTATTTCAAAAAAAAATATCACAGGTAGTGAAAACTCAAAAATCAATAAAAATAACAAAAAAACTTTTAGACGCGGTAAATTCAAGTCTTTAATAATAGAAAAGGACTTTGAACCAGAAAACCCAAAACAATTAGAGGAACTTGACGAAAATTCATGCAAATGGCCTATTGGGCATCCTGATGAGAAAGATTTTTATTTTTGTGGAAGGAGTTCTCTAAAAGACTTTTCTTATTGTAAATTACATTTGTTATATGCATTCCAACCTAAGAATAAAAAAGACGATTTTACAGACAAAGAAAAAGAAAACGAAGTACCAAAATTTATACAGAAAAAAATAAAGTCGGCTTAATTAGTTTATTCATCTAAAATTTTTTTTTTTGCAGCTTCAAACTCATCCTTAGTTATTGACCCGCTTTCATATAAATCTGAAAGTCTTTTAATTTGTTCTATCAAATTTTCATTATCATTTAATTTTTTTTCATTAAAATTTTTATCTTCTTTTATTTCTCTTTTAGCTTTGATTCCGGTGTTTACCGCTCTAAATGCTATATACATAACAAAACAAAGAATTAAAAAAATGAGGGTGTAGACTGTTATTATCATAATTTATTTTAATTTTTTTTTGAATATTCTCCTTCCTCCTTCCACATATAAGAGTATTTATTGATCTCGTCTTTAAATTTAGAATTGGCGTCCAAAGCTAAATCAAAATTAGTTTTAAATTTTCCAGATGGAATATTATCATATTTCAATAATCTTAGTTGGTCCATCGTAATTAAAGGTTTAGGCAATAACTCGAAAATCCTCGTTGTAATTTTTGCAATTAAAATTGGTAATGGAATAAGTAACCTTTTTTTATTAATTGAGTCTAATAATTTTTCAATAATTTCTTTAAAAGTCATTTCCTCTGGTCCAACAAACTCAATTATATTCTCGTCAATGTCCCTTAAAATTATTTCAGATATCGAATGAGCAAGGTCCTTACAAAATATCGGTCTAAATCGAGTTAATCCTTTATAATATAATGGAAATATAGGTAATAAACTTAGCATTGTCATAAATTGAGTAGTAAAATTATCATCAACTGAATAAACAATCGAGGGCCTTAATATCACAGATTTATTGAAATTTTTATTTATCTCCTCCTCTCCTTTTAATTTGCTTTTTGCGTATAAAGAGTCTAATGCATTTTCAATACCCAGAGCTGAAACATGTATAAGCTTTTGTAATTTATTTTCGTTGCTCAAAATAGATAGCATTTTTGGAAATTTTACATGTATGTTTTCAAAATTATTTTTCCCTTTTTCAAATAATATCCCAACTAAATTTATACATGTATCAGTTTCTGAAAATAGTTTTTTTATTAATTCATAATCAAAAATGCTTCCCTCAACTATATCCAGATATCCAGGATTTGCTTGAGTTTTCAATATATAGCTTTTTTGGTGAATATTTCTGGTAAATGCAGTTACTCTTATATTGTTATTTGTTAAAGTTCTAATTAAATTCCTTCCAATTTGACCACTTGCGCCAAAAATTAGACAATTTTTTGGTTTCATATATAAACAAAATTTATAATTTATGGATATAAAAGTTCACAAAAATGATTTACCAAAAGATTTGGATGTTGGCAATAAAATTGCAATAGATTGTGAATTTATGGGGTTAAATTTTTTAAGAGATAAATTATGTTTAGTTCAAATTTCTTCAGGGAACTCTGATGCTCATATAATTCAACTAGATCGTAAAAGTTATAATTCACCAAATCTAAAAAAGATTCTCTCCGACAATAAAATTAAAAAGATATTTCACTATGCCAGAGCTGATATGGCTTTTATAAAAAAATACTTAAAAATTGACATAGAAAATATTGAAGATACGAAATTGCAATCTAAGCTAGCGAGGTCTTACACTGATAAGCATGGTCTTAAAGATTTAATAAAAGAATTTATTGGTGTTGATATTAGTAAACAACAACAAAATTCTGATTTTGGTGGTGAGCTTTCTCAGGCACAAATAAAATATTGTGCTAATGACGTATTATATTTGCATAGAATAAATGATGCTCTTACGAATATTTTAAAAAGAGAAAATCGGTTTGAACTTTACGAAGATTGTATTAAATTTTTAAATACTAGGGTTAACTTAGATCTTGCATCATTCCCTGACGATATTTGGTCTCACTAATGAAAAAAGATACTTTTAAAATTATTGCGAAAAATGTCATTGACTCTGAAATTGACTCTTTAAAAAAATTAAAGAAACACTTAGATTTAAATTTTCAAAAAGCAGTAAGGGCTATAATTAATTGTAAAAAAGGTAAGGTTATTTTGTCTGGTGTTGGAAAATCTGGAATAATTGCCAAAAAAATTTCTTCAACATTAGCATCAGTAGGAACACCATCTTTTTTTGTGGATGCTAGCTCTTGTTCTCATGGAGATTTAGGTCAAATAAGCTCTAATGATATATTAATTCTAATTAGCAATAGCGGGGAGTCTTTAGAGTTAAAAAATATTATTCAGTTCGCGAATAGAAATAAGAATATTATTTTAATAGGAATAGTTTCAAAAAAAAACTCTCTCTTGTACAAAGCTTCTGATATTAAAATTTTAATGCCAGAAGTCAAAGAAGCAGGACCTGGGGGAATTGTCCCTACTTCATCAACTATAGTTCAACTTGCTATAGGTGATGCAATTGCGATAGCCACAATGAAACAAAAAAAATTCGGTCAAAAAGAATTTAAAAAATTTCACCCTTCTGGAAGTTTAGGATATAAACTTAAAACTGTTGAAGATCTAATGTTAACCGGAAAAAAAGTACCTTTCATAAACGAGAATTCTAGTATGAAAAAAGCTTTGAAGTTTATTTCTATAAAAAAACTGGGAGTTTTAATTGTGAGAAATTTAAGAAAAAAAACAACTGGTATTATCACAGACGGTCAAATTAGAAGAATTAGTGAAAAAAAAGGGAGTTTAGCTTATTTAAAAGTGAAAGACGTCATGACGAAAAACCCAATTTCAGTTCACATTGATATGCTTGCAGCTCAGGCGTTGTCCCTTATGAACTCAAAAAGAATTACAGCTTTATGTGTTCATAAAAAGATGAATAAAAGTAATACGGTTGGAATTTTACATATACATAACATTTTAGAAAACAATATCCAATAAATGTCAAAAAAATTAATATTACAATCTTTTTTATTAATTTTATTTTTTTTGATTGGTGCTTACGTGTTTTTTAAATATTTTGAAAAAGATAATTTAAAAGTTGAAAATAAGAAGACTCTAAATACACAATCAGTGGAAAAGGGTAATATAATTGAGGACTTGAGGTACTTCTCTATTGATAAAACAGGTAATCAATATGAAATCAAAGCTAAGAAGGGTAAAATAGATAACGCAGATCCTAATAATATCAATATGGAAAAAGTATCTGCTATAATACATTTAGAAAACTCTGAGAAAATTTATATAAATTCAGATTTTGCTAAATATAATACAAAAAGTTATGATACTTTTTTCAAAGGATCGGTCACTGTAAAAAATGATATTCATAAATTAAAAAGTGACTACTTAGACTTATCTTTTGAAAAAAATCTGGTATCAATATATGAAAATGTTTTTTACATGAGCAATATTTCTCAAATGAAAGCTGATAGAGCAGAAATCGATATAATGAAAAGGAAAACTAAAATATTTATGAATAACACAAACGAAAAAGTTTTAATAAGCAACATCGAAAAAAATGGCAATAATTAAAAAGTTTAGAATCAAAAGTTTCAAAAATAAAAAGCCAATACTTAAACTTGACAAAGTATCTCTTGCTTTTGAGAAACGTCAAATTTTACAGGACATAAGTTTTGAAATCAACAAGGGTGAAATCTTTGGGATGCTTGGCCCAAACGGAGTTGGAAAATCAACAATATTTAACCTAATAACCGGATTAATATCACCAGACAAAGGATCAATATTTATTAAGGATGAGAAAGTAAATGATTTTCCTATATTCATGCGTACTACAAAATTTAATATTGGTTATGTCCCGCAGTATGGTGGTTATTTTTATGATTTAACGCTACTTCAAAATCTGCAAGCAGTCGGTGAAATACTTGTTAAAAATACAAGAGAAAGAATTGAAAAAATAAATTATCTTACATCTAAATTTGATTTAGAATCAATACGGGATATTAAAGCAAAATTCTTATCAGGTGGGCAAAAAAAAAAACTTGTGATAGCTATGGCTTTATTGGGAGATCCAGAGTTACTATTATTAGATGAGTGTTTTGCAGCATTGGACGTAATGACAATAAAAATGCTTCAGCAAATAATAGTTAATCTTCAATCTGAAAATAGAATCACAATCTGTATTTGTGATCATCAAGCAAGAGATCTTTTGACTTGTGTTGATGTCGCTGTTGTTCTGTCTGAAGGAAAAGTTATTGCAAGAGGTACCCCATCAGAACTTGTAAAAAATCCTAATGCCCAAACTGCGTATTTTGGTGACTCTTTCAAATTTAATTAAAATTTCATCATGAAGCTGCAAATAAAATTTAAAAAAAAATTTAATAATTTTAACAAATCAATAATTATTGACGGTGACAAAAGTATTTCAATAAGATCACTTCTTTTAGCATCTCAATCTTATGGTAAATGCACTATTAAGAACTTAGTTAGTTCAGAGGATATAATTAGTACAATTAAAGGTTTAAAAAAATTAGGTGTTAAAATCATATTTAATCAAAAAAATTGTGTCGTTTATGGAAATGGTATCAATGGTTTTGATTATAAAAAAAATATAACTATTAACGCAGGAAATTCTGGAACCTTTGCTAGGCTTATTTTGGCTTTATTAATTAAATCACCTAATAGCATTAAATTAATTGGTGATAAAAGTCTTTCTAAAAGAGATTTTGATAGAATTGTACAACCTTTACAAAAATTTGGTGCAAAATTTGATACTTCTAAAAATAAAGGTTTGCCTTTAAAAGTAATTGGAACAGAGTATTTAAAACCAATACATTATATTGAAAAAAGAGGATCGGCGCAGTGTAAGAGTGCAGTAATGTTAGCTGCTTTAAATACACCAGGGACCACAAAAATATTAGCAAAAAAATCAAGAGACCACACAGAAATAATGTACAAATATTTAAATATACCTATCAAGATTAAACGTAAAAAAAAATTCGATCAAATTGAAGTTACTGGTCAAAAAAACTTTAAATCATTTAATTATTCAATTCCCTCTGATCCTAGCTCTAGTGCATTTTTTATAGTGCTTACTATTTTATCAAAAAACTCAAAACTTTTAATAAAAAGTGTAAATATAAATAAAAGTAGGATCGGATATATAAGAATATTAAACAAAATGGGTGCTAAAATAAAAATTAAAAACGTACAAAAAAAATACGGTGAGAAGATTGGTGATATATACGTTAAAAGCCAAAAGAACTTAAAAAAAATAAATTGTCCCACAGATTTGAATAGCAATTTAATTGATGAGTTTCTTATTATATTTTTAGTAGCTGCTAAAGCAAAAGGTGTTTCTTATTTTTCTAAAATTGGAGAACTCAATAAAAAAGAGAGTCCACGTTTAAAAATAGGATCAGAAATCTTAAAAAAAATTGGGATTAAAAATGAATTAACTAAAGATTCGATCAAAATTTATGGTAATCCTGATATACAAATTAAAAAAAAAATTTTTATTACTAATTATCTCAAAGATCACAGAATTTTAATGACTTCTGTAATCGCCGGTTTAGTTTTGGGAGGTAATTGGATAATAAATGATGCTAACTCATTTAAAAGCTCCTTTCCATCTTTTTTGAAAATACTTAAAAAAATGGGTTATAAATTTAGTTTTTTAAGGTAGTTCATTTATTTCAATTAAAAGTCTAATAATACCAATGGTAATAAATAATTAATTCTAACTTGATTAATTCTGGAAATTTATTTAAAAGAACAAACTTTTTACAAATTATTGATGGAAATATTTAAAAATATAAACTCACCAGCTTCTAAGGAATTTGAAAAGCTTTTAAACAATCAACTTTCTAAATCCAAAAACTTAATTGAGGGAAAAATCATTGAGGGAACTATAACTAAGATTAGTGAAAAATATGTTTTTTTGGACTGTGGCCTTAAGTCTGAACCAATAGTTGATATTAATGAACTCAAAACTATTGGGCTTCAAGAAAAAATTAAGATAGGCGAAAAAGTGCCTGTACTTTTAGAACGTTTAGAAGATAGAAACGGAGAAATTGTAGTATCTGCAAGTAAAGCACAAAAAATTAAAGGATGGGATATATTAGTTGAGGCGTTTGAAAAGAATGAACCGATAATAGGCAAGATCACCAGTAAGTGTAAAGGGGGAGTGATAGTTGAACATTTAGACACTGGTTCTTTAATGTTCTGTCCTGGATCGCAAATATCAGATACACCTTTAAAAGATATTTCACATCTAATGAATGAGCCTCAGAAATTTGCATTAATAAAAATGGATAAAATAAGAGGTAATGCGTGCGTAAGCCGAAGACAAATTATTTCTTCAAATAAAAAAGAAGACAAAGCAAAGATAATAGACAAATATAAAGTTGGTGATAAAATTAAAAATGCAATCGTAAAGGGATACAGTTCTTTTGGTTGTTTTTTTAATGTTAATAATGAATTAGATTGTCTTGTCCATCTTCAAGAAATTAGCTATTCAAGAGTTAATCATCCTGAAGAAATCTTTACTATAGGTGACAAGCATGACTTATTGGTGATTTCTGTAGATAAAGAAAAACTTCAAGTCGGTTGCTCTATAAAGCAGCTGTCTCCAGATCCTTTTGAAAAAATTTCAAATTATGAATTAAACAAAAAATATGAAGTAAAAGTAATTAAACTTATGGACTTCGGTGCTTTTTGTGAACTTGAACCTGGACTAACAACTTTGTTACATTCTAGTGAAATAAGCTGGACAAGAAAAAATGTTTCACCAAAGAAGATGTTAAAAATAAATGATAAGATTAATTGTGTAATAACAGAAATAGATAAAGAAAAAAGAAGAATAGCAATATCCCATAAATTAACTTTAGATAATCCATATAAAGTTTTGATCGATAAAAATCCTGTGGGGTCAATTATTTCTGGGACTGTAAACAGTACAAATGAATATGCTTTATACCTAAAGCTTGATGGGTATGACATAGACGCTTTTTTACATTGTAATGATTTAAGTTATACAGGTGATCCTGAAACCGAGCTTCAAAATTATAAGATTGGTTCAAAATTGAAGGTTAAAATTCTTGAAATTAAAGAAGATCAGCAAAAAGTAAGGTGCGGTTTAAAGCAAACACAAAAAGATCCATTTGAATATTTTAAAGATAAAAAAATAAATGACACTATTACAGTTAAGATTGTCTCATCAGATAATAAAGGTTTAATGGTGCAACCAGAAGGATGCGATATGAATATTTTAATAAAAAAATCTCAAATTGCTGTAAGTTCATCTGATGCGCGTCCATCACGTTTTGTAGGAGGTGAAAGAATCGACTCGGCAATATCTGAGTTAAACTTTGAAAAAAGAAAAGTTTCATTGAGTATTAAATTATTAGAAGAGATACAGAACAAAGAGGCAGTTACAAAATTTAGTTCGCCACTTTCAGGAAAAAACTTACCTTTCTCTACTTTATCTGATAAGCTGAGCAAGAAGGATAAAGAAAAAAAATAAATAAAATTGACAACTTCTAAGTCAGATTTAATTAAAGAACTATCTAAATCATATCCAAATCTATTAAAGAAAGATCTTTCAAGACTTTTTGAAATTTTTATAAATGAAATTAAAATAGCTTTAAAAAATAATGAAAGAGTCGAAATTAGGGGTTGGGGAACTTTTTCTCCAAAAATTCAAAAAAAAAGAAAGTCAAGAAATCCTAAAACTGGCCAAGAATTGTTTATTCCTGAGAAAAAAAGTATACATTTCAAAATGTCAAAAGAGTTACTTGATGAGTTGAACAATGACTAAAAAAAAAATATTTGTTGCAATTGATACAAATAAAATCTCTAAAGCAAAAAAAATTATAAGAGACACGCAAACAAAAAAAATTATAGTTGGTTACAAGTTTGGGCTTCAATTTTTTTACTCAAATAATGGTAGAAAATTTATATCAAGTTTAAAAAATCAGACTATTTTTTTAGATTTAAAGATTAACGATATTCCGAATACTGTGAAGTCGGCTATGAAATCACTGAAAAATTTAAAAATTGCATATTTAACTGTTCACCTAAGTTCAGGATTTAATGCTTTAAAATTATTAAAAAGAGAGAGCAAAAATATAAAAATTGCTGGTGTCACAACTTTGACCTCCTTGAATGATAAAGATTTAAGAGAAATTGGCTATAACAAAAAAGTTAACGAACTAGTAAGACATCAAGCCAAACTTGCCAAAAAAGCAAAATTAGATGCGATAATTTGTAGTGGTCATGAAATTAAATCAGTTAAGCGTGTTTTTAATAAAGAGATAATTACACCAGGAATAAAAATTACGAATACAAAAAATGATCAAAAAAGAATTATGAAACCTAAAGATGCTTTTGCTGCAGGAAGTGATTGGTTAGTAATTGGAAGATCAATAACAAATGGAAATATTAAAAAGAATATTAAAAATTTATTAGAAATTTTAGAGGACTGATGCAATCTAAGATTTGTGGAGTTAAGGATAGCAATACATTAAAGTTTTTAATAAATTATAAACATCCTCCTGAATTAATCGGTTTTATATGTAACTATCCGAAATCTAAAAGATTTGTTGATATAAATTCTCTTCAGAAACTTCTCAAGATCGACAATAAAAAATCTCGATTTGTATCTGTACTAGTTAAACCCGATGAATTTATACTAAATAAAATGCAAAAACTAAATTTTGAGTATTTTCAAATTTATGATTGTACACCTTATGAAATAAAATTAATAAAAAAGAAATATAACAAAAAGATTATTTCTGCAATTACTGTTGAGACTAAAGAAGATATTCTTAAATATAAGAAATATGAGGATTGTTCTGATATAATATTATTCGACAGTAAGGGATATGAAAAATCATTAGAATTTGACCACACGTTAATGGAAAATGTACCAGCAAGTGTTAACAGCATGATTGCTGGAAATATAAAATACAACGATAATCTTGATAAGTTTATGAAAATTTGTAATTATATTGATATATCTGGGGGTGTAGAGACATCTGGATTAAAAGATATTTCTAAAGTAAAAATTTTCTTAGACAACGTAAAAAAATTAAATGATTAAATTAAAGAAAAAGACCCCCCTAATTGACCAGCACGATAAGTTTGGGTTTTATGGAAATAAATTTGGTGGAAACTTTTGTGCAGAGACAATGCGAAAGCCAATTGAGGATTTATCTAAACTTTTTGAAAAATTAAGAAAAGATAGAAAATTTCTTAAAAAAAGAGATCACTATTTTAGACATTATCTTGGTGGTGAAACACCGTTTTTTAAATTAGAAAATCTAACTAGACATTTAGGTGGAGCTCAAATTTGGTGTAAAGACGTGTCAGCTATAAATGGGGACGCGCACAAAGCATATCATGCAACTGTGAATGCGTTGATTTGCAAAGAAAGTGGTAAACGCTACATAGCAGGAGATACTGGTGCCGGAATGTTTGGAAAAAATCTTGCAATGGCAGCAAAAAAAATGAATCTAAAATGTAAAATTTTTATGGGAACAAAAGATATTTCTAGACAAGCACCTAATGTAAAATTTATACGTAACGCCGGAGCCGAAGTTGTGCCAGTTGATTCAGGTTCAAAGACTTTGGTAGATGCTGTTTCTGAGTGTATGCGCCACTATGTTTCAAATTGTGATAATACACATCTCGCTGTAGGCTCAGCAATTGGCTGTAACATTTTTTTAAAAATTTGTGCGTGGTCGACTTCTCAAATTTCAAGAGAATTAAAAAAACAATTAATTAAAGAGTTTGGTGAAATACCTAAACTTAAATTAATCAATGTCATAGGTGGCGGGAGTAGCGCGCTAGGATTTTGGAATGAGTTTATAGATTACGACAAAAAACATGTTGAGCTAATTGGTGTTGAGGCAAAGTATGCTGCACCTCTATCTACAAATGCAAAAGTTGCTATTTTACATGGAGCTGCACAATATTGTTTGACCGATAAAGAGGGTCAAATAGCAGAAACCCATTCATTGAGTGCGGGTTTAGATTATCCAGGTTCGAGTCCCTTACATGGATTTTTAAAAGACTCTGGTAGAGCACGATACACTAATGCTTCAGATAAAGAAGCATTAGCTGCTTTCAAATTAATTACTAAATTGGAAGATATAAGACCAAGTTTGGAACCAGCTCATGCATGGAGTGAATGCATTCGTTTAGCTCCAAAATTGAAAAAAAGTGATGTGCTTGTAGTCAATAATTGTGGAAAAGGCTACAAAGATAAAAAAATTTATATTGAGCAATTAGGATATTATCCCAAATGAAAAACTCTATTAATAATGCCTTTAAAATTGCTAAAAAAGAAAATAGACCTGCGTTAATATCCTATACAGTTTGTGGTGATAATACTAAGGACAAATCTCTTCAAATACTAAATTCAATATCAAAGGATTTAGATATTGCAGAATGGGGAATACCTCACAACTGCCCAACTGCTGATGGCAAAGATATTCAAAATAGCTCTTATAGAGCCTTACAAAATGGTATTCGATTAAATGATATTTTTAATCTTGTTAAAAAATTTAAGAAAACAAAACTCTCCAAACCAATAATATTAATGGGTTATTATCAAATGATATTTAATTATGGAGAAAAAAAATTTATCCAAAAATGCAAAGCATCTGGTGTTGATGGACTAATTGTTGTTGATCTCTCATTTCCAGATAATAAAAATTTTGCCAAACTATGTAAGAAAAATTCTATTTGTTTCGTTCAATTAATTGCACCAACTACAACTGTGAAAAGAATGAAAGAGATAATAAAGAGTTCACATGAAATGATTTATATGATTTCAACTATATCAACTACAGGATCTGCATTAAAATATAGTATTAAAAGAATTATTAAAAATTATAATGTTATAAAAAAAATCAAACCATCAAAAAATGTTGTAATAGGCTTTGGTATTACAAAAAAAACTATTTCAAATCTGAGATCTGCTGACGGTCTAGTTGTTGGTAGTGCAATTTGTCGAGAAATTACAAGAAGTTTAAAAGATGGACAAAATCCCGTCATAAATGTAAGTAAATTAGTAAGAATACTGAAAAACAAAATTATATGAACTGGTTGAAAAAAACATTAAGGTTTGGTGAAAAAATCAAAAAGATTTTTAGAAGGAGACCTTCAAAGCTAGATATTGAAAATAGTGACTGGGTAGCTTGCTGCCAGGGTCCTTTGGCAAAAGCGGATTTAGAAAAAAATTTGTTTGTTTGTCCAAGTTGTAATAAACACTTTCATATTACTCCTATACAAAGATTTGATATGATGTTTGGTAAAGGAAATTATGAAATCCTAAAAACACCACTTTATAAAGAAGATGTTTTAGACTGGGTTGATAAAAAATCATACAAAGATAGACTTAAACAAGCAAAAAAGAAAACTAATCAGGATTGCGCAATACTTGTTGCGAAAGGCAAATTAAAAGGAATTGATGTAACTATTGCTGTTGTAAATTTCGAATTTATTGGTGGGGCTCATGGCCAAAACGAGTCTGAGGCAATAATATTTGCGGCAGAACATGCAACAAAAAATCAGACACCTCTTATACTCATGCCTTGTGGTGGTGGTCAGGTTATGTTTCAAGGAGCACGGGCCTTAGTTGGCATGACACGCACAACTGTTGCAGTAAGTGAATTTAAAAAAAATACAAATTTGCCATACATTGTAGTATTCCATTATAAGTGTGCAGGTGGTATTACAGCTAGCTATGCCCACCTTTCAGAAATAGCTATTGCTGAAAATGAAAATTCTGAAATAATTTTTGCAGGAAGACGTGTAATTGAAGGAACAATCAAAGAAGAATTACCATCCAATTTTCAAAAAGCTAGCTGGGCTTTAGAAAAAGGATTTATAGACAGCATAATTGATAGAAAAGACTTAACTGAAAAACTAGGTTCGCTATTATCTATTTTGCTTAATAAGAAATCTCAAGTAAGTTCAGATAATAATGAACAAACTTCAGAAGCTAATATCACAACTAGAGAAGCATCATAAAAAGAAATTAGACCTATCACTAGGTCGAACTTTTAATCTTTTAGAAAAACTTGGAAACCCTCAAGACCAACTTAACAATATAGTCACTGTAGTAGGAACAAATGCCAAGGCAAGTATGTCATACAGTCTGAAAGCAATTCTTAATCAAGCTGGATTAAAATGTAATATGTATACCTCCCCTCATCTTCAATCCTATACTGAACGTTTTGTATTTAATGATACTGAAATTGATGAAGAAAATCTTTTTAAATTGTTAAAGGATACAGAAAAAGTCTTAGGAGATGATAACGCAACTGTTTTTGAAATACTTACATGTGCTTTTTTAAAATATGCGGAAAACTTCAAAAACAATGTCAATATAATTGAAGCTGGATTATTTCACCAATTCGATAGTACCAATGTTTTTAAAAAAAATTTAATGACATTAATTGGTGTAATACATAACGATCATTTTCAATGGTTAGAAAATAAGAATATTGATGGAGTTATACATGAAAAAACTTGTAAGCTTTTAAACTCTAATATTTTTGTAAACAAACAGGTGAATGATGAGATAGGTAAAAAAGTGGAAGAATCTTTAAATCAAAATACATCAAATAAATATTTTTTTGGAAAAAACTTCAATATCTCAAGATCAGATAATAGCTTCATTCAATACCAAGATGATATTGGTGAATTAATATTACCAGAACCCAATATTCTAGGAGACCATCAACTTTATAATATTAGCACTTCAATCGCAGCGTCTAGAAAAATATTTAACGTTAAAGATCAAGATGTCAAATCAGGTATTCAAAATATCTCTCTTAAAGGAAGATTACAGGAAATAAAGTCAGGAAAACTCAAAAAAATTGCAGGTAATAATAGATTAGTAGTTGATGGAGGGCATAATATTTCAAGCAGTTATGTTATTGCAAACTGGATTAAAAACCAAAATCAAAAAGTTAATCTCGTTGTAGCTATGATGAAAGATAAGGAACATCAAAAATTTATGAAATCTTTTGAGGGTCTAGTTAATTCAGTTACTTTAATTGATATTCCTAATCAGGATGGGGGGATTTCTAAAAATGAATTTAAAGAAAAGATAAGTAATCTCAATTTTAAGTTAAAAATTTCAGATAGTATCGATGGTGCAATTAATTTAAACTCAAAGGATATTAACACTATTACCTTAGTTACAGGATCACTTTATTTAATTGGGGAAGTTCTAAATTTAAATTAAGTATTTTCTTTAATCCAAGAAACAATATTAGATTTAGTGGTAGCTCCAACTTTTGTTGCTTTCAATTCTCCACCAGAAAATAAGAGCATAGTTGGAATACCTCTGATTCCGTATTTTGTTGGAGTGTTGGGTTCATTATCAATATTGTGTTTAGCAATTACAACATCGGACATCTCGTTAGAAATTTCTTCTAAGATTGGTCCAATTTGTTTACAAGGTCCACACCACTCTGCCCAGAAGTCAACTATAACTGGTTTGCCAGCCTTGATAACTTCTGCTTCAAAGTTTTCGTCTGTTACGTTTACAGTAGCCATAGTATTTATATATAAAGATTAGATTTATATTCAAGCTCAAAATGATTAAAATCTATTTTATCCACATTAAACACTTTGATATTTCTTCTCAATGGACATCACAAAATTATTTAGTTGGTCCAAAAATTTGAGATTTTTCTCATCGTTTTCATTAGTAAATTTTTCTCTTAAATTGTCGCACTCGAAATAAAATTCTTTACATGTCCACCACTTCTCTTTTTTATCACTAAGAATTCTCTTTGCTATATCTCGCTTTACCTGTTTTAAAATAGATTCAGGCAGAACATGAGGAGCTTCTTGAAAGATTATCTTTTTGCCAAATCCAACAAGTCTTTCATCTTCAAACTTATCCAGCAATCTTAGTTTATCTGACCAAGATGCCTCGTGCCATTTTGAGAATAAATTTGTATCTTTGTTTGGAGTGAACTTTTTATATATACTCTCTTCTGGAAGTATATCTTCTTGAGATTTTGATTGTTCTTTTTCTTCAGCAATTTCTCTTAAAGCAGTCAATATGTTCTCAGAAAACTTTTCGTCACTGTTTACTAATTCAGCCCTTTTTATCAATATATTTTTATCTATTGCATTATAGGGTTCAACATCCATACCAAATTTTTTATCCAAAATTATAGGTGCTTTATTTGATCTGATAGTTCTTAAAAACTTGGGTGATTTTTTCATCTCAGCTTTTAAATCGTTGATCGACATTTTTAGAAGAGGTTCTACATTAACCCTTAAGTCGACCGCTTGACCCCACTGATATATCGGATGGGTACAAAATTTTGGGTGGAGAGGAGCACAAAGGTAAAGTCTTGATTTTCCATAGAAATACTCATTTAAAGTAATAATTTTTTCTTTTTTAATAATTGTTTCTGTGTCTAACTTATTTGCAGTTTTTAAAAAATCGTTCCAAGTTTCTGGCTGCTTTTTCTTAATTAAGCCTAGTACTTTAAGTGTGAGCTCAGCATCAAAAATTGCACTATGAGCTCCGCCGGATTCAAAACCATTCATTCTAGCTAAAGACTCTAGTTTCATCACTGCGTTACCCTTCTCGTTAATTTCAGTGTTTAATATTTTATTATCAATAGCAAAAGCACCTCTTGCTATATTAAGTCCATCGTGTCTTTTGTTTGGTGAGGCATTAGTAATGTAGGGGTATCTAATACCCTTGAAAAACTCTTTTCTAATCATTTCATCATCAAAACCTATATTTGACCATCCCATGAAGATTGCGGGACTCCACTTTTTAAAAATTGCTTCAACTTGATTTAACATTTGATAATGGCTTAGGTTCGTTTTTGTTAGCAAATCTACGTTTGTTTTATTAACGAGCAGCGCCATACACTGGGGTATTTCACCTTCGGGTAGTCTACATCTTAGATTAAATCTATCTTTTTCTTTAAAGTTTTCATCTACCAATATTCCTCCAATTTCAATTATGCTGCCAAAATCAGTGGAAGAACTTGATGACTCAATATCCCAAATAACAATATTCAATTTTTTTCCTTTTAATTTAATGCTTTTTGTGAAGAGGATATGATCTCGCATCTAAACAAGTAGCAAGTAAATTTGTTAGTATATTAATTTAATAATTTGTCAATTTTATTTGACAAAAAGGTTGTAAAATTTTTCAACTCTCTCAAGAAATTTATTTTGATAATCTAAAAGTTCATTACCTTCAATTTTGAAATCTTGAAATAGTCTGTCTACTGTACACATTAAAACAACTCCCTGTGTGATGTTGGAATTATAAACTGTGTTATGCGCTAATGAATAGGCCCCTATTTGTAAAAAATAGTCTTCAATATACTCTTTTTTTTTTGGTTTATTACTTTGTTTAAAATCTAAAATTGTCTCTCTACCTTCGTAAACACCTATACAGTCAGCTGTGCCAGCATATTTATTAGGATAATATAGTGTTGCTTCAGCACCCCAAACTTCTGTTAGTTTATTTTTTAGACCATTATCTATAATTTCTTCTGCCATTTTTTTTGAGTGATTGTTATTATCAATTAAATCTTGATTAAGCTTTCCATGTAGAAACTCTTCAATAAACTTGTGAATTGAGCTTCCTCTACTTGATGCTTCTTTTTTGATTCTATCTGCCTCAAGCTTTCCGACTCTTTCCTTCCATGCAGCTAATGCAGCTTTGTCCTCTTCACTTTTTGTTGCTGAAAGTATGGTTGTAACAGAAGGTAAGTTAGATCCATCTAAAGAGTAGTGCCTTTTTCCTTGAATTAATGCTCGAGTAGAACTTGGATAATTAAATTTTTTATTCCATTCCATTTGAGCTGTTATATTAGTTTTTTAATTTGAAATGAATTAGTTTTTAGCTTGTTTGGGTTGTTTACTTAGCTTTTCTACATTCTCTGTATTGATAGCTCTTTCAATCTGCTCTGGATCTTTTATATTTTCTAGTGTCCGCGTAATAGATCTGGCATCTTTTCCAAAACTGTCAACGACTGTCATAGCCTCCTCTAATTTTTTTCTTAATTTATAAATATTATCGAAATGAGTTGAGAATCTAGTACTGATTGTTTTTAAATGATCATAGATTTCTGTTGCATGCTTTTGAACTTTCAAAGTTTGAAATCCCATATGAAGAGACTGCAAATAAGCTGAGAGAGTATTTGGTCCTAAAATTACAACTTTATACTTTTTCATTATTTCTTGCGTCAAGAGCTCTTTATTAACAGGGTCTTGGTAAGAGGTTAATTCTGAAAATAAACTTTCTGTTGGAGCATAAACAATTGCGAAGTCTGTAGTTTTAGGAGGGTTTATATATTTATCATTTACTGATTTTGCTTTGTCCCTAAAAGCTTTTGCTAAATTTTTTCTTGCATCAGCAGCGGCCTTTTTATCCTCATCTTTAAATGCATCCTCTATGGCTTTAAATTTATCTACAGGAAAATGACTATCTACTGGTACAAGCACATCCTCTTTGAGTTTGATAGCAAACTCAACATTTTCACTCGTATCTTCTTTCATTTTAACATTAGATAAATATTGTGAAGCTGGTAACAAATCCTCTAATAAAGATCCTAAACTGAATTCAGCTAATGTTCCAAATTTTTTCACTCCGGCAAGTATCTTATTTATGCCTCTCTGGCTTTCATTTAAATCTTTTACCTGCATATTAAATGCTTCAACTTTTTGATTTACTGAAGTTAGTGTCTGAGTCATATCTCTGGTGACATCTTTAGATAAACTGTTAAATGATGCACTCATTGTATTAAATGAACTATTAATACTATCCCTTAAATTATTAATTTCTTGAGAATTATCTTTTGGTTCTGATTTATTTCTCCTCTGAGTAATTAATAGGTAAATTATTATTACCATTAAAACTAAAATTAAATATAATATCGAATCTTGCATGCTATCAATCTTGAATATTCCTATTTTATCAAAGTATACAAGTAAAAAAATTAAAAAAACAAATGAAATTGTAATATAATTAATAAAAATAATGGAATTTCAATTAACCTTTAAAATAATAATTATAGTAATTGTTTTGATAGCCGTTTATGCAACTTTAAGAAATTTAGATGTAATTAAAATTATTCTTATCTATTTTAAGGACTTGTTATTAAGAAAATAACTTAATAATGTTTTT
Source organism: uncultured Pelagibacteraceae bacterium (assembly GCA_902623785.1). GTDB lineage: Bacteria > Pseudomonadota > Alphaproteobacteria > Pelagibacterales > Pelagibacteraceae > Pelagibacter. Next base: position 24,082 of record CACNVG010000005.1, read on the forward strand.
TAAACCTTTTTTTGAAAAACTTTTTTTTGATAAAAAAATACATGCCTGAGATTTAAGTATTTCACCATCTTTAAGTATACGTAAATTGTTACTTTTAATTGTTTTCCCAGTCGAGCTGATGTCAGTAATTAAATTAGCTGAACCGGTAAAAGGATAAACTTCTGTAGCTCCTAAACTTTCGATAATTTGAAATTGAGTTACACCTTTCGAAAATAAGAAGTCTCTGGTCAGGTTGGGATATTTAGTTGCAACTCTAAGTCTTTTCTTTTTTTTATCTCTAAATTCAAATGCAATTTCTTCTAGATCTGCAACTGTTTGAACATCAATCCACGGATCAGGAATAGCAACAACCAGATTTGCTTTTCCAAAATCGTATTTTTTAACAAGGTTTATTTTTTTTTGTATATTAAATTCACTTTCTTTAAATAAATCAAAACCAGAAAAACCTATATCTAGGGAACCATCACCTAGTCTTTCTATAATTTCTCTTGCGTGCAAATATAATATTTTTGAATTTTTGTTATTTTTAATTGTTCCAATGAGATCCCTCTTCCCTCTTTCTGAAATAAGTTTTAGTTTTTTTCTTTTAAAAATCTTTAAAACATCTTTCCTTAATCTGCCTTTGCTTGGTATGCCTATGTTAATTGTATTCTTCATAATTTATTTTAAGTTAATTGCTGCTCCGACAGCTGGCACTTTTTTTTTCGATCCTAAGTCAGAAATTAATTGATCATATCTGCCGCCATTATAAATATTTTTAATTTTATTTTTTGATTTAATATCAATTTTGAACACCATGCCTGTGTAATATTCAAGCTGTCTTCCAAATGCAGTTGAGAAAATTACATTAAGTTTCGATACTCTTTTATTTGAAAGTGGAAAATATTTTTGATCGACTGCTAAGTTAATCTTATTTTTTTTAAAAAATTTATTTAATTCTTGAGCTGCTTTATCGATAGGACATTTAATTTTTAAAAATCCTCTAATAATTTTTGAAACATTTCTTCCTTTACTAGGACGTCTTGGATCTTTTATTTTTTTATCAAATCTTTTTAAGATTTCATCAATGGATCTTTCAGCAATTATTGATGACTTATTTTCTTTAGTCATTTTTAAATAACGTTTTTTATCAATCTCTACAATCGTTGGATCAACATCTGAGTTTGTCTCTAATCTCTTTAGTAAGTCGTTGAAATAGCTTTCTCTCCAAAAATGTCTTGAAAGTCTCAACTTCCATCTCTTAGGAATATCCAATTTTGAAATTAAAAGATTAAATATTTCCACATTTCCTATTGTCAATGTGCCTTTAGAGTATTTTAAGTTTTTTAATGATTTGAGAGAAGTATCAATTATTTCTTTATCATCTTTTTTCTCATCTTTTGAACCAATAATTTCAAATCCAATTTGGTCTCTAACAATTGAGTCTTTTTTATTATTTGATTTTCTATATGCCTGACCACTATAAAATATTTTTTCTTTAGTTTTAAGATTGTTTTCAAGGTATCTGAGGCAAGAAACTATTGTTAAATCAGGTCTTAAACATAACTCGCTACCATTTTGATCAGTAAATGAAAAAATAAACTTTCTAAAATTTTCTCCTGATCTTTGAACTATGTGATCAGCCTCAATTACGGATGGTAATTCAATGTACTTAAATCCTTTAGATTTCACAGATCTAAGAATTTTTTCAGATAAATTTTTTGATTTCATTGATTAAATTTTCTTTTGAAAATGTAGCTTGATTATTTTCTCCTTTAACACCAAGAAGATTTTTCAAAGTAATGTTGTTATCTTTAAATTCATTTTCTCCACAAATTACTGCAACAGGGCACCCTCTTTTATTGGCATAAGTTAATTGTTTACCAAGATTTTTTTTACTATCTAAAAAGATTTCTGAATTAATATTATTTTTTCTCAATGTTTCCAAAATTTCGTAATAATTTTTTAAGTATTTTTCATCCATCACACAAATGATAACTGGCTTTTGTTCATCTATTTCAAGGTTTAATTGCATCATCGCAAATAACAATCTATCTACGCCAATACTCATGCCAGTGCCAGGTATATCCACGCCTTTAAATCTAGATATTAACTTATTGTATTGTCCTCCAGAGCAAATGCTCCCAATATCTACTTCTTTGCCTTTGTTATTTTTTGCTTTAAAATTAAGATTAGTTTCAACGCAAAAACCATCATAATATGCAAGACCTCTTACTATTGTAAAATTCGTTTTTATTTGATCAAAATAATTTCCAAACTTTAAAATTTCTAGAAGATCTTCTAATTCTTTAATACCTTCTTGTGTTAAAGGATTTTTGAAATTTTGTTTGAGTTTATTTAAATCATTAATGTTTAAAAAATTTAAGACTTTAGATACTTGATCGTCATTAAGATTAGCACCTTTTGTAATTGCGCCACTTTTATCTTTTCTTTCTTTTTTTAATAAATCTTCAACACCTTTTAGCCCAAAACCGGGTTTATCAAGTTTATCTATCGCTCTCATAACCTTGGTTTGTTTGCTATCTGGAATTTTTAAATCTTTTATTAGGCCTTGAATTATTTTTCTATTACTGATGTTAATGATGAATTGATCTTTTTTTAAACCACATTCCAATAATGTGCTTGCAATTAAGTTGCACAATTCTGCATTCGCTTGAGCTGAGTTAACATTTCCCACAATATCACAATCTGCTTGCGTAAATTCCCTATAACGTGCGTTGCCAGCTTTCTCATTTCTAAAAACATTTTGGATTGCGTATCTTTTAAATATTGATGGAAGGTTTTGATTGTTTTGAGCAACGAATCTTGCTAATGGACTTGATAAATCATATCGGAGAGTAATATCTTTAGTTCCATCTTTAAAAGAGAATACATCAGACATAGGATTACTTTCATCCTCTGCAAGAAAGGATCCGATGTTTTCTGCAATTTCAAACGATGGAGTTTCCAAGGGGTCGAACCCGTAATTTATAAAATTATTCTCTATAACTTTTAAAAGTTTCTTTTTAAGAAGTAATTTTTTATTCCACCTATCTTCAAATCCCTGGGGTAACCCAGGAGTTAATTTATTTTCTGTACTCATTTTTTTTGGTACCCTGGCTTGGGATCGAACCAAAAACTGAAGTTCCACAAACTTCCGTGATAACCATTTCACCACCAGGGCCTATGTTTATTTTATATTAATTGTTGTTAAATTTAAATTTATTAAATAATTAAATAGCTAGCATGCAGCCAGCATGTGTATGATGTCTGTGAAGTGAATTGAACATATTATTTAATATAATCATAATGCTTAAATAACATTTAATTCTAAAAATACAAGAATGAATTGTATAGGAATAACTAACCCAAGGGATTTTATACTCCTATACAATAATGATGAATTAGAATTAAGAGGTTTTTTGCAGTTTTACTGCGGCAGGACCTTTTTCTCCGTCTTCAACTTCAAATGTAATTTCGTCACCTTCGTTTAAGAATCTTAAACCAGCGTCTCTAACAGCAGAAGCATGCACGAATACATCTTTTTCTTTGTCTTCTCGTTCAATGAAACCATAACCTTTTTTTCCATTAAACCATTTTACTTTACCTTTTAGACTCATTTTACTCTTTCTTTATTAGTTTATCTTTGTTTATACAAAGGATGTGTTTTGTTATTAGATTTCTAAATTAGATGCAAGTGATTTAATTGTCTATTATTGAGCTTTTTGGTGGTGGCCTTGGTAAGAATCGCACTTACGACACATACCTTTTCAGGGTACTGCTCTACTACTGAGCTACAAGGCCATTAAAATCTAAATGTTATACGACCCTTTGTAAGATCATATGGAGTAACTTCTACAGTAACATTGTCTCCCTGCAAAACTCTAATTCTGTTTTTTCTCAATTTTCCAGCTGTATGCGCTGTAACAATGTGATTATTTTCTAATTTGACCCTAAACATTGCATTGGGCAAAAGGTCTATAACCTTTCCTTTAAATTCTAAAGAGTCTTGTTTTGACAAATTTGTTATTCTCCTAATCTTTTTTTAATTGATTTAGCATGTCCATCTAAACCTTCGTTAGTTGCAAGAGTTATAACTGATGGACCAAGAGTTTCAATACCCTTTTTTGATAAATTTATGTATGAAATTTTTTTAATAAACTCTGAAACGCTTAATCCACTTGAGTATTTGCTGGTCATATTAGTTGGCAGAACATGATTAGTGCCTGGTACTCCATAATCTGTCATGGCCATAACAGCATATTTTCCTAAACAAATAGAACCTGCATTCTTAATTTTTGGTATTAAAGATTTATAATTTTTTATATTTAGCTCTAAGTGCTCTGGGCTCACCTTGTTAATTATTTCTACAATTTTGTTTTCTGAATTTTCGTAGATCAGTAAGCCATTCGTCATTAAACTTTTTTTTGCAATTGAGCTTCTCGGAATATCTTTAAGTTGTTTAAATATTTCATACTTAGTTTTTTCTAGAATATTTTTATCCTTTGAAATTAAAATGCACTGCGCGAGAAAATCGTGTTCGGCTTGGGCAATTAGATCACTTGCTAACCATTCTGGGTTAGATTTATTATCACAAACAACTAAAACCTCTGAAGGTCCAGCTGTCATTGACTCAATACCTATGTCGCCGAAAACCTCTTTTTTTGCAGACGCGACATAAGAATTCCCCGGCCCTACAATTTTATTTACAGGTTTTATTGATTTAGTCCCATATGCAACAGCCGCGATTGCTGATGGGCCACCAATAGAATAAATTTCTTTAATTTTACATTTTTTTGCAGCGTACAAAACTGCAGCATTTTGCTTTCCTTTATAACCAGGGTTTATCATTACAATTCTTTTAACTCCTGCTACAATTGCAGGTATTGTATTCATTAAGACACTTGATGGATAGGAAACTTTTGAACCTGGTACATAGATCGCAACTGACTCAAGTGGAACGTACTTGTATTTTACTTTATTTTGATACTTATCGATATATGAAATATCTTTAAACTTTTGAAGTGAATGAAATTTATATATTCTATTATAGGCTGCATCTATTGCTTTTTTTACTTTTCGATCAAGAGATTTAATCGTATCTTTAATTTTTTGCGAAGACGGAGTGATTATTTTATTTTTATTAAATTTTTTCTCATATTTAATTAATGCTTTATCACCATTTTTTTTAACATCTTTAATTATGTTAGTTACTGAGATGTAATTTGATCGAAATTTGTTTTTTCTTTTATAAAGAAGATTATTCAAAAATTGATCAAAATTTTTATTTTTTGCATAAAGTACTTTCATTTTATTTTTTTTTTAAATCCTCCAATGTCACCTCTATAATTTCAGAATATAAGGTTATAAAACGATTATCTGAAAATAACAAATTAATTTCATATCGTTTATCTATTTTGACAGGATCAATACCCATTAACTTTAATTTAAGATTAGTATCTTTTTGATCTATATTTTTTGATACTACGTTTTCTATAAATTCGAATTTACAAACACTTAAAATGTCACTTTTTTTATCATCCTTCAAAGATTTTCGGGTAAGGGAGAGTAGAAATATTTTGTTTTTTTTAAGATATTTTATCTGCGAGACATTTGTAATTGAAGCCTCGCAATATGTTGAAATTATATTTAAACCATTGAGATCTCTTGCCAATATTTTGGATAAGAATTTTTTTACCATTATGTTTTAATTTTTATTTTAATTCCAAGTTTTCTTAATTTAAATTGAAGATTCGAGTACCCTCTCAATCCATGATAAATTCTCGATATTGTAGATGATCCCTTTGCTGCAATTGCACCTAATATTATTGAAAAAGTAGTTCTAAGATCCGATGAAATACAATCAGCAGAGTTCAGTTTTTTTGCTCCATTAATTACCGCAAAGTTTTTTTTAATTTTAATATTCGCACCCATTCTATTAAGCTCAGGCACTGCCATAAATCTATTTGTAAAAATTGTCTCTTTAATTTTGCTTTGTCCTAAAACTTTGGTTAAAACAGGTATTAAAATAGGCAAACAATCTGTTGCAAAACCAGGCCATGGTCCAGTTTTGATGTTTACGGGTTTTAATTTTTTTACAGTATTTAATGTTATAGAATTTTTATTTACATTAATTTCAAAACCTATTTTTTTTAATATATTTAATTCTGAAGGTAAAAATTTAGGATTTATATCTGTCACTTTAACTTTGCCCTTAGTAATTGCGCCTACGCACAAATAACTAAATGCTTCAATCCTGTCACCAATAATTTTGTGATTACCATGTAAAAGCTCTTTAACACCTTTAATTCTTAAAGATCGCTTACCGATAAATTTTATATTCGCACCTGATGTGTTGAGAAATTTTATAAGATCTATTACCTCAGGCTCTAACGATATATTCTTTAAAACATGAGAGCCTTTTACAAACACTGATGACATGATTAAATTTGAGGTACCTGTAACAGTTATTTTTGGAAACTTATAACTCTTACCTATCAAACCATACTTAGAAGATATATTTACATATCCCTTTTCCAAAACATGCTCAGCGCCTAAACTTTTAAAACCTTCAAGATGCCAAGATGTATCCCGAATTCCTAGTGCACAACCTCCACCTTGAGCAACTCTAATTTTTTTCTTTGAATATCTTCCAAGTAAAGAGCCCATTGTTAAAACACCAGCTCGCATTGTAGATACCAAATTGTAAGGAACAGTTAATTTATGATCCTTTTTATTTGTAATGATCATAATTTTTTTTTTCTCCAAAATTTTAACCTTGGATCCTAGCGAAATTAAAAGATCCTTCATTGTCAAAACATCTTGAACTAAAGGAACATTTCTTAAAATTACTTCTTTTTTAAAAAGAATAGATGCTGCCATAAGGGGAAGGCATGAATTTTTTGCACCACTTATATCTATTGTTCCATTTACGGCTTTGGTGGGGCCAGTAATTATAAATTTTTTCATCCTATTTTGATTTTGCTAAAGTTATACCAACTTGACCTTGATATTTTCCTTTTCTATCAGAATATGATACCTCTGGTTGATCACCGGAAAAAAACAAAATTTGAGCTGCTCCACTATTTGCATACAATTTTATAGAGTTGCTTGTATGATTTGAAAATTCTAAAACTAAGTTACCATGCCAACCTGCTTCTAAAACTGTAGGGGGAGTTCCAAGTCCACATCTTGCGTAAGTACTCTTGGCAGTTACTAATCCAGTTACGTTTCTTGGCATTTTAAAATACTCAAGACTACTTGCCAGTGCGAAAGAATTCGGAGGAATTAAAACAAACTCTTCACCTTTAATAGTAATAAAATTATCCTCACTAAAATTCTTTGGGTCAGCGGTAGCTCCTTTTATATTTGTAAAAATTTTGAATTCAGAGCCACATCTTAAGTCGTAGCCAAATGAGTTAAGTCCATGACTAATGCCTTTAGATATACTTTCACTTATAAATGGACTTATCATCTCCTCTTTTTCTGCAAGTTCCTTAATTTGTTTATCGTTTAGAATCATTTTTTTGGTTTTTTCGATTGTGAATTTTTCTTTTTCTTAAATTTTTTCTAAGGGCTTTCTCGAGATCAAGCTTAGAAGGCTTTCTTTTAAAATTCATTAAAAAGATTATTTTTTCTCAGGATTGGTAAGATGCTCCAAAGTTACAACTTGATCAATTGGTATTGTCTTATCTTCAGATTTATTTGTTCCCTGCTTAGATTGTTTTTTGGCTCTTCGCTCAGCTAATTTCTTTTCTCTTTTAGCTTGCTTCTCCATTGCTTTAGCGCCTCTTGTAGATTTATAATCGTAGTGAATTCCCATAAAATTACCAAAATTTATTATAGACTTAATAAAATAAAAAATTAAGTCAAAAATTTGAATTTTATTGATTTTTACACTATTTTTATTTAACCGCCCTTGTAGTTTTAGTGTTAAAACAGGCCCTTGGTAAGGGTCAGTCATGAGTTAGATTCTCATCGAGGGCACCATTACTTTTTAAAGAAAAATTTTCTTAAAATAAATGTCAGAACAAACAAAAATATTATAGCTGATATTGGTAAATAAATTTCTTGAGTTTTTAAAAGATCTAATATTTTAGGTAATTCATCATTTTCATATATTTTCTTTTCTAAAGCTGATCCTAATGAACAAACAATAAATGCTTGAATAATTACTCCAAGTAGGGTTCCAAAAAAATAGTTTTTTAATTTTACATCAAATAATACGGGAATTAAATTTTGTATCTGAGTCGGAATTCCACCAAGAAATCTAAGGAGACCAACCGCTAAAAGCTGATTGTTTCTTATTTTGTCATTTAGATATTGATACTTATTTTGTATTTTTTCAATGATGTAATTTTTAAAAAAATAATTAGCAATGATAAAAGTTGCGCTAGATCCTAAAGCAAAAGTTAATGAAAAAATTAAAGTTCCAAAGTAAGGTCCAAAAATATACCCACAAATCAATCCTAAAGGAGAACCAAAACCTTGGAGTATTGAAATCCAAACAATCCCAAATATAATAAATATAAAAGATGTGAATATTATATTATTTTGTTTAAAATTTATTAAGTACTCGCTATTTGATTTTAGAAAATTATATGAAGTTAATTCATCAATACTTATATAAGTTAACAAGAAGTATAAAAACAATCCCAGGAATATAATATAGGCTAAACCTAACCATATTTTTACGTTTTTCATAGTTTGCATATTATAGATTTTACATTATAAGTACTTAAATTTTTAATACTACATAATTAAAATCTTATGAAAAGAACTTATCAACCAAGTAAACTTGTCAGAAAAAGACGCCACGGATTTAGATCAAAAATGAAAACAAAAGGTGGAAAAAAACTTCTTGCCAGAAGAAGAAAAAAAGGTCGAAAAAAACTTACTGTTTAATGAATATTAAAATTAAAAGTCTCTCAAGGAATGAGGACTTTAAAAAACTTCTTAATGGAAGAAAAATTTCCAATTCTTATCTAACAATTTTTTTTAAAAAGATTCCTGATAAAAAAAATACATGTCTCAATATTAGTTTTGTGGCAAAAAAGAAAATGGGTAAGGCTGTTGATAGGAATAAGATAAAAAGAAGGCTTAAAAATATGACATATGCAATAACTAAAATAGCAAAATTAAATCTTAACTTTTCTTATTTAGTCCTTGCAAAAAAAAGTGTTTTAGAGGAAAAATACGGTGAAATTAAAGAGGCATTACAAAAAAGTTTTGAAAAAATAAATTAATGAAGATTTTAACCAAAATTATTATTAAGATTATAAAGTTTTATCAGTATTTAATCTCACCTTTACTGGGTAACAACTGTAGATATTTGCCAACTTGTTCAGAGTATTTTATAGAGTCTTTAAAGGAGTATGGTTTGATTAAAGGTTTTTTTAAAGGTTCCAAAAGAATTTTAAGTTGTCATCCCATTAAATTCCTTGGTGGTGGTGAAGGATTTGAACCAGTTAAAAAAAATAAAAATTAAAAATGGATTCAAATAAAAATATAATCGCAGCTATATCACTCAGTGCAGCAATAATTGTTTTATGGGCTTTATTTTTTTCACCTTCACCAGAAGATCGAGAAAAAATTAAGCAAAAAAGAATAGACTCAGTTAAAAGTTTAGATGCTCCAGAGATAGAAGATTCTGAAACTAATAACCTTCTTTCAAGAAAAGAGGCTTTAAACAAAGATAAAAGAATTATATTTGAAAACGATAACGTTAAGGGTTCAATTTCTTTAAAAGGTGCAATTGTAGACGATTTACTTTTTAAAAATTACAATGAAAAACTCGAGGGTGCAAAAAAGGTTGTACTACTAAATCCAAGAAACGCTTCTGATACATATTACTTAGAAACAGGCTGGGTTACTAATAACAAAAATATTGATTTACCAAATAATAAATCAAAATGGAAAGTAGAGGGAAACACAAAACTTTCTCCAGGAAATGACGTTAAACTAATATGGAAAAACGCTCAAGGACTTACTTTTGAAAAAGTTATTAGTATTGATAATAAATTTTTGTTTACTATTAACCAAAAAATAAAAAATAATACTAACAAAATATATAATTTTTATCCTTATAGCCAAATTATCCGGAAAAATATTCCTAGAGATATAGTAAATTTTTTTATTTTACATGAGGGACCACTTGGGGTGTTTGATGATCAGTTAGTGGAAAAAGATTATGATGATGTGATAGACAAAAAATATTCTATAAATGCTGAAAAAGGTTTTCTAGGTATTACTGATAAATATTGGCTTACAAGCTTAATACCAGAAAAAAATAAAAAATTTAGAGCGGACTTTGAGTACAGTGAAAAATTTAAAATTAGTTATATAGAAACTGAGGCTCTAGAGGCACAACCTAATAAGCAAATTAGTAATAAAGTTGATATTGTTATTGCCGCAAAAGAAGTAGATGTAATTGATGAGTATAATGAGAAGTTAGGATTATCAAAATTTGACCTTGTCATTGACTGGGGTTGGTTTTATTGGATTGTAAAACCTTTATTCTTTTTAAATGATTACTTTTTTAAACTTGCAGGAAATTATGGAGTAGCAATTATATTAATAACTGTTTGTTTAAGATTAGTGTTCTTTCCACTCAATAATTATGCATTTAGATCGATGAGTCGTATGAAAATTTTACAACCCGAAATGGCTCGTCTTAAAGAAGTTCATAAAGATGATAAGATGAAACTTCAACAGGCAATAATGCAACTCTATAAGAAAGAAGGAGTTAATCCTGTAAGTGGTTGTGTGCCAATTTTAATTTCTATCCCATTTTTCTTCGCAATATATAAAATGTTATTTGTAACAATTGAAATGAGACATCAGCCTTTTTTTGGATGGATAAAAGATCTATCTGAGAAGGACCCAACATCAATTTTCAATTTATTTGGACTGATACCATGGGCACCCCCTGAATTTTTAATCATAGGTGGGTTACCAGTTCTGATGGGCTTAACAATGTGGGCACAACAGAAACTTAATCCAGCTCCACAAGATGATATACAAAAGAAAATTTTTATGTTTTTTCCCGTTTTTTTAACTGTAATACTTGCGCCTTTTCCTTCGGGATTAGTTCTGTATTGGACGGCCAACAATATTCTTACAATGGCTCAACAGTACGTCATTATGAAGAGAACTACTGTGAAAACCTCTCAATAATGGATTTAAAAAAGATCTTACCTACAGACGGACCGCCAGTCGAAGAAGTTTTGAAATATGTTGAAAAGTATAAAAATGAAATAATAGTTATAAAGTATGGGGGTAATGTATTCATTGATAGAAAAATTTTTGATAATTTTATTAAAGATTTAAGTGTACTTAGCAAGCTTGGTTTACAAGTAGTTGTTGTGCACGGAGGAGGACCAAGAATAAAAAGAGAGTTATCTAAACAAAATATTGAGTCCAAATTTATAAGAGGTCTTAGAGTTACTGATAAAAAAATTATAAATGTTGTTGAGACAGTGCTTATTGAATTTAATGAGGATATTGTAAATTCTCTAGAAGAAATTGGGTCCCAGGCAGCCTCACTGCATACAAAAAAAGACAATGTTATAGAAATTATTCCTGAACAAAAGGAACTTGGTTTTGTGGGAATTCCTTATAAAATTAATACAGAGACTATTTTTGAAAAATTAAGAAATAATATAATTCCTATTATTTCTCCTTTAGGATTAGGGAAGAATAAACAGACCTATAATATTAATGGAGATCATGCGGCTGGGGCAGTTGCAAAATCTCTTAAATCAAGAAGACTGCTTTTAATGACAAATGTTGAGGGCGTCTTGAATAGAGAGAAAAAACTTATTTCAGAAATCAATTCTTCAAAAATAATCGAAATGATAGAGGATAAAACAATTACTGAGGGTATGATACCAAAAATTAATACTTGTCTTGATGCTGTAAAAAACGATGTAACTGCAGTTGGTATAATTGACGGTCGTAAACCTCGTTCAGTTTTGTTCGAATTATTTTCCGATAAAGGATCAGGAACATTAATAAGAAAATGAAAAGTTTAAAAGAAATGAAATACCTGCTTTTGGACCTCGACGGGGTTTGCTATGGTTCTCACAATGGTTATCCTTTAGAAAAAGTCTTTGGTCTTGTATCAAAAAGAATGACTCTTTTTATTCAGGAAAAACTTGGTTTAGATGAAAAAAAGGCAAAAGAACTTCAAACTAATTATTTTTACAAATACAATACCAGTCTTAACGGTCTAATGTTGCACCACAATGTTATTGGGGATGAGTTTCTTAAATATGTACATGATATTGACATTTCATTTATGAAAAAAGACAAAATAATGAGAAATGAACTAGAGAATTTAGATATGGAAAAATTTATTTTTACAAATGGTAGCGCTGAGCATGCCCAAAATATTTTAACCCGATTAGGTGTTTATGACCTTTTTGGAAAAGAAAAAGTGTTCGATATAAAAGATGCTGGATATGTTCCTAAACCAGAAGCCCAGACCTTTGATTTAATGGTCAAAAAATTTGGTATTAAACCCAAAGAAACAATTTATATTGAAGATATAGCTAAAAATTTAAGTATCGGCTTTGAAAGAGGCTGTACAACTGTTTGGTTAATCAATGATGAACATTTTGGAAAAATTGACTCTGATAAAGATTATATTTCTCATAAAATTGAAAATCTATCTTTATTTCTTAAAGAAATAAGGTTATTAAAAAGTAAATAAATTATGTCCTTAGAAAAAATAATTAATGACGCTTGGGAAAAAAAAGACCAAGTTAATCAAGACTCGGATCAATCTTTAAAGGATGCAATAAACCAAGTAATTAAAGATTTAGATAGTGGTAAATCTCGAGTAGCAGAAAAAATTAATGGGGAATGGAAAACCCACCAATATCTAAAAAAGGCTATCATGCTTAGTTTTAGAATTTACCCGATGGATAATTTAAGCGGTCCTTATAGTAGCTGGTACGATAAAGCTCACTTATTAAAAGGTAAAACAGCTAATTGGACAAAAGAACAACATGAGGCTGCCGGATTTCGAATGACACCTAATAGTCCAGTAAGACCAGGGTCTTTTATTGGAAAAAATGCCGTGCTTATGCCTTGTTATGTAAACATAGGAGCATACATCGGCGCTGGAACAATGATGGATACTTTTAGTAGAGCTGGTAGCTGCTGTCAAATTGGAGAAAATTGTCATATATCGGCTGGGTCAGGTATTGGTGGAGTTTTAGAACCCGCACAAGCACTTCCAACTATAATTGAAGACAATGTCTTTGTTGGAGCAATGTCAGAAGTTGTAGAGGGAGTTATAGTGGGAGAAGGTAGTGTTCTTTCAATGGGATGTTACATTGGTCAAAGTACAAAAATTGTAAACAAATCAAATGGCGAAATCACAAAAGGTCGTGTTCCACCTTATTCAGTTGTGGTGCCTGGTATTCATAAAGATCTTTATGCTGTTCATATAATAAAAACTGTTGACGCAAAGACGAGGTCAAAGACATCAATTAACGATCTTTTAAGAGACTAATTATGCAAAAAATAAACGAATTACAATTAGCCAAAGAGCTAATGAAGTTCCCATCAATAACACCTAGAGATGCTGGTGTTATGAGATTTTTAGAAAAAAAACTAAAGAAAATTGGTTTCAAAACTAAAATTTTAGATTTTAAAGAAAAAAATTTTCAACCAGTAAAAAATTTATATGCTAGGCTAGGAAGTAAAGGACCTAATTTTTGTTTTGCAGGTCATTTAGATGTTGTTCCCCCTGGAAACATAAAAGACTGGACGGTTGATCCTTTCAGACCCTCTATCAAAAAAGGTCATTTAATTGGCAGAGGTGCAAATGATATGAAAGGCTCAGTAGCTGCTTTTGTTTCAGCTGTAAGTATTTTTTTAAATAATAATAAAAGTTTTAATGGTTCAATTAGTCTTTTAATAACAGGTGATGAAGAAGGAGATGCTGTAAACGGTACAAAAAAAGTCGTAGATTATTTAAAAAAGAGAAATGAAAAAATCAATTTTTGTTTAGTAGGTGAACCAACAAATCCAAATAAACTAGGTGAAATGATAAAAATTGGTCGAAGAGGAAGTTTGTCTGGAAAAATAGAAATAATTGGTACACAAGGGCATGTTGCCTATCCTCATAGAGCAAATAATCCCTCAACAATAATTATAAAAATTTTAAATGAACTTAAAAATATAAAATTTGATAAAGGTACTAAAAATTTTCAGCCTACGAATTTAGAGATTACAAAAATTAATATTGATAATAACGCTGATAATGTTATTCCTAAGACTGCTAATGCAACTTTTAATATAAGGTTTAATAACAAGCACTCATCAGGTTCGATCAAAAAAAGAATTAATAAAATTTTAAGTAAAATTAACAAAAAAAATAAATCAAAATTTAATATAGATTATAGAGTTTCTGGTGAAGCATTTTTAACAAAACAAAATGCTACAACAAATATGATACAAAATGTTATTAAAAAAATTACAAAAGTTAGACCAAAACTTTCGACAACAGGAGGAACCTCTGATGCTAGATTTTTGAAAAATATATCTCCTTGTTTGGAATTTGGTCTTGTGGGAAAAACAATGCACAAGATTGATGAAGCAGTATCATTAAAAGATTTAAAAAAATTAACTAAAATTTATGCTAATATTCTAGATAATTATTTTTCGTGAAAACAGCGATAATATCTTCAAAAACGTCAACAAATCATTTAACGGGTGATGGTCATCCTGAACAACCTAAAAGAGTTACAGCGATAACTGAGAGACTTAAAAAAAATAAAAGTTTAATTTGGGATGGGCCAGCTTCTTTCGATCAAAATATATTAAAAAAAGTGCATGATGAAAATTATGTTGATATGGTTAAAAAAAGTTTTCCTAATCAAGGATTAAAATTTTTAGATGGAGACACTATAATTTCGCCTGGAAGTAAAGATGCAACAGTAGATGCGGTGGGATCAGTAATTAAGGCAATAGACGGCGTTGAACAGAAAAAATTTAGAAATGCTTTTTGTGCAGTAAGACCTCCTGGTCACCATGCAGAAAAAAATAAGGCGATGGGTTTCTGTATATATAATAATTGCGCGGTTGCCGCCCATTATCTTATGGAAAAGTATAAATATAAAAAAATTGCAATTTTTGATCCTGATGTTCATCATGGAAATGGAACCCAAGATATTTTTTTCGATAATAAAAATGTTTTATACTTATCTACACACCAATATCCATTTTATCCAGGCACTGGAAGTGAAAAAGAAAAAGGTAAGCATAATAATATTTTCAATGTGCCTCTTCCTGCTGGGACTACATCAGAGAAATATATGAATGCTTTAGATAGAGTTTTGAATAAACTAGTTGAATTTAAACCTGAATTTTTGATTCTAAGTATGGGCTTTGATGCAAATATCGCTGATCCTCTAGCACAATTTGAATTAAAATCTGAAGATTTTTATGAGATTACAAAAAGAACTCTTAAAGCAACAAACAAATTCACCAATGGAAAAGTTATATCAGTGTTAGAAGGAGGGTACGACCTTAATGCCCTTGCAGATAGTGCATTTAATCATGTAAATGCTCTCGTAGAAAATAATTAATGAAACTGTATACGATCAAAAAGTCTAAAATAGACAACAAGCGAGGTTTATACGCAACTAAAGATATTAAAGAAGGAACAAAAATAATTAATTATATTGGAAAAATCATTACTAATAGAGAAGTTGAAGAGTCAGCAAAATTTGACAATAATAAACCAATCTATTTATTCACACTTAATAATAGATATACACTAGACGGAGATTTTCATTGGAATACTGCAGGTTTGATTAATCATTCGTGTAATAATAATTGTGACTATGAGGGAAAAGGTTTTAAGGTCTGGGTATCGGCAATAAGAGATATTAAAAAAGGAGAAGAACTTACTTGCGACTATGGTTTTGGATTTGATAAAGACTATAAACAGTTCCCGTGTAAATGTGGTGCAAAAAATTGTTGTGGATATATTGTAAGAGCAGGTTCAAGATTTAGAATAAATAAAAAATTCGCTATTAGTAAGAAAAAAATTAATAAATCACTTTAGTTAAGTACAGTCCCTCTGCTGGAGCAGGGGGTGCACAATTAATTCTTTTTTTTAATTTGATTATCTTTTCAAATTTTTTAATGCTCCACTTGTCCTCACCAACATACTTTAAGCAACCAACCATTGATCTCACTTGATTTTGAAGAAACGACTGAGCTTTTATCTCAATCTCAATAATGTCTTTTTTAGTTAAAAATTTTATTGATTTTATCGTTCTGACCGGAGTTTTAGCAGAACAACTTGATGATCTAAATGTTGAAAAATCTTTAGTACCAATTAATTTTTTTGCTCCTTGTTTCATCATTGATATATTAAGTTTTTTTATTATATGCCAACACCTTTTATTTTTAAGCACAGAACCAGATTTACGATTTAAAATAATATATTTATATATTCTCGCTTTTGCAGAGTATCGAGAGTGAAAGGTGAGTTTCCTTTTTTTTAAATCTAAAATACTAATGCTATATCTAGATAAAAAATGATTAATTGATTTTAAAAATTTGTTGCTATCTTTTATTTTTACACTTGTATCAAAATGAGCTGATTGTTCTAGAGCATGTACTCCAGAATCAGTTCTACCTGATCCTATTATATTTACTTTTTCTTTCAAAATTTTAGAGATAACTTTTTGAATTTTACCTTGAATTGTTTTTCCTTTTTTTTGTATTTGCCATCCACTATAATTAGTTCCTACATACTCAATAAGGATTTGATATCTATTCATTAAGAATACAGCCTTTATGTATTTTTGAACCGTTCAAAAATTCATTTATCTCTTGAATTTTTTTTCCTTCTTTTTGAATTTCTATGACCTTTATACTTTCATTATTTGAACATGCTATCTCAAGTTTATCATTTAAAACTTCACCAGGATGTCCTGATCCATTTCCAATTTCAGCTTTTAAAATTTTATATCGATCTCCATTAAATATAAAGTATGCTCCTGGACTAGGGTGCAAACCATTTATTTTTCCAATAATTTTTTTGGAACTATTTTCCCAAGTTATCTTACCTTCTTTTTTATTTATTTTTTCAGCATATGTTGCTTCCGAATGATCTTGATCTTTAAGTTTCATATTGCCTTTAATAATATTGTCGACGTTTTCAATTATTTTTTCAGCCGCCAATTGAGATAATTTTTTTTCAAGCTCAGTTGCATTTAAATTTAAGTCAATTTTAACTTTGTAAGTTTCAAGAACAGGACCTGTATCTAGATGTTCATTAATTTTCATAAAACTAATTCCCGTCTCAGTGACTTGACTCATTATTGCTCTCTGTATTGGTGCTGCACCTCTGAATTTAGGCAAAATTGATGCATGTATATTAAAAAAACCTTTTTCAGAAAGTTCCAAAAATTCCTTTGGTATAATTTGACCATAAGAAATTACTAGAACTATTGTGGGCTTTACTTTTCTTATAAAATTGTACTCTTCAATATTGTTTTTAAGAATACTTGGTGTTCTAATTGGTAAGCCAAGTAATTCAGATTTAACTTGGATTGGGGTTTTTTGAACTTTCATTCCCCTGCTAGATTTTTTTGGCGGTTGCGTGTAAACAACTGAAATATTGAGGTTACTCTCACTTATCTTTTCAAGTATAGGTACAGCAAATTTTGAAGTACCCATAAAAATAATATTATCTGACATTTACACGATTACTCTATTAGATGTATTTTTGTTTTTAGATAATTTTTTTATTAAAATATCTTTTTTCAGCTTTGACAAAAAATCAATGATAAGCTTGCCATCTAAGTGGTTAATTTCGTGCTGGATACATGTAGATAACAAACCTTCACATTCCATGTTTGCTTTATTTCCAGAAATGTCAATGTATTCAACAATACAGGTTTTTGGTCTTTCAATCTCAATAAATGTTTCAGGTATCGACAAACAACCTTCTTCATATGTGGACCTATCTTTACCAAAAGATTTTATAACTGGATTTATTAAACATAAGGGTTTTTTTTCTTCATCTTTCTTTGAAACATCAATTACAATCATTCTTCTCAAAACACCAACTTGAACAGCAGCTAGACCTATTCCATTATTTTTATACATAGTTTCAAATAAATCATCTGCCAATTGTTTTTCGTAAATGGTTATTTTTTCAATTTTTTCAGATTTTTTTTTGAGGATTTCATCTGGAACCAGTATAATTTTTCTTTTCGTCATAACAAAGTTTATATTCTAACTGGCAAGATTTCAGAAAGGATTTCATTTCTTATTAGATCTACGTCCATTTGATTTAACGCATTTACTAAGAAGTATAAAGTTTCTGAGCCAAGATTTATTAGTTCATCTTCGCCAATTATTTCTATAATTCTTAACATTGCTAGACCAATTTCCCCGTCATTAATTAAAACTTGCATATCAATAGGCATAGTATTTTCATTAATTGTATAAAGGTCACTATATTCCTCATTAATTTCAATACCATCAAATTTTAGAGACTCGATAACAATTACGTCTTTAGTTATTAAATAATTTTTTTTGCTTTTTTTAATTTTTTTCAAAAAATTATTAACTTCTTTTTCGGTTTTTTTCTTAGATGGTTTTTCTTGTATAAAATAATTTACAATTTTTGATTGATGCAAAATTTTATTGTTGTATTTGATTTTTTTATTTGGATTTTCTACTTTAGAATTCAAAACGTAAAAATCTGTCAAATCTGAATTTAATTCACTTTCTTCAAATCTTTCCAAAATAAACCTTAATTCTTCTTTAAAGGCGTTTTCTAAACCATCGTCATTAAAAGATGATTTTAAATCTTTGGAAAGTTTCGTTACCTTATTAGGATCATCATTCAATAAAATACCTTGATACATCAGAGCTCTGGCTTTTATGTTTGATAAATTCTTTACTTCTCTTTCTATGTTTAAAAGTTGATCTACAGAAAATTGAAATTTTTTATAAATATTAAGCAAATCTTTTTCATTGTAGTTCTTTTCATGCGTAGCCTTTTCTAATAATGAGATTTTTTCTTCATCAGCAGTATCAATGTCTTTGGTGCTGTCTAGCAAATTATTAGATCTTAAATAAGTCCAAAATAACCTTGGTGTTTTGGTTGTAGGCACGTATTTAAAATCTTTAATTGTGACAAATGAAATATGTAAGTTCAAAAGACTTTCGTCTGACGAAGTATTGTCATCTTTTGAAAGTCCCATTAGTGATTGAAATTTTTTCTCAAAAAAAGGATCTGAATAACCAGTTTCTTTTTCTAAATCTAAACGCATCATAGCAAGATCGTTCTGCTTGCTGTGTATCAAACAATATATCGAAAAGTTTTTCAAATAGTAATCATCAAAATTTTGATTTATCTTTTTAAATAAGTTGCATGCATCTTTTATCTCTGCTTTAGACAAATATTCATTTAAAACAAATTTAATCAAATTTTCATTTGATATTATGTCCAAATTTTTAGTTACATACTCAATTATTAGATTAAGATCTCCGTTTTTAATTAACCATTCTGCTTTTAAGTCAAAGAATTTTTTTTTGTCTAAATTTTTCTTTGGGGGATAAGTATTTGTAAGTAAAATTTTTTGATAGATTTCACTTGCATCATTAGATAAATTCATTGAATTAATTTTTTTTTTTAAATCATAAATTTTTTTCCCATCGGAATTTTTCCACATATTCAAGTTTAGTCCGTTTTCTTCGGGATCGTAGATTCCAACAACAAAGGAACTTTCATTTTTTAAATCATTTTCTAAAACTAAAGGACTTTGGCTTGATGTAGAATTTGTTTTTTGAAAAGTTTCAGAATTAATTGTCTTATCAAGCTTTTCTATATTTGCGTCATTATTTTCTTTGTTTTTTTGGTTTTCTAAGTTCCAGATATCGGTAGGTTCATTTCCAACTGATGTTATGATCAGTGAAAAAAAAATAAATACAGTTATGAAAATTTTATTTAACAATTTTTAAATTTTCTTTTGGTATAATTTTTTCAATTTGTTTATTTGGGGAAGGAAAATTAATTTTATCAACAAATATTATTACTCCAAAAACAGCAACAACAATCAAAACTACTTTAATAATGATTTTTAAAGGATTTACTGAGCCACCAATACTTGTTTTTTTATAAAATTGCATATAATTTTTAATAAATTCAAATTAAGACATATTTGTGTTTTTTCAATGCAGAAATTTATGAAACTAAAAAAAAACATTGTTTTGCTAGGTATGATGGGATCGGGAAAAACTACCATTGGTGAATTATTATCAAAAAAAATAAATACTGAATTTATAGATATAGACAAAAAAATTGAGGAAATTGAACAACTAAAAATTGAACAGATTTTTACACTTAAGGGTGAAGATTATTTCAGAAAAATCGAGCATGATATCACTCAATCATATCTAAAAAAAAATGAAACTTCAAAAGTCATCTCGCTTGGTGGTGGGGCTTTTTTAAACAAAAAATTGAGACAAACAATTAAAGATAATTCTTTATCTTTTTGGCTAGATTGGGAATCTGCAACTCTAGTTAAAAGATTAAAAAAAAGTTCAAAAAGACCTTTAATTAAGGGCCTTAATGAAAATCAAATAAAAAATATGCTAGTAGAAAGAAATAAATTCTATGCGAAGAGTGATCATAAAATAAAGTGTGAAAATCACAAAAAAAACGAAATTGTTGATAAAATAGAGACTGTATTAAAAAAAAATGAAAGTTAGGATTAATTTAAATCAAACAAAATATCCAATATATATTGGTAAAAATATTAGTTCTAAATCTGATAAAATTTTAAAGTCTAACAGCATTTATTCAAACAAATATTTATTTATAGTGGACTATAATGTTCCATATAGATTAGTTAAAAAAATAATTATAAAATTTAAATCTAAAGAAATTTTTATTAAAAGAATTCTTTTTAAAGAAAAAAATAAAAGTCTTAAAACAGTAGAAAATATCTTAAAATTACTTGAAGATAAAAATTTCACTAGAAATGACTCGTTAATTTCAGTTGGGGGAGGAATTTGTGGAGATGTTTGTGGGTTCGTTTCAAGTATTTTTAAACGAGGAATTAAATTCATAAATGTACCAACAACTCTTTTAAGCCAAGTAGACTCCTCTATTGGGGGCAAAACAGGAGTCAATACTACTGGTGGTAAAAATATGGTTGGAACTTTCTATCAACCATCAATTGTAATTTCAGATTTAGTGTTCTTGGATAGTTTGCCTAAAAAAGAGATAATTTGTGGGTATGCTGAAATACTTAAACACTCTTTGATAAGTGATAAAAAGTTTTTTGACTATCTGAAAAAAAATCATCAAAAAATTTTCAATAAAGATTCTAGTCACCTTAAAAAATCTATTTTCAAGAGTTGTTTAATAAAAAAAAAAATTGTAGAAAGTGATGAAAAAGAGTCAAACTTGAGAAAGACACTCAATTTTGGTCACACATTTGCACATGCTTTTGAGTCAACCAAAGGTTATTCAAAAAATTTAAACCACGGTGAGGCTGTTTTATTAGGTATCTGTGCAGCAATTAATTTTGGTTATGATAGAAAAATTTTAAACAAAAAAGACTTCAAAAAAATTTATGAACACTTAAATGATTTAAAATACAGTGATCTAAATAAATTTTTTAAGAGAAAAGATATTAATAAAATTGTTACCTTTATGCAGAGAGATAAGAAAAATAAAAATAATCTTATAAATTTAATTTTAATAAAATCAGTTTCCAAGCCTATTTTGAATAATGTTTATAATAAATCAACTATTAAAAGATTTATTCAAAAATTGATTAATTAATAAATATTTGTATAGAGTGTATATGAAGATTAATTTCTTCTTTTAAAATGGAGTGAATTAGCTTAGATGAGTGAATTTTTGTTTGAGAGCTTAATTGCTTGGACTTAATAGAAATTTTAATATGATATTTCCCCTTTACGTTATTTTTGTGCGACTTGTGCAAAAATGATTTATCTTCAATTTTTATATTTTCAAGTAAAATATTTTTTGAAATTTTTGTTTCGATTGTTTTTATTAATTTATTAATTTCCATTTAAGTTATATAATAATACATTAATGAAAATTATTTGCGATTGGAATAACTGCAATAAAATAGGAGAATTTCGAGCTCCTATAGAAAAAGATAATAGCAAAGAATACAGACTTTTGTGTAAAAAACATATCATAGAATTTAACAAAAATTGGAATTATTTTGCCAATATGAACGACGAACAAATAAGTGAATTTATCAAATCTGATATGACCTGGCATAAACCCACACAAAATTTTAGTGCACAAGATAATTTCTTCAAAATTCTGTGGAATAATACTCTCAAAGAGAATCTAGAAGAACTTAACGATAAACACAAAATTAATGGCATGGGACAATATAATTACACTAATGAGGATATCAGGGCCTTTAATATCTTGAATTTAAATAGATATTCAAGTTGGTTATCTGTAAGGGAAAAATTTAAAAAACTTGTTAAAAAATATCACCCTGATAAGAATTCAGGTGATAAAAAATATGAGGAAAAATTAAAGATAATAACATTGGCTTATACTCAACTAAAAAGGGCTTTTAAAAAATGAACGATAACTTGAATATGACACCTGACATAAAAATTTCTGCAAAACAAACTTTTGGTATAGATACCGATATGGAAATAGAAGCATTTTCAAAAAAAAATGAATTTGTTCCAGCTGTAGATAAAAACTATAAATTTGATAAAGACACCACTTTAGCAATTTTATCAGGATTTTCTTTTAACAAAAGAGTGCTTGTGCAAGGATATCATGGCACTGGTAAGTCTACACATATAGAGCAAGTAGCAGCAAGATTGAATTGGCCATGTATACGGGTTAACCTTGACAGTCATATCAGCAGGATAGATTTAATTGGTAAGGATGCAATTAAGATTAAAGATGGGCAACAAATTACTGAGTTTCAAGAGGGTATTTTACCTTGGTCAATCCAAAATCCTGTAGCTCTTGTATTTGATGAGTATGATGCAGGAAGGCCTGATGTAATGTTTGTTATTCAGAGAGTTTTGGAATCCGAAGGAAGTTTTACTTTGCTAGATAAAAACAAAGTATTGAGACAACACAAATATTTTAGGCTGTTTGCTACTTCTAATACTGTAGGTTTGGGCGACACAACTGGCCTATACCATGGGACTCAACAAATTAACCAGGGACAAATGGATAGATGGAATATAGTTGCAACATTAAATTATCTAAGTTTAGAAAAAGAATTAGAGATTATTTTAGCGAAAAATCCATCTTATAATTCGACAAAAGGGAAGGAAAAAATTGCCAACATGATTAAGGTTGCAACATTAACGAGGAAAGGATTTATGGCTGGAGATATATCAACTGTTATGAGTCCAAGAACTGTTTTGCATTGGACAGAAAATACTAAAATATTTAATGATCTCGGTTATGCTTTCAGAGTCACTTTCTTAAACAAATGTGATGATACTGAAAAAAAAATAATTTCAGAATACTTTCAAAGATGTTTTGGTGAAGATTTGCCGGAAGCTCTTGTTAATGTTCAGTCAAATGAGTAAAAAAGAAGAAAATATTAAAGATCAATTTAAACAAGCATTAGACTCTACAATAAAGGTTATTTCTGATCAGTATATAGTAAAAGAGATCAACAAAAATAAGAAACCAAAAGTAATAGATTTACTTGAAAACATAAGTATCGAAAAAAAAGAAGATTATACAAACTTGAGGGCAGAGGCTGATTCTGTAGCTTTAAATATAAAGTTTTCAAATGATGAGATATTCGTAAAGTTTTCTCCACAAGAACCATCTTTGAAGAAACTTTATGAAATATCTGAAAAAACAAGGTGTGAATTATTAGGAATTCAAATGCTCAAGGGAATTAAAAAGAACATACTCGAGGGCAATTCAATAAAAGTTGAAAAAAATAGATCAAAAAATGCAAATTCGAAAGATGATGTCAGTCCTTCAGAAGCATTTGAACTATATCTTTATAAGAATTTTTATAAAATCAAACTTAATCCTGCATCCCAAAAACTTTTAAATTTTTGGGAAAAGGAGTTTGATAAAAATATTAAACCTCATTTTCATTATCTAATAGATAATCTCGAGAATCAAAAAAATTACAATCTTAAATTTTCTGAAATTATAAAGGAAATGAATGTTTTCGATTTAGACAAACAGAACGAAGAAAATAACAAAGAAAATGATAATAGCCAAAACGATCAACAAAATAATCCTGATGAAAAAGGAAATGATCAAGAAAAAGATAGTAATGAAAATATCAATGAGGAAAATTCAGTTGATACAAGTGAAGATATCAATGAATTCCGTATGGAAGAATCAAATATTGATGAAGGACAAGATAAAACTCTAGATGAAAATGTTATACAAAAGCTCAATACTTCAAAAAATTCTAGAGATTATTTTATATTTACTGACCAGTTTGATGAAATTTCTAAAGCAGAAACATTAGATAAACCTGATGAAATTCTTAAGTTAAGAAAGAGTCTAGATCAACAATTGGTAAATTTTCAGGATTTAATAAATAAGTTGGCAAATAAACTTCAGCGTCAACTATTGGCAAAACAAAACCGCTCTTGGGATTATGATTTAGAGGAAGGGCTTTTAGATAGCGCAAAGTTAAGTAGAATTGTAATTGACCCTCAAAATTCGTTATCTTTTAAAAAAGAAAAAGATTTCGAATTCAAAGATACTATCGTGACACTTTTAATCGATAATTCAGGGTCAATGAGGGGAAGACCAATAACAATTGCAGCGCTATGTGCAGATATTCTTTCAAGGACATTGGAGAGATGTAATGTAAAAGTTGAAATTTTAGGTTTTACCACAAAAAACTGGAAAGGTGGAAGAGCTAGAGAAGAATGGACCAAACAAGGTAAAGTAAAGAATCCAGGAAGATTGAATGATTTAAGACATATTATTTACAAAGCAGCTGACAATAATTGGAGACAATCAAAAAAAAATTTAGGGTTAATGCTTAAAGAAGGGTTATTAAAAGAAAATATAGATGGAGAGGCTATTTTGTGGGCTTTTAATAGGCTTAATAAGAGAAAAGAAGAAAGAAAAATATTAATGGTAATTTCAGATGGAGCGCCAGTAGATGACTCGACTTTGTCAGTAAATTCTGGAGATTATTTAGAGAAACACTTAAAAAAAGTTGTTAGGTTCATTGAAAATAATTCCAATATTGAAATATTGGCAATAGGTATAGGACATGATGTTTCTAGATATTACAAGAGAGCCATAAAAATAGCGGATGTTCAAGAACTTGGTGACGTAATGATATCTCAATTAAGTAAATTATTTGATAAAAAAAGTAAAAGTTTAAATTAAAGACTTTTAAGATCTGAATTTTTCCATGATATTAGGACTTCTGCTCCTGAGCGTGTTTTTGAATTACGGCAGATAATTTTTGCAAAATTTCTCTCTAAGAGTGTTTTGCCTATAAAAATACCTAAACCAAGTCCAACTTTTTGTTCATTGTTTATTGAAGAAGACTTTATGTATGGTTCCCCAATTTTATTTAAGATATCTCTTGGGTAGCCAGAACCATCATCCTCAATTGAAATTTCCGATTTATCATTATCACTTTTTATAGATATGTATATTGTTTTTTGAGAAAATTTATTTGCATTACCAATAAAATTTCTTATGCCATATACTAGTTCTATTAATTTTGTTATTTTAAAAGAATTTGTATTTTGGCTTGTGTTAATAATAAATTTTTTTTTTGATATTTCTTCAAATGATTTTACAATCTGGCTGACATAATCATTTAATGTGCACTCTGTATTTATAAAATCATCTTCTACTCCAGGATTTAAAGTAAGTTTTTTTAATATTTGACTACATCTTTCTACTTGATTTGCTAATAACTCAATGTCTTTTTTCAAATCTTTTTTGTCCTTAAACTGTTCATATAGATCTTGAGAAATTATCTTTATTGTTGAAAGTGGTGTATTTAATGAATGCGCTGCAGCAGCAGCTTGTCCTCCTAAAGATACTAACTCATGCTCTTTTGCAACAAATTGTTCTATCTTATTTAATGCCTCTTTTCTTAAATTTGACTCTCTACCAAATAAAATTGCAAAGTAGTTAAGAAATATTAAAGCAATAATTAAGGAAATAGGGACTCCATAATAGTAAAAGGTATTTATTTTCATCTCAGCACCATATGGATAACCAAGTTCTTGATAGAATAGTGAAAGAAAAATTATTGAAATAATTGTAATAATGATAAGGAACAAACTTGTTCTAAATTCCAGATTTGATGAAGAAAAAATACTTGGTATTAGTAAAAAAATGGAAAAAGGATTTAAAATACCGCCAGCAAAGTACAAAATTAAGCTTAGCTGGAAAATGTCAATTAACAAAAATATTAAAGAAGCTCTATTGGATAAAATATTTTTTTCATAAAAATAGGTTAAAAATAGGTTAGATACTGCACCTAGACTTATTACAAAATTGACGAATAATATATTGAATTCAAAATCAAATAAATATTTCACAATATTAACTGTAAAAAGCTGACCAAAAATAGCTATCCATCTCAAGTTAATATAAGTAACTTTATTTAAGGTATGAATTCTAGAAACAGATTTTGTTTCCATTTATTTATACGTCTAAGTTATTTATTTCCAGAGCATTGGAAATTATAAAATCTTTTCTAATGGCCACGTCATTTCCCATCAATGTATGAATAATATCTTGATCTTTTTTTTGATTGATCGAATATTTGACTTGAAGTAAGTTTCTTTTTTCTGGATCTAAAGTTGTATTCCAAAGTTCATCGGGGTTCATTTCACCTAAACCTTTAAATCTTTGAATATTTAGTTTGGATTTTTCATCTAAAAAACATTTATTAAATTCTTTTGTGCCTTTTTTAAATTTTTTAAGGTTTTTGGAATTATCAAAGATGTACTTTTCTAAACTTTTTTCATCTTTGATATACCATCCCTTTCCATTTTTGTTAATTTTGAATAAGGGTGGTTGTGCTAAAAAAATATGACCATTTTCGATTAATTTATTGAATGGTTTGTTATTAAAAAAAGTTAAAAGTAAAGCTCGGATATGGGAACCATCAACATCAGCATCAGTCATTATAATAATTTTTCCATATCTAAGATCGTTTAAATCTATCTCATCTGACTTGGGATCTAAACCTAAAGCGTTTATTAATGTTACTATTTCATTTGAGGATATCATTTTTGAAAGAGCTTTAGTCTTTGTATGATCAGAATTTCCATTTTTTTTTGAACTATTTTCCTCAACATATGTGTTTAAAATTTTTCCTCTCAAAGGTAAAACTGCTTGAAACTCCCTATTTCTTCCTTGTTTTGCCGAACCACCAGCAGAATCACCCTCAACTATGAATAGTTCTGTTCCCTCTCTTTTAGAATTTTGACAGTCTGCTAATTTTCCAGGAAGTCCTGTCAACTCTAGCGCTCCTTTTCTTCTTACGCTTTCTCTTGCTTTTCTCGCAACATCCCTAGCTTGTGCAGCTTGAATAATTTTTAATAATACAATTTTAATTATGCTTGGATTTTGATCAAACCAAATAGATAATTTTTCATTTATAAAATTCTCTACAATATTTCTTACCTCAGATGAAACAAGTTTATCTTTTGTTTGAGAAGAAAATTTCGGATCTGGCATTTTAATAGATAAAATAGCACTTAGCCCTTCTTTTATATCATCGCCCGTTATAGAAAATTTATTTTTTTTTATAAAATTGTTTTCGTTGACGTATTTATTTATTACTCTTGTCAATGCACTTCTAAATCCAAGTAAATGAGTTCCTCCATCTTTTTGAAAAATATTATTTGTGTATGCAAGTACATCTTCAGAATATGAGGAATTCCATTGAAGGGAACATTCAATATTAATGTTGTTTTTATCTCCTTCTACATAAATTGGCTTTTTAAAAAGATCATTGCCATTTTTATTTTTAAGCTTTTCTTTTTTAGTATTCAAATAATCTACAAATTCAATGATCCCACCATCAAATTTAAACTCAAATTTTTTTTCTTTTTTGCCCGTATCGTCGATTACAATTAGCTTTATGCCCTTATTTAAAAAAGCAAGTTCCCTCATTCTTTTTTGTATGATGTTAATGTTAAATTTTACTGAGGAAAAAATTTCTTTTGATGGTAAAAAAGTAATCTTTGTACCATTGGTTTTAGATTTTCCAATTTGTTTTAAAGGTGCTTTTGTATCACCATTCTTAAATTCAACAAAATATTTTTTTCCATCTTTGTCTATTTCAAGCTCAAGTTTTTCGGATAATGCATTCACAACTGAGACTCCAACTCCGTGAAGTCCTCCTGAAACTTTGTAAGAGTCGTGATCAAATTTTCCACCTGCGTGAAGTTGTGTCATAATAACTTCAGCAGCTGATTTTTTTTCAGTTTTATGAAAATCAACGGGTATACCTCTTCCATCATCAAAGACTGTTATTGAGCCATTTTGGTTTATTTGAACAGTTATATTTTTACAATATCCAGCAAGTGCCTCATCGATTGAGTTATCAACAACTTCGTAAACCATATGATGTAGACCTGTTCCATCATCAGTGTCACCAATATACATTCCAGGTCTTTTTCGAACCGCCTCTAAACCTTTTAAAACCTTGATTGAATCTGCTTTATAGCTTGATGTGTTTTGTGTTTTTGACATATATCTATTTTTTAAGAAAAAAATATTATAACACTTTTATAAATGTATATGAAATCTTAGACGCAAAGCTAGTTAAATAAGGGTCGAATTTATTGATTTATTTAACCAAAAATTTTTTTTTTGTTTATACATCAAATAAATGGCGGAGAGAGTGGGATTCGAACCCACGAAAGAGTTTCCCCTAAACACGCTTTCCAAGCGTGCGCCTTAAACCGCTCGGCCATCTCTCCTAATAAAATTCTTGAATGTTACGAAGAAACTCCCAAATTTCAAATAGTTTTTATTTAAACTTATTTTTAAACTTTAAAAACTTTATTTTTTGCTTAGCAAGCTTCATCTTAATTCTATCCCTTAAAGGGGTAAATACAATTTTGGTTGGCTTTGATTCTTCAATTCTAATAATAGCTAAATCAAAATCATTAACTATTTTAATTCTAAATTTATTTTCATTAATAAAACTATAAAGTATGTACTCAGGATCAAACACTCTCATATCTTTAATAAATTTTTCAAGAAAAATGAAGAAATCTTTAAATCTTAATGCAGTGCTAAAATCTGATATAAAAAAAGCATCATTTAAACCTTTCCAATGAAGATTAGATGGAAATAAAACTTCTCCACTATTTAAAGATTTAATTTCATTAGCTAAATTATTTAGTCCCTTTTTACAAATTATGTCTGTTCTAAATCTTAAAACATAATCGAAATTTATTTTCTCTTTCTCATTAATTTTTTCTAAAAGTTTAATGTTTTCGACAATCGAATACCACATATGAAAAACATTAGGTATTTTAAAACCTGAGTTTTCTTCCCATGTTACATACTTCACTTGCGAAATGTAATCACTCCAGTCTTGTTCTTTTATTTGGTCTATAAATTTAATGTTATACTTTTCTTTAAAAATATTTAATTCATTTTGATTTTTCCAAACAGAGCTAACAATCGTAATCTCATAGTCAGGTAAACTTTTTTTAAGATCATTAAAAAAACTTATATTTTTTTCAAAAATTCTAATTTGTCCAGATATTAAGATTGCAATTTTTTTCATAAGTTTTAATTTTATTTTTTTTCGAAAAAACTCCAATGCCACTCTAAATAGTTGGTATATTTTCTAAACCAAAAAGATAGGTATCTTTCAGCTAAGAAAGCATAAAGTCTTCCTTGATCATATCCTTTTAGTTTAGAAAAACCAAATATCTTTTCACATTTAAATAACCAATTAAATAGATCTTTAAACCATTTGTTTAATATTTTTTTATTTGAAATAACCATTAAGTGTGGATTAAACTTAATTTCTTTATTAACAAATTTTCTAAAGCTCTCCCTATCTTTGGTATTCATGATATTTATTGCCTTGTCTAAAACACCAAAGCCATGATGCATATCAAAGTGCAATTTGATATTTTGTTTTTTTCTTTGATTAATTATTGAAGGATCAATTAAAATGTTTCTCCATCCTCTTTTTAAAAGTTTGATCTTTTTTGGATTATCAACTCTAATAGGTTTGCAAATGATACTTTCATATTTATTCCATTTTCTTTTTGGATTTGTAATAATTTTTTTTTTTAAATCTTTTAAACTTTTTATTTTTGAAGAATTTTTTGTCCAAAATCTTCTTTTTTGGCAGAACCCTATCCATTCATTATTTTTATAATTTTTAAGTTTATTTTTCCAAAACCAATAATGAAAAGTTAATTCTGAGTAATATTTCTCTTTTTTCTGAATATTTTTACCTTTAAAACATGTCAAATAATTTTTTTTAAA
>CACNVG010000006.1 GCA_902623785.1 uncultured Pelagibacteraceae bacterium
GGCCAACAAGTGAATTTTAAAAAAGATTTTGGTCCTGAGTTACAGAAAATTGATTTAAACAAACTTAACAGTATTAAAAAAAAAGATTTTCTTAAGAAATTAAATCCTGTTTATGAAATTATAAAAGAAACAAAAAGCAAATTAATTGTAAGCAATAAAGATACAATAGGTTTTGTAGGAGCTCCATGGACCTTGTTATTATATATGCTCAATAGAAAGTCACCTAAAGAAGGAAATTTTAATGTATTTCCAAAAGGTAAATATATAAATGATATATTGGCTAAATTGGATGAATTTTTAAAAATACACATAGAGGCTCAAATTTCAAATGGGGCGTCCATAATTCAAATTTTTGACAGTTGGGCTGGCTTACTTCCAGATAAAGATTTGGAGTATTTTGTCTATAAACCAATAAAAAACTTAGTAGATTTTATACGACAAAAAAAAACAATATCAGTTTGCTTTCCAAGAAATATTAATAATTATAAAAAATTTGTGGAGCACGTTAACCCCGACATTATAAATATTGATTACAATGTTGATCCTTCTGTTATAAAAGAAACTATCGAAATTCCAATTCAAGGTGGTCTTGATCCAAGAATTTTACTTCAAAATAAAGATATTGTAAAAAAAGAAGCGACAAAATATTTAAAAACTTTTAATAAAAAAAGATATATATTTAATTTAGGCCACGGAGTTTTACCTGATACAAACCCAGACATGGTTAAATATTTAGTAGATGTAGTTAGGAGTTTTAATGGATAGTAATCATCCCCAAGTAAGTTTTGGAAAAACTGGAGTTTTAATAATTAATCTAGGGACACCAGATTCTACAGGGTGGTGGGATATAAGAAAATATTTAAATGAATTTTTATCAGATAGACGGGTTATCGAAGTAAACCCTTTTTTATGGAAAATTATTCTAAATTTATTTATTCTTACTTTTAGGCCATCCAAAACAGCAAAAGCTTATAAAGAAATATGGATGAAAGATGAAAATATATCACCATTACGTTATTATACCATTAAACAAGCTGAAAAAATAAAAAGCATTTTATCTAATCAAAACTTGATCATCGATTATGCAATGAGATATGGGAATCCAAGTATTAAAAGTAAGATGTTAGATTTACAAGAAAGTGGATGTGAAAACATAGTAATTCTCCCGCTATATCCACAGTATGCTGCAGCAACAACAGCCACAGTTTGTGATGAAGTTTATAGAACCTTAATGAAAATGAGGTGGCAGCCGAGTCTTCAAATTATACCGCACTACGAATCAGAGCCTCTTTATATT
This sequence comes from uncultured Pelagibacteraceae bacterium, assembly GCA_902623785.1. GTDB lineage: Bacteria > Pseudomonadota > Alphaproteobacteria > Pelagibacterales > Pelagibacteraceae > Pelagibacter. Next base: position 1,298 of record CACNVG010000006.1, read on the forward strand.
CAAGCAGTAGTAAATTCTATAAATCATAAACTGGATAGTATTAACTGGAAACCTGATTTGATACTGGCTTCATACCACGGCATACCAAAAAAATATTTTGACAAAGGAGATCCCTATCATTGTTATTGTCACAAAACTTCCAGATTGATAAGAGAAACTTTCAATAAAGATATTCCTATATTGACAACCTTTCAATCAAGATTTGGTCCTCAAGAATGGCTTCAGCCTTACACAGATAAAACTTTGGAAAATTTACCGAAAGAAGGAAAAAAAAATATTTTAGTGATTTCCCCTGGTTTTGCATCTGATTGTGTTGAAACTCTTGAGGAAATTTCTATTCAAGGCAGAGAGAGCTTTCTAGAGGCGGGTGGCAAAAAATTTGATACAATCCCTTGCTTAAATGATAACGAGGACCATATAAAGTTACTAGTACACTTAATCAACAAGAACTTAAGGAAATGAATTTTTATTTAATATTTAAATCCCTTCATTTGATTGCTGTAATTTCTTGGATGGCTGGGCTACTGTATTTGCCAAGAATATTTGTTTATCACACAGAAAACTCATCAAATATGGAGGTTTGTAAAGTTTTTAAAGTAATGGAGAAAAAATTGTATTTTTACATAATGTATCCCGCAATGTTGCTATCATGGATATTTGGTTTGGCGCTGATCCATTCAGTTGGTTCTGAATTACTCAGTGCTCTTTGGATGCAAGTTAAATTCTTTCTTATAATTATTTTAACCACCTATCATTTTTATCTTGGATCTTGTTTAAGAGCATTTTCAGAGGATAGGAACAGATCGAGCTCTAAATATTTTAGAATTATTAACGAAATACCAACTATATTGTTAATTTTAATCATATTTTTTGCAATTTTAAAGCCATTAGGAGGTTGAAATATAGTAAATATCTATTATATTAATTAAATCAATTTATTAAATCCCCCAAATGAAAATCCAAGAACTTAAAAAAAATAGCCCAGCACAATTAATTGAACAGGCAGAAAAACTAGGCATCGAAAACGCTAGTACTCTCAGGAAACAGGAAATTCTATTTGCTATATTGAAAAAACTTGCTGAAAAAGGTGAAGAGATCACAGGAATGGGTGTTCTACAACTTCTTCAAGACGGGTTTGGTTTTTTAAGGGCTCTTGAGTCTAATTATCTTCCTGGAGCAGATGATATTTACGTAAGCCCAAGTCAAATTAGAAAATTTGGTTTAAGAACAGGTGATACTGTTGAAGGTCCGGTTAGAGCACCGAAAGAAGGAGAGAGATATTTTGCTTTGCTTCAAGTGAGTAAAATAAATCTAGAAGATCCTGAAAAATCTAGACACAAGATTGCTTTTGATAATTTAACTCCATTATATCCCAATAAACAAATAGTAATGGAAGTTGAAACGAACACAGTTGAGAAAAAACCAAATTTAACTCCAAGATTAATTGATCTAGTAAGCCCAATAGGCAAGGGTCAAAGATCTTTAATCATATCCCCACCAAAAGCTGGTAAAACGATGATTTTACAAAGTATTGCAAATTCAATTACTGCCAATCATCCAGAATGCTATCTTATGGTTCTCTTAATAGATGAAAGACCGGAAGAGGTTACTGATATGCAAAGAACAGTAAAAGGCGAAGTAATTAGTTCAACTTTTGACGAACCAGCACAAAGACACGTCGCTGTAGCTGAGATGGTTATTGAAAAAGCTAAAAGAATGACAGAGCATAAAAAAGACGTTGTTATTTTACTCGATTCAATTACTAGACTCGGTAGAGCTTATAACGCTGTTGTGCCGAGCTCCGGAAAGGTTTTGACAGGCGGAGTTGACGCAAACGCTTTACAAAGACCAAAAAGATTCTTTGGTGCCGCGAGGAATATAGAAGAAGGTGGATCCTTAACAATTATAGCGACAGCTTTGATAGACACAGGCAGTAGGATGGATGAAGTAATTTTTGAGGAATTTAAGGGAACAGGAAATAGCGAAACCATTTTAGATAGAAAAATTTCAGAAAAAAGAATCTTCCCTGCAATCGACATAACAAAATCTGGAACAAGAAGAGAGGAACTTTTGTTTGATAAAAATGATCTTCAGAAGATGAACGTTTTAAGAAGAATAATTGCTCCAATGGGATCTATGGACGCTATAGAGTTTATAAACTCAAAACTCAAAAATACCAAAAGTAATACAGAGTTTTTTACCTCTATGAACAAACCCTCTTAAATAAAATCACAATATCTCTCTCAATAAATTACTTCAAATAAACTTGTTATTTGGTAAAATTTAATTATGTCTACTAATAGCTTATCTCCTAAATTAATAAAACTTTATGAGGAAAAAAGATTTAGTGATCTAATTCTGGAAATTGAGTCAACAACCTCAGATGAAAACAGATCAGCCATAGTCTCAAATCTATTGGGAGTATCTAGAGCAAGTATTAAGGGAAGAACAGATAGAGATGTTCAATATTCCCTTAAAGATTTCGAAAATTCTTTTTACAAAGATAATTTGGGTGATATTTCTTTAGACGCTCTCTGCAATCATATCAAGGTCTGTATCGAGGTTGGAAAAAAAGAATCACCGTTAGTCAGAAATTTTTTGAAATCAGAAGAAATGTACAATGCTGCAAACGATAAATTTTCTGATAACGAAAAGTTTTTATTACACGGTATAGACATGTACAAATATTTAGTAAATCTAAAAAAAAAAATTGCCATCCTTGAGAAAATGATCAAGAAAAAATCTTTAACAAAATCCATTGGAATTTCTTACATGCTTTCCCAAATGTACTCAAATAACTGGTCTCAAAGGGATTTTTTTAAATTTTCAAAAGATTTTTCAAAATTATTTAAAAAATTCGACTCAAAAAAGTTGGATAAAATTAATTTATTAGGTAATAAAAAAATAAAAATTGGTTTTTTATCTCCAGATTATAATAAACAACACTCAATCACTTATTTCTTAAAAGATTTAATTCCCAAATTAAGTGATCAATTTACTTCATACGGTTTATCTTTGTTAGAAAAAAAAAAGCACGACGAAACTACAAATATTTTTCAAAGTTTGTTTGATAAATGGGAAGATTTAGGAGAATTATCATCCCAAGCAATTATAAATAAAATTCAGGAACTGAATATTCATATTTTAATAGATCTTGCTGGGATATTTTCTCATAATAGAATAGAAATATTCAACACAAGAATTTGTCCACTTCAAATTAATTGGCTTGGTTTTAATAATACAACAGGCCTTAAAGAAATTGATTATATCATCGCTGATAAGAATACTGTAAAAGAAGAGGAAAAATTTTATACTGAAAAGGTAATTAAATTACCAAATATTTGGAATGCTCATTCGGGTTTCAATCTTGAAAGATCATTTAAACCGCTTCCAGCAAAAAAAAAAGGTTTTGTTACTTTTGGATCTTTTAATAGCTTTATGAAGCTATCAGATGAAACAATAAAAAATTGGATAAAGATATTATTGGAGGTTAAAAACTCAAAATTAATATTAAAGTCCTCATTATATGTTTGTGAGGAATCTTTAATTAAAAAGTTTGAAAAAGAAGGACTTAAAGATTCTATAAAAATACTTAAAAAAACTAAAAGAGCAGAATTTAATGAACATCTTTATACGTACAATGATATTGATATATGTCTAGATACATATCCTTACAATGGCGTAACAACCACATTTGAAGCATTATGGATGAATGTACCAGTGATTACAAAAAAAGGATATAATTTTAATTCTAGATGTGGAGAAAGTATCTTAATAAATGCGAATTTAGATAACCTTATAGCAAGTAGTGATGAGGATTATTTCAATAAAGCTGTATATTTTTCAAATAATTTAGATGAGCTTGAAAAATTAAGAAAAAATTTATTTGAAAATATTTTAGATACACCATTATTCGACACAAAAAACTTTTCTTTGCATTTCTCAAATAAATTATTAGAGGTATTTAAAGAAGAATCGGCAAAATTATAAATATTTTAACTCTTCCATTTCGTTATAAAATTTATTTTCAATCTTTTTTTGAAAATCAGGCTTTAGTTCTTTTTTCCATGTTCCTGCTAACCCTTGTCTAAAAAAAGGTTTATTACTTAGATTTTCTTTAAAACCGGATATTTTTTCTTGTTTTTGAAGATTTTGGAAAGAAGTTTCTGAAATTGCAAAACTTAATTTTTCTTTATCTACATTTAACTCTCCAAGTTGTTCGAGATATTTCAGTACCTTCATAAACGTACTTTCAGGATTTCTCAACATATCTTCATATTTAACAATTAAAAAATTTAAGGACTTAAAACTTTTCCATGAGTTATAATTATCAGACCAAGTACCAAGAATACTTCTAACATATTTTTGATTTTTATATTCACCTTCTTCGCCCCTATCACTCTCCATCATTAGATTTATCGTATCTTCGATACTTTCACCAAGGTAATTTGAATATGAAATTACTACATCTCTAGGATCTCTTACTATATAAATTGCTCCACTAGTGTTTTTTTCAGTTGTAAACTTATCACCATTAATTGTGCATAAGGCATTATGTGTCTTAATATAGTTTGTCCTATTATTGAGGTTTATATAATCTTGCATAGTTTCCCAATTTTTGGCAATTTCATTAAAGTTAGTAAAATTTATATTACATTTCTCGATGATTTCATCTGAAGGGAAACTTTTATCTTCCACAAATGATCTGCTGATATTTATTGACTCTTTTAAGTTAATTTTTTGCATACCTGGAGATAGGTAAGTCTTTAAAAAAAGACGCATCCACGTGTTTCCACTTTTTGGATATGAAGCTAGCCAAATAATCATAATATATTTTAATGATATCCTTATCTAAGATACAATATATAATATATTCATGACAATTTGTGCTTTATCAACCGGAATAGGAGCTTCAGGTGTTGCCATAATAAGAATATCAGGTCCTGAAACAAGTTTTTTGATAAAAGCTCTTACAAATAAGACACTCCCGAAGCCTAGGCAGGCTACCCTTCTAGAATTAAACAATATCAACAATAATAGACCAATAGATCAAGGTATAGTTTTGTGGTTTCCCGGTCCAAAAAGTTATACAGGCGAAGATATGGCTGAATTACATGTCCACGGAAGTAAAGCTGTAGTTAAAGAGCTTCAAGAAACACTTTTAAGCACAAAAAAATGCAGAATGGCAGATCCAGGCGAATTTACTAAGCTTGCTTTTTTAAATGGAAAGATAAATCTTCTACAGGCAGAGGCTATAGGTGATTTAATAGCGGCTGAAACAGAAATTCAAATGGAACAAGCTCAGAATATTATAAAAGGTAAATCTTTTTTGAAATTTAATGAGCTTAGAGAGAAATTAATTAAAGTTTTGTCAAAAATTGAGGCAAAGATTGATTTTCCAGATGAGGATTTACCCTCAAATATTCTTGATGGTGTTAAAAAAGATGTTTCTACTATAGAGAATGAAATTAAAAAAATATTGTTGAGTTATGAAGTTGGAGAAAGAATAAGAACAGGGTATAAGATCGCAATCGTTGGACCTCCTAACTCAGGTAAATCAACTTTGATGAATTATTTAAGTAAAAGAAATGTTGCAATAGTATCTGATGTTGCAGGAACCACTAGGGACGTATTGCAAACAAATTTAAACTTTTATGGTTATCCAGTTATAATTTCTGACACAGCAGGTATTAGAGAGTCAAAAGACGTAATTGAGAAGGAGGGCATTAAACTCGCCTTCAAAAAAGCAGAGGAGGCAGATCTTAGAATAGTTGTTATAGAGCCCCAAAACATTGATTTTTATGGGTTTTTGAATGATTTATTTAATAAGAATACAATTTTAGTTATTAACAAATCAGATCTTAATAAATTTGATGTGAAAGATAGACTTAATAAATACGATCCTATTTCAGTATCTTTTCTCAAAGAAAAAAACATAGATGAATTATTAGACCGAATTAAAAAAAATTTAATTAAAGACATGAAGTTTAATGACGATGTTTTTGTAACTAGAGAGAGACATAAAAATAATTTAAAGGAGTGCTTAATAAACTTGCAAAACTTTAAAGACAAAACCGAGTCTTTAGATTTTGATAAAGGTGCAGAAGATCTTAGGCTAGCACAAGTCAGTTTAGGTAAAATTGTTGGAAAAGTAGATGTAGAGGCTATATTAGGCAGTATTTTCAACGATTTCTGTATCGGTAAATAAGTTCAATATTCCTCAATTTTTGACATTTTTTTAACCAAAATCATTGGTATTAGCCAACTTTGAATGATTTTTGGTTAAAACTTGTAAAATTTGTCATCAACTATAAATTCTAGGTATGAAAAATAATTTTTCATTTGAAGTTGTTGTAATTGGTGGTGGTCATGCTGGTTGTGAGGCTGCTGCTGCATCTGCTCGAATGGGTGTTACAACTGCATTGTTTACGAACGACACTAATACTATAGGCGAGATGTCTTGTAATCCTGCAATCGGTGGATTAGGTAAAGGACACTTAGTAAGAGAAATAGATGCTTTAGATGGTGTTATGGGAGAAATAGCTGATAAATCTGGCATTCAATTTAGACTTTTAAATAGAAGCAGAGGACCAGCTGTACAAGGACTGCGAACTCAAAGCGATAGGTCTATATATAAACAAAAAATGCAACAAAAACTCCTAAACTATTGTAATTTAAGCATATTTTCGATGTCAATAAATGAATTTATGATTGAAAATAATGAGATAAAAGGCCTCAAGGCAGTGGATGGTACAGAAATTAAATGTTCTAAGGTAATTCTAACAACGGGCACTTTTTTAAATGGTTTGATACATATAGGAGATAAAAGAACGCCAGCTGGTAGGTATGATGAAAAACCGACGCTAGGTTTATCGGATCAATTAAGAAAATATGATTTTAAATTAGGTAGATTAAAGACCGGAACCCCACCAAGGTTAGACGGCGCTACAATTAATTATGATAATCTTGAACGACAAGATGCAGATAAAGATATCTCTTTTTTCTCTTTCCTAACTAAGAAAGTTTATAACGATCAAATTTCATGTAGTATGACTTACACAAATAAAAAAGTTCACGAGATTATTTCTGAAAATTTGAAAAAGAGCGCAATGTATTCTGGAAGTATTCAGGGTGTTGGTCCTAGATATTGTCCATCTATTGAAGACAAAATTTATAAATTTAAAGATAAGACTAGACATCAGATCTTTTTAGAACCTGAAGGCCTTAACGACAGTACAGTGTATCCAAATGGTATTTCGACATCACTTCCAGAAGAGATACAGTACAAAATATGTCATAATATCAATGGTTTAGAAGACGTCAAAATTATAAGGCCTGGATATGCAATAGAATATGACTATGTTGACCCTAGAGAGCTTTTTTTAACGTTAGAGACTAAGAAGATTAAGAATTTCTATTTAGCAGGACAAATAAACGGAACTACAGGTTATGAAGAAGCTGCGGCACAAGGATTGATTGCTGGAGCCAATGCAGCTTTATCGGTTCAAAATAAAGAACCATTAATTTTAGATAGATCACAAGCTTATATCGGTGTCATGATAGATGATTTAGTAACCAAAGGAGTTGCTGAGCCTTATAGGATGTTCACTTCAAGAGCTGAATATAGATTAACTCTTAGATCTGACAATGCTGATTTAAGATTAACTGAAATAGGAATAAATATTGGCTTAGTATCGAAAGAAAGAGCTGAAGTTTTTAATTCAAAAAGTAAAAATTTAAGAAATATTTCTAGCAAAATGGATAAACTAAAAATTTCACCCTCACAGGTATCTAAATTCGACGTAAAAATTGCAAAAGACGGAGTTTTAAGGACAGCTAGTAACATACTGGCTCAAAAAGGTGTGACTATGGACAAAATTAGGGAGATTTGGCCTGAATTAATGTTTATATCAAAGGATATAGATGAACAATTGGAGACCAATGCTCATTATAAGGGTTATTTGAAGAAGCAAAGTGCTGATATATTAGCTTTTAAAAGAGACGAAAATCTTAAAATCCCAGATAATATTAATTATGATAGTTTTTCTGGTTTTTCAAACGAAGTAAAGTCAAAATTTAAGCAAATTAAGCCAAAAACAATGGGTCAAGCACTCAGAATCGACGGTATAACTCCAGCAGCAGTATTTATTCTGTTGTCACATCTTAAAAGAAAGTCTATTAAGAAGATAGCTTGATAGATTCGCATAAATTTGATTATTCAAAATTAGAAACCCTTAATGTTTCACGTGAAACATTTCTTGAATTAGATGAATTCAAAGAAATGATTTTATATGAGAACAAAAAAATTAATTTAATTAGCCAACATACCGAAGAAATTGCTAGAGATAGGCACATAATTGATTGTGCACAAATTATTGATTTAATTGATAAAAATCACTTAACTTGTACTGACTTGGGGTCCGGTTCAGGTTTACCAGGTTTAGTTATAGCTATAATTAAAAAAAAACAAAAATCAGATATGAAATTTTTTCTTTACGAAAAAAGTTTTAAAAAAAGTATTTTTTTAAAAAAGGTTATTAATAAATTTAAATTGAACGCTGAAGTAATAAATCAAAATATCTTTGACCAAAAAAATTTGAGCTCTGATTTGATTGTAGCGAGAGCTTTCAAACCTTTACCGATCATTTTAGACCTAGTAACAAAAAACTTTGATGATTTTAAAAACATCATATTATTTTTAGGAAAGAGTGGAAAAAGTTCCATTGAGCAATGTCTAAAAAATTGGAATTTAGAATTTATAGAAAAAAAAAGTGTAACGGAAAAAGATTCTTTTTTAATAAAAATAAACAAGGTTAGTAAAAAAATATGAAAGAAAAAATTATTTCAGTAATTAATCAAAAGGGTGGAGTTGGAAAAACAACAACAGTAATTAATTTGGCTGCAGGATTAAGTTTAAATGGAAAAAAAATATTAGTGATAGATTTGGACCCACAAGGAAACGCAACAACAGGGTTGGGTTTATCTAATGTAGCAGACACAAATAAATCGATTTACGGTGTTTTGAATGGATCAGAGGAAATTCAAAACGTGATTCAAAAAACTAATTTTAAAAATTTAGATATCGTTACATCAAACGTAGATTTATCTGGTCTTGAAGTGGAAACCGCAGATGATCAAAATAGAGCATATCTTTTAAAGGTCAAATTAACCGCATATTTAAACAACTCTAGTCAGTTATACGACTATGTTCTCATAGATTGTCCACCTTCATTAAGTTTATTAACTGTTATGGCTCTGGTGGCCTCAGACTCCTTGGTTGTGCCTTTACAAACAGAGTTTTTCGCACTCGAAGGAATAACCCAACTTATTAAGACAATAGATCGGATAAAAGTTGGTTTAAATCCTAGTTTAAATGTACGAGGAATTTTATTAACGATGTATGACAAAAGAAACAGACTATCTGCTCAAGTTGAATCAGATGCAAGAGATTATTTTAAAGAAAAAGTTTATCAAACTATAGTTCCAAGAAATGTTCGTTTATCGGAGGCTCCTTCGCACGGCGTCCCCGTTTTAATATATGATAAGCAATGTCCAGGCAGTAGATCTTATTTAAAATTTACCGAAGAGTTTTTGGCCCAAGAGTCAAGTTTTGAGACAGCTGCATGACTAGCATTTTTAAAAATAAGAAAGGTTTAGGTAGAGGCTTATCTTCTCTAATTGGAGATACCAAAACAGTTTCCAAGAATAACAAAATAGCTGTAAGTGATCTTGTCAGAAATAGGTATCAACCAAGAAAAAATTTTAACAAAGAAAGTTTAGAGGAGCTCACAAATTCGATAAAAGCAAGAGGGATTATACAACCAATCATAGCCCGACCATCAAATGACAAAAATAAATACGAAATTATTGCAGGAGAAAGAAGGTGGTTAGCTGCGCAATCAGCCGGTCTTCATGAAGTGCCAGTAGTTGTAGTTGAGGCTGATAACAAAAAAGCATTAGAGTTTGGAATTGTTGAGAACGTTCAGCGTAATGATTTAAACGCGGTAGAAGAAGCGGAGGGTTATAAAAGACTTATCGATGAGTTTGATTATGATCAAGACCAGGTAGCAAAATTTATTGGCAAAAGCAGAAGTCATATTACTAATTGTTTAAGACTTCTTACGTTATCAAATGATATTTTGGAGTTGCTTAAAAATAATGAAATTTCACCAGGTCACGCAAAAGTTCTGGTGGGTATGGAAAATGCAAATTTATTGGCAAAAAAAATTGTGAAAAAGAACCTTTCTGTAAGACAAGCTGAAAATCTTGTGAGGGTATATAAATCATCAAACAAGTCCAATAAAAATTTAAAAGATCCAAATATAAAAAATCTCGAGTTGGATTTGGCAGACAAGATTGGTCTAAAAATTGAAATTAAAAACAAAAAAAACAATAAGGGTTCAATAATTTTTGATTACAGGGATTTGGATCAACTTAATCACTTGATTGATATAGTTAAAAAACATTACTAGTATTATTGCTAGATACTTCAAAAATAAAATCAAACACAAATAGTAATCCTGATTGGCTATTTTTCTTAAAGTTTAATTCTGTTTGATTAATTTTGTCAATCAACTCTCTTATTTTTTTTAGCGACCATATCTCTAGTTGTTTTTTTACAACTGGTTTATCTTTCCAAAAAATTGGTGGTTTGCTTGAATTAATTAAGCTGTCTATGTTTTTTTTGTCATCTAATTTTTCTAATAATTCCATCAATTTTTTTGCTTTCTGTAAAAAAATTCTCAAAATTAATATTGCATCTTCTGTTCTGTAATTACTTTCACTTAATATTTCTGATGTTTTTTTTATATTTTTACTTAATGAATTGTTAACTAATTCATTAATACTGTAATTTTCTGAAAGATTCGTAAGCTTGTAAATTTCTTCAGTAGAAATAGTTCTTTTCTCATGCATGTATAATAATATTTTGTTAAGTTCAGATTTTAAATGTCCACGATTTCCATTGCATCTATTTACTAAAAGATTGATAGTTTCTTGCGATAAACTTATTTTATAATTATTAAAAAATTTTCTTGTTATTTCAATTAATGTTTGCGAGGTATCTTTATAAGTAGGAATGATAACTAATTCTTTATTTTTTTCATATGTTATTCTTAATTTTGATCTTGTTTCTAAAAGACCTGCATTCAATATGATTTTTACTTCACTAGCGTTTTTTTCTAAAATTTGATTCATTACGTCTAATATTTTTTCAGAGCATCTATTAATTATTAGAGTTTTTTCTTTTTCAAAAAGAGATTGATTTAATACATTATTAAAAAAATCATTTATATTTGATAGCACTTGTGCTTCATCATAGTAAATATTAGTATTGTTAAAACTGTTTTTTAACTTATCAATTATTTCCTGTTTAAGACCTTCGTTGTCCCCGTAAACCAAAATAAAGTTATGCTGATCTAACCTTTTTCCTGGAATTTCATAAGATTTTACAATCATTTTATAGTTGTTAATAAAAAAACTATGTCTCTAGAAACTTCATTAATCAAACTTTCTTTAATATTTTTCTCATATTGTTTCATTTTAAACTTATTACTTTGAACATCATAGCCGAATTCTCTTGTAAAGACTTTATTTATAATCAGTTTTTCATTTTCATCTTTTACATTCAGATCGACATTTATGTTAATTTTATTTTTTGATGGATTGCCTTTTTTATCTTTAAGAACAACCACAATTTTTTCATCGTAATTAAATTGAACTTTAAATTTTTTAATAGAATTTCTATTTGAAATAGATTTTATTGTTTTCTCAATAAAAATTGAGGATCTATTAGTACTTAAATTGTCAACTTCTAGAATTTCGAAAGAATTATCTTTTGAACCATAAATAGGATTAAAACCACAACTACCGCTTACTAATGTTAGTAAAAGAAGGATTAAAATGTTTTTCATTTTATTAGTAGATTGATTAACTTATTTTTCACTATAAAGTATTTATCAATATTTTTTTTACCTAATGTATCTGAAATTTTTGGATCTTTCTTGATTTTTTCAAGTAAAGAGCTTTCATCTATGTCTTTTTCCATTTTAATAAGTGTTTTTTTTCTACCATTTATTTGTATTACAATATTAACATATTTGTCCTCTAAATATTTCTTATCGGCTAGAGGCCATTGAATTTCATGTTTTTTTTCAACTTCAAAAATACACTCTGAGATTAAATGAGGCAAAACTGGCAACATGAGAATCAAAATTTTCAAATAGTTATCTTTTAGATTTTCAGAATTGTTATTTTGATCATATTCTTTATTCAAAAAATTGTATGTTTCATAAAGATTAGCAACTATTACATTTAAATTAAATCTTTCTAAGTTAAAAGTAAACTTTTCAATTAATCTGTTTGTGTAAATTGATAAGCTTTCATTGGTTTTTTCAGTTAAATTATCCTTAATTTTATTAAGGATTTTTTTATGAAGAGTCCAGAATTTCTGAACAAATTTATAAGATGCCAACATGCCTTGCTCAGACCATTGAATATCTTTCTCTGGTGGACTGTCGGATAATATAAATAAACGCACTGCATCAGCACCATAGTTTTTAATAATTTCTTCCGGATCAATTGTATTTTTTTTTGATTTCGACATTGACTCCGATGGTCCGACCTGAACTTTATTTTTTTGGTTCTTTAATTCAAAAAATGTTTTTCCGTCATTTGAAAAAACTTCTTCAGGACTTAACCAGTTATTATTTTTATCTTTGTAAGTTTCGTGACAAACCATACCTTGGGTAAAAAGACCTTTGAATGGTTCTGGAGATATAAATTTAGAATTTTTATAACCCAATGCTTGCATAAAAAATCTTGAATATAATAAATGTAATATTGCATGCTCAACTCCACCAATATATTGATCAACCGGCATCCAATATTTTAGATCTTCTAAATCGTAGCCATACTCAACATTTTTTGGAGAACAAAATCTTAAAAAATACCACGATGAGTCAACAAATGTATCTAGAGTGTCAGTTTCTAAAGTATACTCTTTTTTATCAATGGTAATTTTCTTCCAACTTGTTTGGTGATTAAGAGGGTTACCTTTTGTGTTTAAATTTATTTTTTCTGGCAATTTAATTGGAAGTTTTTCTTTAGGGATCTTTACAACATTACCATTTTCATCGTAAGCGATTGGGATAGGACATCCCCAATATCTTTGTCTTGATATTCCCCAATCTTTAAGTCTATAATTTATTTTTTTTTTACCAATTTTTTTTTTTTCTAAATGTTCAATTGTTTTAAGTATTGCCTCATCAGGAGTTTTTAATCCATTTAGAAAAGAAGAGTTTATTATAATACCATCACCGATAAATGCTTCATTTTTAACTGTAAAAGTGTCAGATTCCTCTTTTGGTTTTACAACAGTTTTAATTGGTAGATTATATTTCTTAGCAAATTCAAAATCTCTTTGATCATGAGCCGGGCAACCAAACACTGCCCCAAAACCGTAATCCATCAAAACAAAATTTGCAAAATAAACAGGAACTTCAGAGTTATTATCAATTGGATTCAATGCTATTAAACTTGTTTTAAACCCTATTTTTTCAGCTTGGGCTATTGATTCTTCAGTTGTTCCGGTTTTGGAACATTGTTTTTTAAAGTCTTTAAAACTTAAGTCATTTTCATAATGTTTAGCAATTGGATGATCTATTGATAAAGCAAGAAAAGAAAAGCCGAATAATGTATCGGGTCTTGTTGTGAAACACTTGATATTGTCGACTGGTAAATCACTTTTAATTTTAAAGTCTACTTCACATCCAAAGGATTTCCCAATCCAATTTTTTTGCATAATCTTAACCTTGTTTGGCCACTCCTCTAAGCTGTCTAACCCATTGAGCAATTCCTCAGAAAATTTAGAAATATTAAAAAACCATTGATTTAATTTTTTCCGTTCAACTACAGCTCCAGATCTCCATCCTTTACCATCTATTACTTGTTCATTGGCCAAAACTGTTTGATCAACTGGATCCCAATTTACATAATTTTCTTTTCTATATACTAAACCTTTGTCAAAAAGTTCTAAAAAAAATAATTGTTGATGTTTGTAATAGTCCGATGAAGAAGTTGATATTTCTCTGTCCCAATCTATTGATAGACCAAGTTTTTTTAATTGATGTTTCATAGTAGAAATATTTTCTTCAGTCCACACTTTTGGATCTAAGTCGTTCTGTCTTGCTGCATTTTCAGCAGGCATCCCAAAAGAATCCCATCCCATTGGATGTAATACATTATAATCCTGTAACTTTTTAAATCTTGCTAGCACATCACCGATTGTATAATTTCTGACATGCCCCATGTGAATTTTACCTGAGGGGTAAGGAAACATTTCAAGACAATAAAATTTCTTTTTGTTTACCTCTTTTTTTGATTTAAATGATTGGTTTTTTTCCCAAAACTTCTGCCACTTATCTTCAACTGTTTTGAAATTGTATCTATCCACGTTAAAAAAAATTAATTCTTTTTATCGAAAGTTTTAGCTCTTTTCTTACCTTCTTCGTCATAATATTTTTTAAAGTCATCTCTTTCGTATAAAGCCGCTTTTTTTAATATTGCTAATTTAATTTCTCCCTCAAGTTTAGATTTAATCTTTTTTGTTTTACAATTATTTTGTATACAATTTTTTTCAAAGACATCTATTTTTAAAGCATCGGCTCTAATTTCATTTGTCATGAACTGTAAAGATATCTTTAGTTCTCTATTGCTAGCTGAGTCTTTTTTTTCAGAAGAGAACCATTCGGTTATTATTATTCCACCAGAATAACTTGCATTTGTTAATGGAACAAAGTCGAGTATTTCAATTGATGCTCTCCACAATGGATTTGCAGAAGCAAAATCAAAATCTCCGCCTCTTGTTGCTCCTTTGCCAAATCTAAAACCTCTCCCTTCTTGAATATTTCTTTTAACTCTTTGATCAACATTTACAGGATTATCCTTAACATCTGATCTTTTGTATAAACCGCAAGAATTTAGGATGAACATAAGAGAAATAATCAATATCCAAAGATTTGAGTGATTTATTTTCATGGTTTTTATAAATAGCAGAAAAATACGGTTAATCTTATAAATAATTAATTTTAAGGTAATTTAACGTGATATATTTATCACATATTAGCAAATAATGAGTGATTTTGCTGATAAATAATACATTTTTTAGGTTTTTTTGCTAATTAACTGCTGTTCATATGAATACAACAACAATTTAAGGAGTACTTTATGAATAACATTAAAAAAATAGGACTTACAGCATTAGCGGGTTCGCTTGTGTCTTTAGGTTCTGCAACAGCGGGTGAGATATCTGTTTCTGGTGCTATTAACGCTACAATGAAGTTTGGTAAAGGTGGCGGAAATACATCAAGAACTATCGGAACTGATAGAGACGTTGCTTTCAGTGGAAGTGGTGAGTTAGATAACGGAACTACTTTCTCTGTTAACACGCTACTTGATGACTCATACGGTGTGTCAGCTCACACAACAACAATAACGACACCTTCAATGGGTTCGTTTACGATGGGAACTGACAATGGTTCTGCTTCATACAAATATGATGAAGAAGTTCCAAAAGCTTACGAGGAAGTATCAGATGCAAGTCAAACAGTTGCTAACGTTGTTGGTAACTTTATGGATGCAAACCACATCTTATACACATCTCCAACTTTAGACTTGATGGGTGCTTCAATCACTCTTGATTTAGGTTACTCACCTCAAGCTTCAGATGCAGGTGCAGGTGATGGTGGTCAAGCTACATACAACCCAACATTTGGTGAAGGTACAGAAGCTGGTGTAACAATCAGTTATGACGCACTAAAACTTGGTTTTTATGGTGCTGAAAGATCAAAAGAGCTTCCAGCAAACGCTACAGGAACTGGTATTGATACTGCTGACGAGTTCAACGGTGCTTGGTATGTTAATTACTCAATGGGACCAGTATCAATTGGTTACACTGAGTCGTACTTAGACGCTGGTACATCTACTGCGATCCAAAACCAAACAGCTGCTAAAACAGTAAGAACAGCTGGTGGTTTGTTTACAGGTGAACAAATGTCAATTGCGTTTAACGTAAATGACAATATGTCAATCTCGTACACTTCATCAGAAGAAACTTACGATACTCAGGATGATGCGTTAACAGCAACAACTAATGATGATGACGTAACAACTGAAATCGATGCAATCCAGGTTGCTTACTCTATGGGTGGTATGTCAATTAAAGCATACAACATGGAAGTAAAAAATCCAGGATTTGATAGCGATGCATCAGATCAAAGCGTAACTGAAGTTGCTTTAGGACTTGCGTTCTAATTTAATTTTAGATTAATTTAAAACGGCCCAGTATTTATACTTGGGCCGTTTTTTTTTACCCATGATATAGACGCTATACCTTCTGGTGAGCATAATTTACATTTCTTAAGTGTTTTTGAATTTATTCCTCCCAACAATACTATTTTACTTTTTGAGTGATTTTTTAAAAAATTTGCTTTAATTATTCCAAGAAATTTTTTTTTTTTATTATTCTCAAACACCGGACTCAAAAAAATAATCGAACACCCTTGTTTTTCTTTAGTCTTTAATTCTTCGAAGTTATGCGCTGATCCAATTATTTCGAGATTGTTTCTTGAGATGTTTTTAAAACTTAGATTTTTGTTGAAAGCTGGTATGTATATTCCATTAAAATTAAATTGTATTGCACTTTTTAAATCATTTGAAATATAGATTTTTTGCCTCTTCTTTTTACAAAATGTTACAAGGTCTTTTAACTCTGAATAGTTTTTTTTTTTTTCATAATTCCTATATATTATTGAAATATTTGATGATAATTTTTCAATTTCTTTTTTGTTAAATTCATTTATAAAATAATAGATGTTTAAATTCATATGGAGAATGTAGTAAATAATTACAATTTAGTAAAAGAGGAAATTAAAAATTATGATAATGTAAATATAATAGCTGTATCGAAAACATTTCCTATTAGCCATATTTCACCATTAATCAATTATGGGCATATTCATTTTGGAGAGAATAAAGTTCAAGAAGCCCTAGAAAAATGGACTTCAATCAAGACTGATTTTCCAAACCTAAAATTGCACTTATTGGGTAAATTACAAACTAATAAAGTAAAGTTTGTTTTGCCTTTATTTGATTATATTCATTCTCTTGATAGTATTAAATTAGCTGAGAAGATTTCAACTGAACAAGAAAAAAAAAATTTTAAACCTAAAATTTTTATACAGGTCAACTTAGGGAAGGAAAATCAAAAATCTGGTATAGATGAGGAAAACCTAAAAAACTTTTATGACAAATGTATTAATAACTTTCATTTAGATATTATAGGTTTGATGTGTTTGCCTCCTTTTGACAAAGATCCAAAGCCTTATTTTCTTAAAATGCTTGATTTATCAAAAAACTTGAATCTAAAAGAATTAAGCATGGGTATGTCAAATGATTTTAAAGAAGCGCTAAAGTTTAAGGCAACGTATATTAGGGTTGGATCTAAAATATTTGGAAAAAGAAGTTAAATTATTTTAACTTTTGAATTTTTATTAATTATTTTTAGAAGTATTTTTAAATCATTAAAACTTAAGCCAATACATCCTTTGGTAGGTTTAAAACTTTTAGTTAAGTGGATAAATATTGCACTTCCTTTATTTTTAATAACCTTTTTGGAGTTATATTTCACTACTAAAATTAAATCATAAATTTTGTCATTCCTATATAACTTTTCACCCTTATTGAATTTATTTAACTTAATCTGATTATTGTAATTTTTATTATTAGGGTCATCACACCAACCCATATTTTTTATAATTTTTATAGTCTTTAGTTTTGTAATAGGTTTTTTATGTCTATCTGCTCTATAATAAACAGGTCCCAATCCGAATGTACCAATTGGGGTACAATAATCTCCCTCAGTTTTGTTTCTTTTTACCCCTCTCTTACCTATGCAACATCTAAATTTAAAATTATCACAAATTAGTGTATCTTTATTTATTAATTTAATTATCATTAACTTTAAATTATATGGTAAATCAAAAATTATATATAATTAATTTAAATAATTTTTTTGATGTCATCAATGAGCTGAAAGAACATTTAGACATAGACATATTTAAGTATGATGAGAGAAAATTTTTTTTAGATAAATTTGAAAAAAAAGAAATTTCTTTAAAAAATTCAATTATTATCGTTCCCGAAGATGAATATAACTCATTTTTAAAATATATAAAGGAGGATAGTTTAATTAAATTTAGACCACCTATTAATTTTTTCAGATTTCTCGAAAACTTAAATGTAAGGTTTATTCAGAAAAGTTTTCAGGATCAATCAAGTATTAAAATAAAAAATTTTGTATTAGACACAAATTCAAGAACACTTAAAAAAAATAATAAGAATTTAAAATTAACAGAGAGAGAGATAGACATGATATTATTTTTAAAAAATGCTGAAAACCCTGTAAATATTGCCACCTTAGAGAAAGAAATTTGGCGTTACTCATCAGAGCTGGAAACTCACACGGTAGAAACTCATATATATAGACTGAGAAAAAAAATTAAAGATGAATTCGGAGACGATGATTTAATATTAAGTAAAAAAAATGGGTATATTTTATAGTGAAAAAAAAAAATTTTATTGCTAAAGATTTATTTTCTAAGAAATATAAAACAAGAATTATTAAACCAAAAAAAGGTAAGGGAAGTTTTAAAAGAAAAAAAAAATAACTAAATACGTGCACCTATTTGTTGGATTACCTTTGAAGACATTTCAGTACCTTTAGTTAAACATTCTTTTTGACTCATATTATTAACATGTCCATGCAAATAACCTGCAGCAAATAAGTCACCAGCACCCGTAAGATCAACTATTTTTAAATTTTTTTGGACTCCGCATTCAGTAACTTCATTTCCATTAATAGATACAGCACCTTTTTCACCTCTTGTTATTACCAATAACTTTTTTAATTCTTTAGCAAAATTAATTACATCTTCAAAACTTTTCGCATTAATTAAAGACATAATCTCTTGTTCGTTAGCAAAAGTTATATCTAGTTTATTTTTTACTAATTCTAGAAAATGAGGTTTGTGTCTATCTACACAAAATTGATCTGATAATGACATAGCTACTTTATTTGCATTATTTATTGCTTTATCAAATGCTTTTCTTGGATCACCTTCATCCCAAAGATACCCCTCAAGAAAAATAATTTCACTTTTTTTAATAGCGTTGGTATCAACATCGCTTTCATTAATCTTTCCAGCTGTGCCAAGAAATGTACACATAGTTCTTTCGGAGTCTGGAGTGACTAATATTAAACATGTTCCAGTTGGCAACTCTTCTTTCTTTTTAGAATAAAAATATTTAACATTCTCTGTCTTAAGACCTTCCTCATATTTTCCACCAAGATCATCATCATTTACTTTACCAATAAATCCAACTTCATTTCCTAATTGTGATAATCCAACGATTGAATTAGCCACTGATCCACCAGAAACAGTTTTTTCAATTTTAAGGTTTGAAAGTAATTGTTTAAATTCACTCTCATCAAAAATTAATTTCATCGTGCTTTTTGTAAGATTATTTTTTTTGATAAATTCATCATCAACTTTACATATTACGTCAACTATTGCATTCCCAATTCCCAAGATTTTCATTTTTTAAGCTTTCTTTGTTTTGACTGGTTTTTTTCTGTTAGGATAACAAGATGTGCAAATTTTACAAGTTATTCCATAGCAGTCTCGAGCTTTGCAAAACTCCCTACCATAATAAATTATTTGCAAGTGAAGTTTATTCCAATATTTTTTCGGAAATAATTTTTTAAGATCTTCTTCTGTTTGTACTACATTTTTACCATTAGTAAGTCCCCATCTCTGTGCAAGCCTGTGTATATGTGTATCTATTGGAAATGCAGGATGACCAAAACCTTGGGACATAACGACACTTGCAGTTTTATGTCCAACACCGGGAAGTTCTTCTAGCTCCTGAAAAGATTTTGGAACCTTACCATTATATTTTTCCATCAATATTTTTGAAAGATTAAAAATGCTTTTAGCTTTGATCCTAAAAATACCTATTCTTTTAATTAACTTTTCTATTTTTTTTCTGCCAAGTTTTACAAAGTGTTTTGGTTTATAATATTTCGGGTAAATGTCTCTTGTTACATTGTTTACATTAACATCTGTACATTGTGCAGAAAGCAAAACTGAAATTAAAAGAGTAAACACGTTTCTGCTATGTAGAGGTACGTAAATTTTGGGATAAGATTTGTTTAAAATTTTTAGAACTATTTTAGCTCTTTTTTTCTTTTCAGCCTCCTTAAGACTCATTTAAAATTTAATACATTTCTCATTGAGTAAAGTCCCGGTTTTTTAGATATAAGCCATTTAGCAGCTGTTAGAGCTCCTTCAGAATATAAAGCCCTGTCAAATGCCTCGTGATTTAAAGTTATAATTTCTTTTCCACTTGAAAACTTTACCTCGTGTTCCCCAACCGTCTCACCTTTTCTTATTGAATTAAAGTTAATTTTCTTCCCATAAGGAAACTTTTTTTTATTAAAGTATTTATTACCAATCATTTTATAAAAATCTTTCTTTTTACCAACCGCTATACCTTTACCTAACATTAAAGCAGTACCAGATGGATGATCTTTTTTGTGTTTATGGTGTACCTCATAAACTTTACTTAAGAAATTATTTCCCAGTGAACTTGAAGCGATCTCTGTAAGATACATTAAAAGATTAATTCCTAGACTCATATTTCCTGCCTTTAAAATTGGAATTTTTCTCGAGTATTTTTTTATTAATTCTTCCTCTTTCTTAGTAAATCCAGTGGTACCGATCACTACTTTTTTTTTTAGTTTTGATGCTATTTTCAAAATTTGGAAAGTACACTTTGGCACTGTAAAATCAATTATGACATTTGCTTTTTTAAAAGCATTTTCATTATTTAATTCAGGTTTGATACCAGAAATTTTTCTATTAATTTTTCTATTTTCGGTGAGAGTAACAAGTCTAAATTTTTTATCCAATTTTGAAGATTTGATGATCTGTTGACCCATTCGGCCGAGGCAACCAGTTACAGCTAATTTAATTTTATTCATGCAAAAATTAAATATGAAAGTATCACAACAACTAAAACAATAATACCCCAAATAGACAAGTTTTTAAAAAGTTGTTTTTTTTCAGAGTTACTTCTTAAAAAATTTGGTAATACCAAAATTAAAACTGCAATTAATGCTATAGCTGGTACAATTTGTTCAAGACCCATTATTTAATTTTTCCAAAAATTTTTAGCTTTTTCAAAGAATTTTTTTATACTAGGGTTTGACTTTTCATTCTCAATTTGTCTGAATTTTTCTAGCAACTCTTTTTGTTCTTTATTAAGAGAGATTGGCACCTCAGTATTAAGCTGAACATAAAGGTCACCATATCCACTCCCTCTTATATATGGCATTCCTTTACCTTTAAGTCTAAGTTGTTTCCCACTTTGTGTACCTGCTGGTATTTTAATTTTAGCTTTTCCTCCATCGATAGTAGGAATCTCGATAGTTGATCCTAAAGCAGCGTCTGCAATCGATACAGGACACTCAAAGTACAAATTTTCGTCTGATCTTTTAAACAAATCATGAGAATAAACGTTAATGAACAGATAAAGATCTCCACTTCCTGCACCTCTAGAACCTGCTTCACCTTTGCCAGCCAACCGAATTCTTGTGCCATCATCGACACCTTTTGGAATTGTAACAGACAATCTTTTCGAAGCCTGTTTTTTTCCTTGTCCTCCACAACTTGAACATGGATTTGTTATTTGCTCTCCAGAACCAGAACATTGTGGACATGTTTGTTGAACTGTAAAAAAACCTTGGCTTGATCTAACTTGGCCATGACCATTACACATTGCGCAGGAACTTACGTTGTGGCCAGGCTTAGATCCACTTCCTTTACAAGTGTCACATTTTTCTGATGTAGAAAACTTAATATCTTGTTTTTTGCCTGTATATGCTTCGTCTAAAGAGATGGATAAATCATATCTTAAGTCTGAACCACGATTATTTGATTTTCTTGTCCTTTTCCCACCTCCAAAACCTTCACCAAAAAAATCCTCAAAAATATCTGAAAAGTGGCTCGAAAAATCAAAGTTTCCAAATCCTCCTCTTCCTCCACCACCATTTTCAAAAGCAGCATGTCCAAAATTATCATAATTTTGTTTTCTCTCGGTATTTGAGAGGATGTGATATGCCTCCGAAGCTTCTTTAAATTTTTCCTCAGAAGCTTTATCACCTTTGTTTTTGTCTGGATGATATTTTACTGCAAGCTTTCTATAAGCAGATTTTATTTGTTCAGGTGAGGCTGATCTATTAACACCTAAGACGTCGTAATAATCTCTTTTTGTCATAATAAATAAGACAAATAGTTGCTATCTTAAGCGCTTTTCTCTTTATTCTCGTCTTTTACTTCTTCAAAGTCTGCATCAACAACGTTGTCGTCTTTTTTTCCTTCTTGTTTTTGGTCTTTAGCATTTTCAGCTGGTTTTGCACTTTGTTGAGATTTGTAAATAGCTTCGCCAAGTTTCATAGAAGCTTGTACTAAATCTTGTGTTTTCTTTTTAATTGCTTCAACATCAGTTCCTTTCAAAGCATTCCTTAAATCTGCAGCTGCGGTTTCAATAGCTTTTTTATCAGCTTCAGAAACCTTAGAACCATGTTCCTTTAAATTTTTCTCAGT
This sequence comes from uncultured Pelagibacteraceae bacterium, assembly GCA_902623785.1. GTDB lineage: Bacteria > Pseudomonadota > Alphaproteobacteria > Pelagibacterales > Pelagibacteraceae > Pelagibacter. Next base: position 24,022 of record CACNVG010000006.1, read on the forward strand.
CGAGTGTACAAGAGTATCCGCTTGATTTCTTGCATCAACGGCCTCTCTTTTTTTCTTATCTTCTTCTTTATTAGCTTCAGCATCTTTAACCATTTTGCTAATCTCCTCCTCACTTAATCCTCCAGAAGCCTGAATTTGTATTTTTTGTTCTTTACCGGTTCCTTTATCTTTTGCTGAAACATTTACTATACCGTTAGCATCAATATCAAAAGTTACTTCAATTTGTGGAACTCCTCTTGGAGCTGGAGCAATTCCTACCAGTTCAAAATTTCCTAAGATTTTATTATCCGCAGCCATTTCTCTTTCACCTTGAAGAACTCTAATCGATACTGCGGGCTGGTTATCCTCAGCAGTGGAAAATACTTGGCTTTTTTTTGTAGGAATAGTTGTATTTTTATCAATCAGTTTTGTTGATACACCACCTAAAGTTTCGATACCTAAAGAAAGAGGTGTTACATCTAACAATAATACATCTTTTACATCACCTTGAAGTACACCTGCTTGAATAGCAGCACCCATTGCAACCACTTCATCAGGGTTGACAGATTTATTCGGTTCTTTACCAAAGAAGTTTTTAACTTCTTCAATTATTTTTGGCATCCTTGTCATACCTCCAACAAGAACTATTTCATCAATTTCACCTGCTGAGAGACCAGCATCTTTAAGAGCAGTTTTGCATGGTGGCATTGTTCTTTTAATTAAATCTTCAACCAAAGCCTCAAGTTTTGCTCTAGTCATTTTTAAGTTTATATGTTTTGGACCAGTTTTGTCAGCTGTGATAAAAGGAAGATTTATTTCAGTTTGTGCTGCAGAAGACAACTCTATTTTAGCTTTTTCTGCTGCTTCTTTTAACCTTTGTAATGCAAGTTTATCCGATTTTAGATCAATTCCGTTATCCTTTTTAAACTCTGAAAGTAAGTATTCTACAATAGTGTTGTCAAAGTCTTCTCCACCTAAAAATGTGTCACCATTTGTTGATTTAACTTCAAACACACCATCTCCTAACTCCAAAATCGATACATCGAACGTCCCACCCCCAAGATCGTAAACAGCAATTTTTTTGTTTGTTTTTTTGTCTAGTCCATATGCTAATGATGCAGCAGTTGGTTCATTAATAATTCTCAAAACTTCTAAACCTGCAATTTTTCCTGCATCTTTAGTGGCCTGTCTTTGAGCGTCATTAAAATATGCTGGAACAGTAATTACTGCTTTAGTAACTTCTTGACCTAAGTATTTTTCTGCAGTTTCTTTCATTTTTTGTAAAACAAAAGCTGATATTTGTGATGGTGAATATTTTTTTCCCTTAGCTTCTATCCAAGCGTCACCTTTTTCTGAGTTCATTATCCTGAAAGGAGATGTTTCAATATCTTTTTTTACTGATGGGTCAGAAAAGTTTCTTCCAATTAATCTTTTTACTGCAAAAATTGTATTTTCAGGATTTGTGACAGCTTGTCTTTTTGCTGGTTGACCAATAAGTTTCTCATCGTTATCGGTGAAAGCTACTACTGAAGGTGTGGTTCTTGCACCTTCTGCATTTTCTAAAACCTTGGGCTGTGTTCCCTCCATTATGGAGACACATGAATTAGTAGTTCCTAAGTCTATTCCAATAACTTTGCTCATAATTTTTTATAATTGAAACTCATATATGTGCTTTTTCTTAATCTACAAGTTCCTAAATCCTATTTTTTAGTCTCCTTTTTCTCTGTTTTTTGGGACTTTTTTGATACTCCAACCAATGATGGCCTCAAAAGCCTGTCTTTTAACATAAACCCTTTTTGTATTTCTTGAACAATTGTTCCAGGCTCTTCAGTCTCATCCTCAATCTCCATCATTGCTTGATGTTTATTTGGATCAAGTTTTTCGTTAATAGAGGCCACAGGCACAATATTGTTCTTTTTAAAAATTGTTAGCGTGTCATTTAAAATGATCTCTAAATGATCTATTATTTTTTTCTTTGAATTCTTATCTAAATCTTGATCGTTATTTATAGACTGTTTAGATCTTTCCAGGTTATCTAAAAGGTTTAATGTATCTTTAGCTAAAACCATTCCACCATAATCAAACGCTTCATCTTTTTCTTTTTCAAATCTTCTCCGTTGATTTTCAAGTTCTGCCAAAGATCGAGCTAATTTATCCTCCAACTCTGCAATTTTATTCTCGGTTAGATGTTCTTTGATAGGCTCTTCATCAGCCTTTATTTTTTTTTCATTTTTTGAGCTTTTGTTTTCTTCCATAAAGTCTAATATGGTAAAGAATCTCAAAAATACTAGATGGAAAATAAAAAAATTTCAAAAATTTTAATAGGAACAAATAACAATGGAAAACTGAGAGAAATTAGCAATCTTTTACCAAAAAATATAATCGTTTATTCAACTAAAGATTTTAATTTAAAAAGCCCAAATGAGACCGGCAAAACATTTAAGGCAAATGCACTAATCAAAGCAAAGTATTTTTCAAAAAAAACGAAATTAATTTGTTTAGCAGATGACTCTGGACTTGAAATTGATTTATTAAACAAGAAACCAGGTATATTTTCAGCCAGATGGGGTGGAAAAAAAAACAATTTTAATATTGCAATAAAAAAAGTTTTTAAAAACCTTTCTAAAAAAGACTTAAAATGGGAAGAAAAAAAAATCAAATGCAGATTTGTTTGTGTATTAGCAATATATTGGCCCTCAGGAAAAAAAATATTTTCAAAAGGTATTATTGAGGGAATTATTTCAAAAAAAAAGAGAGGAACAAGAGGATTTGGATATGATCCAATTTTTATACCAAATGGTTATAAAAAAACTTTTGCCGAATTAAGTCCCAAAAAAAAATATAAAATTGACCACCGGTCAAAAGCATTTAGAAAAATTAAAAGATTTTTTTAAACTTATTATTTTCAACTTTGTAAAAATTAAGGACATGTTTAATTCTTTTATTCTCAATCTCAAAAACCCCTGTTTTTCCTTTAAATAAGTTTTTTTGGTCAAACATCTTATTGTTAATTTGAAAATTATTTACTTTAGACAAATGATATATTAATCCAACTAAATCATAACCTATCAAAGATATTTGATTAGGTTGATCTTTATAAACTTTCGAGTAATCCTTTTTAAATTTATCATAATTTTTTTTATTAATAGATGGAAAATATAGGTTTTGTGAACTCATTTCATTTAAAAGTGTTGTATCAAACCACTGGTTTAAAGTAATAAAATAAGTTTTTTTTGGTGTTACATCTGTGTACATTAAAGATGTCGTAATACTTTTTAAGGTTTCATCAAAGCCTGAAATTACTACAGAATCAAAATTTATGTTACCTAAAGTATCTTTTTTATTTAACTTTTCTAAAAGCCTTTCTTTATTTGGATCATCAGAATTTTCTACTCTTTTTATTTCATCTTCTAAATTTTGTTTTCTTACAGAATATCTTGTAATTTTTTCTATTCTTTTTGTAAGTTTTGTTGGTTCTTTATTATAATAGTATATTTTCATTTTTATATCAGATTTAGATATTGCTGTTTCAATTTCATTTCTGAAATTTCTTTCTGGTATTAAACATATTGTTTTTTTTAGCCCATTTTCATTTTTAAATTTTTTAATTGCTTCAAATTGAGAAATAGCATTCACTCCGCTTGCAATTATATTACTATTTTTTTTGTTTAATTTATTTGTTAATGATAAAAAAGTTGCATCACTTAACTTTGCCAAATTATTTGAGTTTTTTTCGAATATTGGACCAATAAATACTTTTATACCATCTTCATAAAGTTCTTTCGCTGCCTCGTATGTTTTTTTTGGATCATCAAAATTATTTTTAGGATAGATTTGTATCCTTGGATCATTAATTTTGTTTACTGCCATTTTTACGGCTTTTAATACAGATTGGCCTATTTCTTTGTTTTCACCGCTAAGAGGTAACAATAATCCTACTTTTATTTTTTCATTTGCTAATGATGAATTGCTAACGATAAAAAAAATAAAATTTATTACTAACAAATTTTGAAATATTTTTTTCATTTTATTATTAAATAATATATTCTTTTTAATACAATGGTTTCAAAAATACAAAATTTAAAAAAGGGCCTTTACATTGTTTCTACACCAATAGGCAATTTACTTGATATAACCCTGAGAGCTTTGGAAGTACTGAAAAATTCCGACATTATTTTGTGTGAAGATACAAGAAATTCAAAAAAACTACTTACTCATTATGAGATTAAGTCAAAATTGGTATCGTATCATAAATTTAACGAGAGAAAAATTTCTAAAGAAATTGTTTCTAAAATTCAAAAATATAACATCATATCTCTTATTTCAGATGCTGGTACACCAGTTATTTCAGATCCAGGCAAAATACTTATTAAAGAATGTGTTTCAAAAAATATACCAATTATTCCGATTCCTGGAGTTTCCTCAGTTACTGCAACAGCGTCTATAAGTGGTTTTTCAGAAAAATTTATTTTTTTTGGTTTTTTGTCTGAAAAATTGTCATCATTAAAAAAAGAACTTGAGATGTTAAGTAAAATTGATTGTGCAATTATTTTATTTTCATCTCCAAGAAAATTTCTTAAAAATTTAGATAAATTTCAAGAATATTTTAATGATAGAGAGCTAGTGATTTGTAGAGAAATTACAAAATTGCATGAAGAGTTCATTAGATTAAAAGTCAGTGATTTGAAAAAAATTGATTTAAATATTAAAGGGGAATTAACAGCTATTTTTTCTGAAAAGAAAAATTCAATTAACAATTTTAATTATCTTACCGAATCTGATAAGAAAATGATTATCAAAATGTTACCAAAGAAAACAATCAAAGATATTGTAAATTTTTTTAAAGAGAGAAATATTTCAAAGCGAACAATTTATAACTATTGTCTTGAAAAAAAAAATGAAAATTAGATTTTTATTTATTTTGCTAATATTTTTAAACTCTTGTGCTGGAACAGGTACCACAGGGATATTTGGAACAGGTGTATCAATTGCAGTAGATCCAAGGTCAATTGGAACTCAGATTGATGACACTATAATGCAAAAAAATTTATCAACCAGACTTACTTTAGAAGACAAAAGTTATTTTTTAGCAGTAAAATCAAAAGTTTTGGATGGTAGAATTTTTATAACTGGTAAAGTTGATAATCCAGAAGATAAACTCAAAATTACTAAAATTGCATGGGAGACGGAGGGAGTAAGATCTGTAAGAAATGATATTATAATTAAAGAAGAATTTAATTTTAAACAGTCAGCTAAGGATCTTTTAATTACCTCTCAATTAAGAACAGCCTTGATGTTTAATAATAAAATCAAATCAAGAAACTATCAAATAGATACATATAAAAAACGTATATATATTTATGGCATAGCTGAAACTAAAGATGAACTTAAATTGGTAGTTGATGAGGCTAAGTCAATTTTAGATGTAGAAAAAGTGGTTGCAAGTATACTCTTAATGGAAGACTTAAGAATTCAAAAGAATTAATTTTTTTTATTATAGTCGATTACACCAGCAGAATATGCGGCAACAGATGCTAAGTTTAAAATTTCTGATGTTGAACTTCTAAGTGGAGCTATCTCTATTGCTTCTCCTAATCCTATAAGAAGTGGACCAATTACTTTCGCTCTACTCATTGATTTCATTGTTTTAAATGATATTGCTGCGCTATGTTGACTTGGCATTATCAAAACATTTGCATTACCCACGATTTCGGAAAATGGATATAATTCTTTATAAGTTTCCTCTAAAGCAACATCGGGTTGCATCTCGCCATCAAATTTAAAATCGACTTTTCTCTCTTTTAAAATTTGCACTGCATCACTTATTCGTTTTGTTCTATCTGTTGCAGGCTGACCAAAAGTAGAATGGGATAAAAAGGCGACCTTTGGATCAAAACCAAATAATCTTACTACTCTTGCTGTTGAAATTGCCATTTCCGCTAATTGATTTGCATCTGGATACTCAATTACGGAGGTATCACAGACAAATATTGTTTTACCTCTGTTAATTATCATGTTTAGACCAAACATTATTTCGCCTGGCCTTGGATCCACTACTTTTGTGACTTTTTCTAAGGACGAGGAATAACGCCTGGTATTTCCAGTAACCATAGCATCAGCATCTCCACATGAAACCATACAAGCTCCCCATATCACCCTGTCATTTCTGATAAGTTTGTCACAATCTCTTTCTAATAAACCCTCTTTTCTTTGAAGTTTTTCAAATAAGAATTTTACATATCTTTCTCTTAATTTTGTATCAGTTGAGTTAATTATCTTAATATCGAGTTTTTCTTCATAACCAATTTCATATAACTTCTTTTTAACTATATCCTCTTTAGCAATTAAGATGGGTTCACCAAGCCCATTGTTTTTAAATGCTATTGCTGCCTTCAAATTATTTTCATCTTCTCCATCTGCGAACACCACTCTTTTCTGATTTTTTTTAATTTGAGAGTTTATTCCTTGAATCACGGCTACTGATGGGTCTAATCGATTTTTAAGTTGCTCTGCATAAATATCAAAATCTTCAATATTTTTTCTTGCAACACCTGTTTTGATCGCTGCTTTTGCAACAGCAACTGGAATTACACTAATTAATCTTGGATCAAAAGTTGACGGAATTATATACTCTTTTCCGTAATGTGGTCTATCCCCACCCATTGCTGCAACTACTTCATCCGGAACTCTTTCTCTTGCTAAGGTAGCGATTGCTTTAACAGCAGCAACTTTCATTTCTTCATTTATCGTTTTAGCTCTTACATCCAGAGCCCCTCTAAAAATATATGGAAACCCAATTAGATTATTTACTTGATTTGGATAGTCTGATCTTCCAGTGGCTATAATAGCGTCATCTCTGACATCTTCAACATCCTCAGGAATGATTTCAGGATCTGGGTTTGCACATGCAAATACAATTGGATTCTTAGACATTTTTTTAACCATCTCTTTTTTCAATACCCCGGCTTGTGACAGACCTAAAAACACATCTGCTCCATTAATTGCATCATTTAAAGTTCTATTTTTTGTTTTGATAGCAAATTTCTTTTTCCACTCATTCAAATTATCCCTTTCAGAGTGAATAACACCTTTCGAGTCAATCATTGTGATATTTTTGTCTTTTACACCAGTATTTATAAAAAGATTTGCACAAGCCATCGCTGATGCACCGGCACCATTAATGACAACCTTTACATCATTAATTTTTTTTTTTGCAATATCACAAGCATTTATAAGCGCCGCACTTGTTATAATAGCTGTACCATGTTGATCATCATGAAACACAGGTATATCAAGTAATTTTTTTAATTCATTCTCTATAATAAAACACTCAGGTGCTTTTATGTCTTCTAAATTTATACCACCAAAGCTTTTTGAAATATTTTTTACTGAATTGATAATTTCTTTTGTGTCTGAAGAATCTATTTCAATGTCAATGGAGTCTATATCTGCGAACCTTTTAAATAAAACAGCTTTTCCCTCCATAACTGGCTTTGAAGCGACTGCCCCTAAATTTCCAAGACCTAAAATTGCAGAGCCATTACTAATCACAGCAACGAGATTACCTTTAGTAGTATAGTCATATGCAAGGTCTGGATTTTTTGAAATCGCTTTTACTGGCGCAGCAACGCCAGGCGAATATGCTAAAGCCAAGTCTCTCTTAGAAGTCATCGGTTTAGATGAAATAATCTCAATCTTGCCAGATTTATTAGTATTATGAAAATCTAATGCTTCTTTATCTGAGTAATGTTCAATTTTATTTTTTTTCATTTTGATTATTTATGTATACAAATGAGCCTATAATAAGACTAATATGATTTATGAATATAATTAAGTCAACTGGCACTTTTAGTTTTTATACTCTAATCAGCAGAATATCTGGATATTTAAGAGACATTCTCATTGCAATATTTCTAGGTTCTGGAGTTATTGCCGATGCTTTTTTTGTTGCATTCAGAATCCCAAATACGTTTAGGAGAATTTTTGGTGAAGGCTCCTTCAATGCAGCTTTTGTACCAAGTTATGCAAAAGAGTTAACTAAATCGAAAAAAAATTCTGAAAACTTTGCAAATAAAGTTTTTAGTTTATTAACTTTTTCGCTGCTTGGACTTGTAATCCTCATTGAATTGTTTATGCCCTTATTTGTATCACTTATAGCGCCAGGTTTTAAATCAGATCCTGAGAAGTTTATCTTAGCAACTGATTTAACAAGGATCACATTTCCTTTTATTTTGTTTATAAGTTTAGCATCTTTTTTCTCAGCAATTTTAAACTCACATAATAAATTTGCAGCTGCTTCAGCCGCACCAATAATATTAAATATAGTTTTAATAATTACATTATTATGCGCCAAATACCTTGATGACAATCTTGTGATTTATATGTCCTATGGTGTCTCAATAGCTGGATTTATTCAAATGATTTTCCTTATAATAGTATTGAAAAAAATTTATAAGCCTCAGTTTAAAGTAAATTTAAGTATTGATAATAAAACGAAAGGATTTTTTAAAAAACTTTTGCCAAGTATTTTTTCTTCAGGAGTAACTCAAATAAATATTTTAATTGGAACTATCATTGCTTCTTTTCAAGCTGGAGCTGTATCATATTTATATTATGCTGACCGAATTTATCAAATTAATCTTGCCATTGCAGGTATAGCAATAGGGACTGTCATACTTCCAAAACTATCTTCTTATGTTGCTCAAAAAAAATTGAAGGATATTGATTTGATACAAAACAAATCATTGGAACTTTCACTTTTTTTAAGCCTTCCTGCGATGGCAGGTCTATTAATTGCTTCAGAAGAAATTGTTTCATCCTTATTTGGATATGGATCTTTTAACAAAGAAGGTGTTGAAAATTCTGCAAAAGCATTATTTTATTTTGCTTTAGGCTTACCTGCATTTTCACTCATTAAAATTCTCTCAAATTTTGTTTTTGCTAGAGACAATACCAAGATACCTTTTTATTTCTCATTAATATCAGTCATCATTAACGCTTCTATAAGTATTTATTATTTTAGAGATTTTGGCTTTATAGTAATTCCAATTGCAACATCTATTTCATCCTGGATTAACGCTTTATTATTATATTATTATTTAAATTATAAAAAATTTTTTAAAGTAAGTTTAAGTTTGATATTTCAATTTTTTAAAATAAGTTTTTCGGTTTTATTAATGGCTTTATTCCTTTTCAACTCAATTAATTTTTTCAGTGTTCAATTAGAATATGATAGTGATTTTAAAGTTATTTATCTTCTTTTATTAGTAATTTCATCAGCGATTATTTATTTTGCAATATCCCTACTTACTAAAGCTTTCAAATTAAGTGATATTAAAATAAGATATTAAGATGCCACAAAAAAATATATTTTCGGGTGTTCAACCTACAGGCAATCTTCATTTAGGAAATTATATTGGTGCAATTAAAAATTTTGTAAAACTACAATCTGAAAATGATTCTAAATGTATTTATTGTGTTGTCGATTTGCATGCAATCACCACAAAACAAGACCCCCAAAAATTAAAAGACAATATTCTTGAGACGACTGCAGTTTTTTTAGCAAGTGGAATTGATCCAAGCAAAAGTATAATTTTTAATCAATCTATGGTACCCGCTCATTCAGAGGGAACATGGATACTGAGTTGTATTGCAAGAATGGGCTGGTTAAACAGGATGACCCAGTTCAAAGAAAAAGCAGGCAAAGATAAAGAGAAAGCAAGTGTGGGATTGTACATTTACCCAATTTTAATGGCAGCTGATATTCTTTTGTACGATGCAACTCATGTTCCTGTTGGAGAAGATCAAAAACAACATTTAGAACTTACAAGAGATATCGCCCAAAAATTTAATACAGATTTTAAAGTACAAGATTTTTTTAAAATACCCGATCCCCTGATACAAGAAAAATTCTCTCGTATTATGAGTCTAAAAGATGCAAAAAATAAAATGAGCAAATCAGACCCATCTGATGCCAGTCGTATAAATCTCACTGACACAGAAGAACAAATTCATAATAAAATTAAAAAAGCAAAAACTGATACAAAATCATTTCCTGCTAATGAAAAAGATTTGAATAAAAGACCAGAAATACAAAATTTGATTGGTATATACTCAAGTTTAAAATCCCAAAAAATTACAGATACAATAAATGAATTTCAGGGAAAAAATTTTTCAAATTTTAAAGAAAAACTATCAGAGGTTGTGATAGAAAATATTTCACCTATTTCAAAAGAGATATCAAAATTAAAATCAGATAAGGGTCATATTCTTCAAGTTTTAAAAGATGGAAGTGAAAAAGCTGAAGCAATTGCTTCAGAAAAAGTAAAAAAAATTAAAGAAATTATTGGCTTTTAAAAATATTTTACTTTAAAAAACGACTTCAATTACTATATTAATTTTATGTTTATACAGACACAACAAACACCAAATCCAAATTCTTTAAAATTTCTCACTGAAAAAAAGGTTTCATTAGTTGGCCCAATTGAATTTAAAGATAAAAGCGAGACAAATATTAGTCTTATTAAAAATATTTTATCAATAAATGGAGTTACAGGTATTTTCTTATCAGACGATTATTTATCAGTTAACAAAGATACAAATATTGAATGGGAGGATCTTAAACATATTATAATCTCATATATAAACGATTTTTATGAACAGGGTAACGAATGTATCATTTCTGAAAAAAGATCTGAAAATTCAACGGAACTATCAAGTGTAAAAAATACAATTATTAAAATACTTGAAACAAAGGTGAGACCTGCAGTTGCTAGAGACGGAGGTGATATTAAATTTAAAGATTTTAAAGATGGTAAAGTTATTGTGGAGTTACAAGGAAGCTGTTCTGGATGCCCGAGCTCTACGCTAACACTTAAAAAAGGTGTTCAAAATCTTCTCTGCCACTATGTCCCTGAAGTGAAGGAAGTGGAAGCAGTATGAAAAAAGATTTATTTTCAAGCTTATCAAAAAAAAATTTTGACTTAAAAAAATTTAAGGAATTAAAAAGAATTTTATCGAAACAAGGCATAGTTATAAAAAGAAAACCTTTTTCGAATATAAATTTTAGATTTGATGAGTTTAAATCTTTATATCTTACTGGAATAGCTTCTTTTTTAATTGTAATGTTTGCTTTTATAATACCACTGTCAGTCAATATTGATAATCAAGTAGTAAGTAATAAAGACATAAAAATAAATAACTCAAAAACAGATTTTGAAAAAGTTTTAAGTGGAGAAATCAGTGATGATAAAGAAAAGGTTGATGAAGGTCTTGATTTATCAAACATACTTGAGGATGTGTTTAAATTTGATGAACTGCCAGAGGATACAGTACGATTAAGTGCTTCTACAATTGAGCAATTATTCAAAGATACCAACTATTCTTTACCTGAGGTTAGACGTACTAAAAAAGTTAAACCTATAAGACTGTCTTTGCTACCAGATGAAATGAAATCGATTGAGAGCTCAGGAAAAAGAAAAAGCTTATTTATAAAAATTATATTGCCATTAGTTCTTGAGGAAAATAGCAGAATTATTATTGATAGAAAAAAGCTGTTTTCAATTTTGAACAAAAATAAAAATTCAAAAGATGAAATTATTTGGTTAAATCGAAAATTTAAGCAATACGGTGTTGTAAATAAAGATCTTGCAACTTTAAAAGTAAGAATGGATATAATACCTGTATCCCTGGCAATTGCTCAAGCAGCTAAAGAGACTGGTTGGGGAACATCAAGATTTGCTATTGAGGGCAATGCGTTGTTTGGCCAATGGACCTGGTCAGGAGAAGGTATTAAACCAGCTGGAGCTGATACAAGCGCTACTTACAAAGTAATGAAATTTAAAGTGCTTAAAGCGTCAGTCAGAGCTTACCAAAGAAATTTAAATACTCATTCAAGTTATAAGAAATTTAGATTCGTAAGAGCACAGTTAAGAGATGATAATAAAAAACTAGATAGCTTAAAGCTTGCAGAATATTTAGATAATTATGCTCAAACAGGTGTCGAATATACAAGAGTGTTAAAACAAATTATTCAACAAAATCAATTGAAAGATTTTGATGAAGTTAAACTTCTTCCTCTAAGCGTAAAGTATAAAAATATTATTTAGGAATTTGAACTGTAAACTGTTGACCAAACCACTTCCACTTACCGTTTTCGTTTAAAGAGCAGTTCAATCTTCCTCTCCTAAAATTGAATTTTTCTCTAAAGGAAATTTTCATAACATTATTTTCATCAACCGAAATATTTGGATTTCCCCAACTATCGCCTTCATTGGAAAAACAATTTATATTTTTTATATTTTTTTGATTATCAAAAAATTTAATTTCTACTGACGGAGGATTATTTTTTTCTAACACATACTTATCTTCAGGTTCAAAACTTTTGTATTGTAAGGGAAAATATTTAATAATGGAATTAAACCTTTCAATTTTTCCATAATTTTCATTGATAGGAAATCTTGGCAATTCATATTTATCCTTAGTGCTGTCAATTATTCCCGAGTGTTGTCCAAATGCATAACTAAATTTTTTTCTAATAAAATTTTTTTGTTTCAAAGAATATTCACCGAAAGGGTATGAAAAAAAGATTGGGTTATATCCTAAATTTTCTTCAAAAATCTTAATCGATTTATTTATATCATCTTTAAAGTCAGCAAATGAAAAATCTATAAGATATTCATGAGTGTGAGAATGATTGCCTATAAAAGCAAACTCTTCTTTTTCAATTTCTTTGATTTGATCCCAGGTCATATAACCTCTTTTGCCGATCGGCTCGGTAGAAACAAAAAGAATAAAAGGTATTTCTTTCTTTTTTAAAACTGGCCATGCATTTTCATAGAAAGATAAAAAAGCGTCATCAACAGTCAGTAATATCTTTTTGTTGTCTTTAGGTTTATCAAATTGTTCATCAAATATATTTGGATTATAAAACACAAACCCATTATTTTTAATAGCGTCGATATGTTCCAAAAAAATTTTCATTTTGATATTAGTAGATGGGTATTTATTTTCCTCAAATCTGTGATACATTATTGATAAGACACCTTGATCATCAGGGTTATATTGTATCGTTTCCTCCGATGATATATTTGAGTGAAAAAAAATGAAAAAAAATAAAATCGCAGATTTAATTATAGATGCAACAGGTAATAAAATTTTATTTAAACTCATTTCTAAAAACAAGACTTATACCAATGAGCATGAAAACTGTAGAAAAAATTTCGATAAATTTTCTGTTTTATTAATGAAGTTTCTATCAAAAAAACAATACTCCTTTGAAAAGGTGAGAAATGTTTTCATTAATCAAGGTCCAGGAAAATACACAAGTATAAGAACTTCGATGTCAATTATTAAGGCTTTGCGGCTTGTTTATGGTTTTAATTATTACGGTTTTAATAATAAAGATGTAGTTGGGGGAAATTATGAGAAAATTTTACAATTATTTAAGCAAAAAAAATTGATAAAAAATTTGATTAAACCACTTTATTTGAGTTAAAATAAAATATGACAGATTCAATTGAGAAAAAATGTATTGCAAATGGTGTTAAACTTACTGACCAAAGAAGGACAATTGCAAGAGTAATATCTGAGTCAAAAAAGACATATGGAGAAGCTGATCACCCTGATGTAGATGAACTTTATAAAAGAGTTTCAAACATAGATCCTAAAATAAGCATCGCAACTGTATATAGAACTGTAAAACTTTTTGAAGAGTCTGGTATAATAATGAAACACGATTTTAAAGATGGAAAAGCCAGATATGAATTAAATGATGATCATAATCACTTAATAGATATTAAATCTGGAAACATTATAGAATTTACTGATGAAGAGATTGAAAAAATTCAAAAGAGAATAGCTGAGAAACATGGTTATAAACTTGTAGACTCAAAGCTTGAACTTTATTGTGTAAAAAAATAACTCCATTAATGGAAAAAAAAATATTTATTAAAACTTTTGGATGTCAGATGAATGAATATGACTCCAACAGGATTTTTGATACTGTAAAAAAAATCGGTCTTTTAAAAACATCTAATCAATCCGATGCAGATTGCTATCTTATTAATACCTGTCATATAAGAGATAAAGCAAAAGAAAAAGTTTACCATGAAGTTGGTAGAGTAAAAAAAATTTTTAGAAATAAAAAAAAACCATTGTTTATTGTTGCAGGATGTGTTGCTCAAGCAGAAAATGAGGAAATGTTAAAAAGAGAGCCTTATATTGACATAGTTGTAGGTCCTCAATCTTATCACCAAATTAATTCATTAATTTTAAATTATAAAAAAGATCGAAAAGAACTTACAGAATTTGAAACAAAAGATAAATTTGATTATTTAGATAAGATAAAGAATACATCTAGTAAAGTCTCATCATTTCTCACAATTCAAGAAGGATGCGATAAGTTTTGTAGTTTTTGTGTAGTTCCTTATACACGAGGCCCTGAATACTCAAGATCTTTTGAAAAAATTATTTTAGAGGCTCAAGACCTGGTTAAAAGTGGAGCAAAAGAAATAGTTTTACTTGGACAAAATGTAAATGCATATTTATTTAGGGGCAAAACAAAAGAATATAGATTATCTGATTTAATAAAGGAGCTAGAAAAATTTAATGAAATAAAGAGAATTCGGTACACAACTTCCCATCCTAGAGACATGACCGATGATTTAATTGAATGTTATTCAAATTCAAAAAAACTACAGCCATTTGTTCATTTACCAATTCAGAGTGGTTCAAACAAAATCTTAAAATTAATGAACAGAGGCCACAAAGTAGAAAAATATTTTGATATCTATGAAAAACTGAAAAAGATAAATTCTAAAATTGAATTTTCAAGCGATTTCATAATTGGGCATCCAGGTGAATCTGAAGACGATTTTAAGGATACTTTAGAATTTTTAAATAAAATAAAATTTATAAATTCTTATTCATTTGTATTTAGTCCCAGACCTGGTACACCTGCTTCAAAACTAAATTCAATTGAAAATGAAGTTGCAAAAGAAAGGCTTACAAAAGTCCAAAAAATTTTATTTCAATATCAATTAGAGCACAACGAGTCATTCATTGGAAAAAAAATAGATGTGCTTGTAGAGAACAAAATGAAAAAAAACCAAATGTATTTTGGAAGAAACGAGTATTTAAACGGAGTAATATTTGATGGAAATGAGAAATATATAGGCAAAATTGTAAAAGTGAAAATTGATAAAGTTAACCAAAATAATTTATTTGGTATAATAGAAACTAACTCAGATATGAGAGCAGCTTAATCTTGAATAATCCTTTATCTAACAAATTAAACAAAGATCTTAAATTTGTTTACTCCGATAATGATACTTTGAGCATTATATTTAATAACAATGAAATATTAATGGGTGTAGTGGGTGAATTTAATAATAACTTAAAAGAGTTAGAAAAAATAACAGAGACAAAAATATATTCTAGGGGAAACTCAATATTAGTTAAAAATTCTAGCATAAAAAATGAATTAGTAAAAAATGCTATAATTTTTCTCACAGATCAGTTAATTTTAAATGGTACGATTGAAAAAAAAGATATAATTTCCTCAATTAACAAATTTATGATTAACGAAAAAACAGATAAAAAAATTGAATATATAATAAAGACTCCAAAAAAATCAGTTATTCCAAGATCGGAAAAACAAAAAAATTACGTAAGAGCACTGAGAGAAAGTGATATTATTATCTCTTGCGGCCCTGCAGGAACTGGAAAAACTTTTTTGGCTGTAGCAGTTGCTCTAACTATGTTGCTGGATAAAAAAATTGAGAGAATAATCTTGTCTAGACCAGCGGTGGAGGCGGGTGAAAGGTTAGGCTTTCTACCTGGAGACATGAGAGAAAAAGTAGATCCTTATTTAAGACCTTTATATGACTCACTTTATGATTTATTAGATTTCGAAAAGATTCAAAAAAGAATTGAAATTGGTGATATCGAAATAGCCCCCTTAGCATTCATGAGGGGAAGAACATTAAAGAATTCTTTCGCAATTTTAGATGAAGCTCAAAATGCTACTGATACACAGATAAAAATGTTTTTAACTAGAATAGGAGAAAATTCTAAAATTGTAATTAATGGTGATCCGTCACAAATTGACTTACCAAATAAATCCCTATCAGGATTAAATAAATCAAAAAAGCTTCTTGGGCATCTTAACGAAATTTCAGTTGTAGATTTTGACCACACAGACGTAGTTAGACACCCACTGGTTTCAAAAATAGTGAAAGCTTATTCTGACCAAAATAAAGATTAATGATAAAAGCTGAAATAGTTATAGACTCCCCAAAATGGAAAACTAAAATTCGAAATCCAAATCTCTATCTCAAAAAAAAAATAAAAAAACTTTCTTCAATAAAATCGTTAAAAAAAAAGAATTTTCAGTTCACTTTACTATTAACCAATAAAACTATTATAAAAAAACTTAATAAAAAGTTTCGAAAAAAAAATAAAGAAACTGACGTTTTGTCTTTTCCTATAAAAAGTCATTTTAATAATAACTATAAGGGAGATATCGCTATTTGTTACGAAATTATAAATTTAAGATCAAAAAAAACGAATTTTAATATTGAGTTTGATAAAATGTGGATCCATGGTTTTCTCCACTTGCTTGGTTATAATCATGTAAAATTAAAAGATTACAAACGAATGTTAAGAAAAGAGCAAGATATTTTAAAACGATTAAATTAAAATTGACAAGAAAATATTCTAAGATTTTTAGCTTTTATTTAGTTCCATTTCTTTGCGGTTTATTTTCTACACTAAGTTTACCACCGTACAATTTCTTTTATCTTAATTTTATTTCACTTCCAATTTTACTTTTATTTTATCTAGGTTTAGAAATTAGAAAAAGCTTATCGTCTTTTGTCTATGGATGGATATTTGGTTTTGCTTATTTTTTTTCAAGTATTTATTGGATAGCAAACTCATTAACTGTTGAAGAAATATTTAAGCCTTTAATTCCATTTGCAGTTACAATAATCCCACTTTTTTTAGGTATTTTTTATGGGATATCTTTTTTTATTTTTTCTTATTTCAAACCAAAAAAAAAAATCGAGAATATTTTTTTATTTTCTCTAATATTTTCATTCATAGAATATTTAAGAGGCCATGTTCTTGGAGGCTTTCCTTGGAATTTAATTTCTTTTAGTCTAGTTGAAATAAATCAGTTTATACAAATATTATCATACGTTGGAACATATTCTTTTAATTTGATAGTTTTAACTATTTTTTTAGTTCCTACAGTCATTTTATTCGATGAGACAACTAAAGGCAAAATCTTGACAATTTTGTTAGCAGTAATCTTAATAATATCAAACTTAATTTTTGGAAACCTAGTTTTAAATAAACACAAAAACACACCTAATATTCCAATGAATACTATTGTAAAAGTTATTTCACCAAAAGTTGATTTAAAAAGATTTTTTGATGGGACAGATCCCTCTTTAGTAATAAAAGATTTGGCAGATTTGGGAAATATAGACAATAGAGATGCAGTTTACATATATCCGGAAGGAATATTGCCATCAATCAATCTAAATGAAATCGAAGATTACTCCTTGATATTTAAAAATTATTTTAAGGAGAATCATAAAATTGTAGTTGGTATCACCAGATATGAAGAAACAAAAATTTTTAATTCAATGGCTGTTCTTGATAACAATTTAAAATTAATAAGTGTTTATGATAAAAATAAACTTGTTCCTTTTGGTGAGTACTTACCCTTTGAAAATTTTTTAAAGAATTATGGTTTTAAGAAGATTACTCAAGGATATCAATCTTTCAGTTCAGCAAATGAAAGAAATTTAATAAATATAAATAATTTAAAATTTCTTCCACTAATATGTTACGAAATTATTTATTCAGGAAGTCTTTTTAAGGATAATGGAAATTATGATTTCATTGTTAATATTTCAGAAGACGGATGGTTTGGCGAGTCAATTGGTATAGATCAACATTTTTTTCATTCTGTCTTTAGATCTATAGAGGAGGGAAAAAACATAATTAGATCTGCTAATAATGGAGTTTCTGCATATATTAATAGCAAGGGACAAATAATTAAAAAGATTGAATCAACTCAAAAGGGAGTAATTGAAATTGACACTTATAAAAAAGGATCAAAAACAATTTTTAGTTCTTTTGGAAATAAGATTTTCTTTTATTTCCTTATTTTTTATATTACGCTTATTTTTTTATTAAAAAAAAGGGAGAGATAATGAAAAAGAATTATTTTTTTACTAGTGAGTCCGTATCTGAAGGTCATCCAGACAAAGTTTGTGATAGAATTTCTGATATGGTTGTAGATACATATTTAGGTGCTGAACCTCAATCAAGAGTAGCTTGTGAGACTTTAACAACAACTAATAAAGTAGTACTTGCAGGGGAAGTTAGAGGTCCAGAAATTAAAAAAGATGATCTTATAGAAAAAGTAAGACACTGTATCAAAGATATTGGATATGACCAGGATGGTTTTACATGGAAAGAAGCAACTAAAATTGAAAGCCATCTACACGCTCAATCAGCTGACATAGCAATGGGTGTTGACTCGTCTGGTAATAAAGATGAAGGAGCTGGAGATCAAGGAATTATGTTTGGTTACGCATGTAATGAGACCGATGTTTTGATGCCTGCCCCGATACATTATTCACATAAGATTTTAAGATTAATGGCTGCGGATAGAAAATCTGGAAAATTGAAAAATATTGAACCAGACTCTAAAAGTCAAATAACCATTGAGTATAAAGATGGAAAACCAGCAAACGTAAAATCTGTGGTAATTTCCACGCAACACTCCGCAGATGTTGATCAATCTCAGGTTAGAAAATTAGTAATGCCATATATTGAAAAATCTATACCAAAAAATCTTCTAAATAATCTAGACGATAATGAAATTTACATTAATCCAACAGGAAACTTTGTTATTGGTGGACCTGACGGGGATAGTGGTCTAACAGGAAGAAAAATTATTGTAGATACATATGGTGGTGCTGCACCTCATGGTGGTGGAGCTTTTTCAGGAAAGGATCCAACAAAAGTTGATCGATCAGCGGCTTATGCATCAAGATATTTAGCAAAAAATGTTGTTGCTTCAAAAATTGCTGACAAATGTTTAATTCAGCTTGCTTATGCTATTGGAGTATCTAAACCATTATCTATATACGTAGATTTATTTGATAATGATGAAGAAAAAAATAAACACGTAGAAAAATTGATAAGTGAAAATTTTGATTTAAGTCCAAGAGGTATTAGAGAAATGCTGGGTTTAAATAAACCAATTTATGAAAAATCAGCTGCCTATGGTCATTTTGGAAGGGAACCAGAAGTAGATGGTTCTTTTTCTTGGGAAAAAACCGATAAAAAATCGATATTTTCAAAGTAAAAAGTTGAAAAAATAGGTAAAAATAAATATATATATCACTTAAATCGTTAAATTTTAAGAATGGGCTTCGGCCCATTTTTTTTTAGAGAACAATGTTAAATAAAAGAGCAGATAAACTTGAATTACTTAGAATAGCTGAAGCTGTAGCACTAGAAAAATCTATTGATAAAGAGCTAATTATTAATTCAATGGAAACAGGAATTGCAAAAGCCGCGAAATCCAAATTTGGCAACGAAAATGAAATTTCAGTCTCAATAAATAGAGATAGCGGGGATATAGAAATTTTTCGAAAACTTTTAGTAGTTGAAAATCCTGAAAACACAAATACGGAAATTAGTATTAAAGATGCAGAACAATATGGTGAAAAAAAAATTGGTGATGAAGTTTTGCAACCATTACCATCTTTTGATTTTGGTAGGATTGCGGCTCAAACAGCCAAACAAGTAATTAGCTTTAATGTAAGAGAAGCCGAAAGAGAACGTCAATATAATGATTTTATAGACAAAAAGGACACTATTCTTAGTGGAATTGTTAAAAGATTAGAATTTGGAAATGTAATAGTTGACCTCGGACGAACAGAGGCAATTATTCAAAAAAATGAAATGATACCAAGAGAAAACATTAAAGCTGGTGATAGAGTAAAGGCTTATTGTTTTGATGTGAGAAGGGAACAAAGAGGTCAGCAAATATTTTTGTCCAGAGCTCATCCTAAATTTATGGAGAAATTATTCATACAAGAAGTTCCTGAAATTTATGACGGCCTAATTGAAATTAAATCTTCAGCTCGGGACCCCGGAAGTAGAGCAAAAATTTGCGTGAAAGCTGTTGATACATCATTAGACCCAGTAGGGGCATGTGTTGGTATGAGAGGAAGCAGAGTTCAAGCAGTAGTTAACGAACTACAAGGTGAAAAAATTGATATTGTAAATTGGTCAGAAGATCCATCTGTCGTAGTTTCAAATGCATTATCCCCTGCAGAGGTCCAGAGAGTAATTGTTGACACAGAACAAAAAAAGATGGATGTCATATTAACAGAGGAAAATTTAAGTAAAGCTATCGGTAGAAGAGGGCAAAATGTTAGACTTGCAACTAAGCTTTTAAATTATGAAATTAACATAATGACTGATAAAGAAGAATCAGAGAGAAGACAAATAGAATTTAAAGACAAAACAGATACATTAATGAAAAATCTTGAGGTGGATGAAACATTGGGGCAGTTACTTGTAGCAGAAGGATTTTCCACAATTGATGAAATAAAAGATAGTGAAATAGATAATCTAGCTAAAATAGAGGGTATCGAGGAAGAAACAGCTAAAGAATTAGTTCAAAGAGCTAAAGAGTTTTATCAAAAAGATCAAGAGGAAATACAACAAAAAATTAAAGACCTGGGAATTCAAACTGATTTAACTGAGCATAAAGGTC
The DNA here is from genome assembly GCA_902623785.1 of uncultured Pelagibacteraceae bacterium. Lineage (GTDB taxonomy): Bacteria > Pseudomonadota > Alphaproteobacteria > Pelagibacterales > Pelagibacteraceae > Pelagibacter. The sequence goes on from CACNVG010000006.1 coordinate 44,810, forward strand.
TAACACCGGGTATGCTTTTAACTCTTGGTGAGCAGAAAATTCTATCTTTAAACGACTTTGCAGACCTAGCCTCGGATGAGTTGATAGGTGGTTTTGATATCATCAGAGGTGAAAGAATTAAAATCAAAGGCTATCTCGAGGACTTTGCTCTTTCAAGAAAAGAAGCGGATGATTTAATTATGACAGCTAGAGATAAAATTTATAAAAATTAGAAATGAGAAAAAATGGAAAAAAAAAAAACGAAATTAACAATATCAGGAAAACCCAGAAAAAAATTATATGATAATCAGGGATTAACAAACAATAAAAATAAACAAAAGTTTGTTACAGAAAAAAAATTTTCCAAACCATTTAATAAAAACAATTCTGGATCTTCAAAATTTCCAAAAAAACCTTTTTTAGGGAAGCCACCTTTTCCATCTAAGACAGGAAAACCGTCTTTTCCATCAAAAATAAGTGATTATGAAAGAAGAAAATTAGCTGAGCAAAGAGCAACTAAAAAAATAAAAGGTGATACTAAAGATAAAGATAATAAAAATAAATTTTCAACAAAAAAAAGGGAGTTAAAACTTACTGTTTCTAGAGCTTTAAGTGAAGATATAGAATTTAGATCAAGAAGTTTAGCCTCGATTAAAAGAGCCAGAGAAAAAGAACTTAGAGAAACTAAAAACACAAATAATGAAGAAAATTCAAAAACCGTAAAAAGAGAAATTAGTATACCTGAGTTTATCACAATAAGGGATCTCGCGAATCGAATGGCCGAACAATCATCTAGTATTATTAAACATTTAATGGGAATGGGTGTTACAGTTACAATCAATCATACTATTGACTCCGATACCGCTGAGTACTTAGTTAAAGAATTTGGTCATATTCCTTTAAAGGAAAAAAAAGTTGAAGAAATAGTAAGTAAAATCAAAGAGATTAAATCTGAAAATCTTCAAAACAGACCGCCAATAATAACAGTTATGGGTCATGTAGATCATGGAAAGACCTCCGTTTTAGATGTTCTGAGAAAAACAAATGTTGTTTCTGGTGAACACGGCGGAATTACTCAACATGTAGGCGCATACCAGATAATTCATAACAATGAAAAAATAACTTTTATAGATACACCTGGTCATGCTGCATTTACAGAGATGAGAGCAAGGGGCTCGAAATTAACTGACATTGTTGTATTGGTTGTTGCTGCAAATGATGGTGTTAAACCTCAAACAATAGAGTCAATTAAACATGCTAAAGCTGCGAAAGTACCTATTGTTGTAGCAATAAACAAATGTGATTTACCAGATGCCGATCCTCAAAAAGTAAAAAACCAGCTTCTTGAACACGAATTAATTTCTGAAGATTTATCTGGAGACACATTAATGGTTGAAATTTCAGCAAAAACAAAAAAAAATATTGATAAACTTTTGGAGTCGATAACTTTGCAATCTGAACTTTTAAATTTGAAAACAGATTATGATAATAAAGCAACTGGTATTGTTTTAGAGTCAAAAATTGATATTGGAAGAGGGCCAATCGCAAATATAATTGTAACATCTGGAAAATTAAAAAAAGGAGATCACTTTGTTTGTGGACCTCAGTGGGGAAAGGTAAGAGCAATAATTGATGATAACGGAAAATCTATTGAAGAAGCTTTACCGTCTACTCCAGTTGAAATTTTAGGTATAAGTGGGGCTTCAAAATCTGGAGATGATTTTCTAGTTCTTGATACAGATAAAGAAGCAAAAGTTTTAAGCGAAGCAAGAATAAATGAAGCTCAATCCAAAAAGGGTCAAGTATCTCTTATTACTCAAGACTCTGCATTTAAGGATCAAACAAGTGAAGAATTGAATATAATCATAAAGTCAGATGTGCACGGTTCCTCTGAGGCGATTAAAAACGCTGTAAATTTAATAAAACACGAAGAGGTCAAACCGAAGATAATTTTATCAGATGTTGGAATGGTTACTGAAACAGATGTTAATTTAGCAAAAGCTTCGAATGCAGTTTTAATAGCTTTTAATGTAAAGCCAAGCAAAGAAGCAAAAAAAATTGCTGAGCAAAGTGCAGTAAAAATCTCATCTTTCAATATTATTTATGAATTAATCGACTTTGTAAAAAGTAAGATGTCAGGTCTGCTATCTCCCGATGTAGAAGAAAGCATAACTGGTTCAGCAGAAATTTTGGAGATTTTTAAAGTATCAAAGGTTGGTAAAGTCGCTGGCTCAAAAGTAACCACAGGTGAAATAAGTCAAGATTCTCTAGCGAGAGTTATAAGAGATGGAGCTGTAGTTTTTACTGGGAAAATTGGATCAATTTTTAGAGAAAAAAATCAAACAAAACAAGTTACAGAAGGTCTAGAATGTGGGATAACCTTGAAAAATTTTAATGATTTTCAGAAAAAAGATATTATTGAGGCTTATAACTCAAAAACAACAGAGAGATCAGTATAATGGGAAAGTTAGGAAAACCAGTCACCCAAAGACAGCTAAGAGTTGGTGAAATGATAAAACAAGCTTTAAGCATGATTTTTTTAAAAGATGAAGCAAAACTTCCAAACGTGCAAACTAAAGGAATTACGGTTACCGAAGTTAGAATGAGCCCAGATCTTAAAACTGCAAAAACTTTTGTGCTTCCTCTCGGGGGAATAAAGTCTGATGAAACTGTAGAAAGTCTTAAAGAGTTTTCTTTTGTAATAAGAAAAACTCTATCAAAAAAAATTAACATGAAGTTTTTACCAAAACTTCTATTTGTTAAAGATGAGTCTTTCGATTATGCTGAGAAGATTGAGAATTTAATTAAACAAACAAATAAATAGGAATAAAATGAACAAAAAAATAAAAGAAGTAGCTTTACATGAAAAAGACACAGGATCATCTGAGGCTCAAATTGCTTTACTAACTGATAAAATAGAAAATTTGTCAGCCCATATGAAAAAATTCAAAAAAGATAAACATTCATCTGTAGGATTATTGAAAGCAGTGAATAGAAGAAAAAAATTATTAGATTATCTCAAAAAAAATAAATCTGATGCGTATAAAAATATATTAACCAAATTAAACCTAAGGAAATAAATGTTTAAAGTTTTTAAAAAAGAAGTTGAATTTGGGGGTAAAAAAATTTCCCTTGAAACTGGAAAAGTGGCTCGTCAAGCGGATGGCGCAATCATCGCAACCTGTGGTGAGACTGTTGTTTTGGCAACTGCTGTAGGTGCAAAAAAAATAAACCCTGATATAGATTACTTTCCATTATCAGTAAATTACCAAGAAAAATACTATGCTGGCGGTAAAATTCCTGGAGGATATTTTAAAAGAGAAGCCAGGCCGACTGAAAGTGAGACTTTAATATCTAGATTAATTGATAGACCTATTAGACCTTTATTTCCAGATGAATTCAAAAATGAAGTACAAGTATTACCTACAGTTATTTCTTATGATAAAGAAAATGAAGCTGATATTTTATCAATCATTGCCTCATCAGCTGCTCTTGCAATTTCTGGAATGCCTTTTATGGGTCCTGTTGGTGCATCTAGAGTCGGTTTTATTGATGGAAAATACGTTTTAAACCCATCTAAAACAGAATTAGAAAATTCAAAGTTAGATTTAGTCGTAGCAGGCACAAAAGATGCTGTTCTTATGGTAGAATCAGAAGCTAGTGGATTAACAGAACAACAAATGTTAGATGCAGTAAAATTTGGTCATGAAGGATTTGTGCCTGTTATTAAGATGATCGAGGATCTAGCTAAAGAATGTAAAAAACCTGACTGGGTTGTTGAGAAAAAAGATTTGTCATCTGTAAAGAAAAAATTAGAGAGTGAATTTACCAAGGACTTGAAAAAAGCCTTCTCAATTAAAGACAAACAAGAGAGATCAAATTTAATATCTGAGGTTTCAGAGAAAGCAAAAAAACTTTATGAAGAGGATGAAAACTTTACAGAGTTAGATGTTATGCACGAGCTTAAAGATATTGAAAAAGGAATTGTAAGAACTGATATTTTAAAAAATAAGAACAGAATTGATGGAAGAGGACTTGCAGATGTAAGGCCAATAATGTGTGAGGTTGGAATACTTCCAAGAGTTCATGGATCTGCATTATTTACTAGAGGAGAAACCCAAGCTATTGTTACTACAACTTTAGGAACTTCAGATGATGAACAAAGAATTGAAAGTTTAGATGGTCTTAAAAGAGAAAGATTTATGCTTCACTATAATTTCCCCCCATTTTCAGTTGGAGAAACAGGAAGAATTGGAACTGGAAGAAGAGAAATAGGCCACGGAAAATTAGCATGGAGAGCTATCAATTCTTCATTACCTTCTAAAGAAAACTTTCCATATACTTTTAGAATAGTTTCTGAAATTACTGAGTCGAATGGATCCTCTTCAATGGCAACGGTTTGTGGTTCATCTCTAGCTTTAATGGATGCAGGAGTTCCAATCAAAGAACCCGTAGCGGGTATCGCAATGGGTTTAATAAAAGAGGGTGACGATTTTAGCGTTCTCTCAGATATTCTTGGGGACGAAGATCATCTTGGAGATATGGATTTTAAAGTGGCTGGAACCAAAGATGGTATTACATCTCTTCAGATGGATATAAAGATAACTGGAATTACTTTTGAAATTATGGAGCAAGCTTTAAAACAAGCAAAAGATGGAAGAGTTCATATTTTAGGCGAGATGAATAAAGCTCTAGCTAAATCAAGAAGTGGTGTTGGTAAGCACACCCCAAAAATGGAAAAAATAACAGTTGATAAAAAAGATATAGCAACTGTAATAGGTAAGGGCGGAGCTACAATAAGAGAGATTGTTGAAAAATCTGGAGCTAAAGTAGATGTTAATGATCAAGGGGAAGTTACTGTAGCAGCTCCAGATGAAGACTCTAGAAACAAAGCTATGCAAATGATTAAAGATTTAACAGCGAAAGCTGAACTTAACAAAATTTATAACGGCAAAGTTATGAAGATTATGGAGTTTGGAGCATTTGTAAACTTTCTGGGAAAGCAGGATGGACTCGTTCATATTTCAGAACTTGCTGATAAAAGAGTTGCAAAGGTGACTGACGTTGTAAAGGAGGGCGACGAAGTAAAAGTTAAGGTCATAGGATTTGACAGAGGAAAAGTTAAACTTTCTATTAAACAAGCTGCAGTTTAATTATAAAACTTAAATAATACCAAAATACTTTTAGAAATATTTCACTGAAAATGAACAATCATATTAAGCAACTTGATGTTTTTAGGGCCCTAGCAGCATTAAGTGTTTGTGCAGTTCATTTTACTTACGATACTTTTTTTACTAAATACTTTGCTCAGGGGTTGTTTGTTCAGTTGTTTTTCACTTTAAGTGGTTTTGTAATATGTCTGAACTATATTGAAAAACTTCAAAAATTTAGTGTCTTCAAGTCTTTTTTAATTAAAAGATTTAAAAGATTATATCCTCTACACTTATTTTTTTTAATAATTTTTGGAATAATAGAACTTTTAAAATATTTTGTATTTTTAGAATATGGAATAGAAGCAAATAATAAAGTATTTGAAACAAATAATTTCAAAAACTTCTTGTTAAATTTATTCTTATTACAACATTTTGCTGAAAGCTATAGTTTCAACACACCTTCTTGGTCAATCTCCGTTGAGATTATGCTTTATATTTCTTTTGGAATATTAACCCTTTTAAGTAGAAAATTAATTTTTTTTGTCTGTTTTTTATATGTAATAACTTTT
>CACNVG010000007.1 GCA_902623785.1 uncultured Pelagibacteraceae bacterium
ATGAGTTAATTTTAGATGAAGATAAAAAAACTTTTAAAATTAATGGTTCTTCTTTTAATGGCAATGTGACCTCAGCTGCGTTAGTTGGAAATTGGTGGAATCATAATATTCTTCAATCAAAAATTATTGTTAGTCCTCTTTCTGGTAGTTTAAAATTCCAAGAGGTTTATTTTTTGTCAAAAGAAATACTTAAAATTGATAGCGATGAATACAATGTGAGTAAATTTAAAATTGTAATGAAGAAAAATATTAACGAAAAAAAAAAGGAAGTATTTAATGTTTGGTTAGATGAAAAATCAAAGATTATCTTAAAAGTATCCTACTCTAAATTTGGAGATTGGGAATATATTGTAAAAAAAATAGAGAAATTTAATTAAATAAAAATTTTTAATAGTACTTGGCTTACAAAATTCATTAGAACAAAAAAACCTAAAAAGAAAATCCAATACATACAAGTAACTGCGGTATTTCTTCTCCTTCTTAATGCTACAAATTCTGGATCATCTATATTTGAAATATCTTGTTTTCCTTTTACAGGATAATCGTATGACCATCTCCATAAAGAGTTTCCAAATCTTTCATCTATCTTATTGAAGTATTTTATACATTCAAATGAGTAAATGAGTAAAAAATATAAAACAAGTAAAATTAATCCGCTTGTAATCATTTAGAACTGTTCAGATTCAGTTGATCCTTCCATTGCTGTTGTTGAACTTTTACCAGAACAAATTGTACTTGTAACTGCATCAAAATATGATGTTCCTACCTCTCTCTGGTGTTTGACACTTGTATATCCATCCTTCTCTCTTGCAAATTCACGTTCTTGGATTTTTGAATAAGCTGACATACCTTCTGCTTTGTATTTTTCTGCTAGTTCAAATATTGCTATGTTTTGAGTATGAAAACCTGCTAAAGTGATAAATTGAAATTTATAACCCATTTCACTAATTTTTTTCTGGAAAGATCCAATTTCATTATCTGACAGATGTTTTTTCCAATTGAATGATGGTGAGCAGTTATAAGCTAATAATTTACCTGGATATTTTTTGTGGATAGCATCAGCAAATTTTTTTGCTTCCTCTAAATTTGGTGTTGCAGTTTCACACCATATAAGATCTGAATATGGTGCATACGCAAGACCTCTTGAAATTGCTTGATCAATTCCAGATTTAACATAATAAAACCCTTCTGGAGATCTCTCACCTGTCAGGAAAGGCTTATCATTTTCATCATGATCGTTTGTAATTAGTTTTGCTGCGTTTGCATCAGTTCTAGCAAGAATAATCAATGGAACATCAGCTATGTCAGCAGCTAATCTTGCAGCTTTCAAATTCTTTACAGCTTGGCTTGTTGGTATTAAAACTTTACCACCCATATGGCCACATTTTTTTTCACTTGCTAATTGATCTTCAAAGTGAACTCCGGCTGCTCCAGCCTTTATAAATTTCTTAGTCAATTCAAAAACATTTAATGGTCCTCCAAAACCAGCTTCGCCATCAGCAATTATTGGAAGCATGTAATCTATTCTTTTTTCTCTCTTTTGATCGCCATCTTTAATTTCCATATGCTGAATTTGGTCAGCTCTTAACAAAGCATTATTCATTGCCTCAACTAGTTTTGGCGCACTGTCATATGGATAAAGGGATTGATCAGGATACATTTCACCGGCGCTGTTAGCGTCAGCTGCAACTTGCCATCCACTCAAATAGATTGCCTTTAATCCGGCTTTTGCATGCTGTACTGCGTGATTGCCCGATAGAGAGCCAAGTGTATTTACGTAAGGCTCAGTGTTTAATAAATTCCATAATTTTATAGATTGTTGCTTGCAAATTGAATATTCAATTTTTATTGAACCTCTAAGTCTTTCTACATCTTCTTGATTGTAATCTCTTTTAATACCTGCAAATCTTTTTAAATCGTACGAAACTTTTTTTTCTGCACCCATTTACTACCTACTTTTGATTGATTGAATTGAAGCTTAACGCGGATTAATCGTTTTCACTATATTCGTTAGTGAACTCGTTCATTCCACTTGAACCCCAATCGCAATGATCATCTCTCAAATAAATACCAGAACTTTGGTTGTTCGTGTTATCAGCCAATATTTCTTGGCTTTTTTGCTGATTTTTTTTGTTTTTGTTGTCCATAAATATTATATAATTTACTAAATTTACAAAATCCACAAAAAAGCGCTTTTTACTTGTAAACTAAATAAATTTATTGTAAATTTAAATTTACAAAATTTACAAATGTCAGAAAATACAGACATAATTATAGGCAGAAAAATAAGGGAATTTAGAAGAAAGCTTGGCTTACAAGCAAAAAAACTATCAGAATTGCTGTCTATATCTCCAACATATTTGAATTTAATTGAAAGTGGAAAAAGAAGAATTGATGGCGAACTTTTATTAAAAGTTTGCAACGAATTGAGAATCGAGATGTCAGATCTAATTGATGATAAATTAGTTGATTTAGATAATTCTAAGAAAGCTATAATTAAAAATTCAAATGTAGGTGATCTTAAAAAAACAAACTTAAAAATTGGACCAAAAATAAAGGCATTTAGAAGACAGCTAGGGATTCAAGCAAATAAACTTTCTGAGCAAATTGGAATTTCGGCTAGTTATCTAAATTTAATTGAAAGTGGAAAAAGAAACGTTGACAGCAATTTGATTATTAAAATATGTAGTGAGCTTCGTATTAATGTTTCAGATTTAACTAGTAAATCAGATCTGAATTTAGAAAATGACATATCAGAATTGCTCAGTGATGAAATTTTTGAAGATCTAGATATTCTTGGTCCAGAGGTTAAGGACTTGGTGGCATCAAATCCAAAAATAGCTAAAGCTTTAATCAAACTTGGCGATAACTTTAAACAAAAAGATCATGATATTGTTAATAAAGTAGAAAATATTTCTGGAAAGATTATTGATAGTAGAAGAGCAGCATTTCCAGGTGAGGTAATTGCTGATTTTTTACAAGAAAATAAAAATTATTTTCCTAAGTTAGAAGAATTTGCGAATGATATATTTCAAGAAGTAAAACAGAACAATAGAACTAGATATATTGCTTTATGCGAATTTTTAAAAAGGAAATATAATGTTCAAGTAAAAGATGTTATTCCTGAAGAGGGAAAGCCTTTCTCTAAAATATATAAAGAAAAAGAAAAAGTACTTTTATTATCTGATTACATTTCATTAGAAACGAAGAAATTATATGCTGCGGCACAAATAGCTCATATTGGAGCAAAAGACCAAATTAATTTTTATTTATCAAATTTTAAATTTCCTTCAAATGAAGCAAAGGAGTTATCAAGAATTGCTTTATTGAATTATTGTGGTGCAGCAATACTTATGCCATACGAATTGTTTCACAAGGAATGTAAAAATTTAAAATATGATCTTGAATTATTACAGAATACTTTTGCTACTTCCTTCGAACAAGTCGCTCACCGAGTAACTTGTTTACAAGATCCGAAATTACCTGGAATACCTTTTCATTTTCTACGAGTGGATGTTGCTGGTAATATTTCAAAAAGATTATCGCTATCCGGAATTGAAATACCAAGGTATGGTGGTGCCTGCCCAAGATGGAATGTCTATTCAGCATTTTCAAGACCTGGGGTAATTCAAGCTGCAGTTAGCAAGATGTCCAATGGAGAAAAATATGTTTGTATAGCGAGGACAGTTGAAAAAGGTGTGGGTAGATATGGACAAAAAAAAAGTATGTTATCTATAGGACTTGGTTGTGAAGCTAAATATGCTAAGGATTTTATTTATACTGAAAATTTGGATTTGAATGACAAAAAATCTGAGCTGCCAATTGGTGTATCTTGCAGAACTTGTGATAGACTTGATTGTTCACAAAGAGCTTTTCCTCCTCTTCATAAAAAATTTGACGTTGATGTAAATGCAAGGGGTGTGTCTGTTTACGTAAGTGATTGATTTACATTCTTGCTTCGCTCACGATATAAAAGTTGTGTAAGTGAGTCCACCATTTTATCCGATGCCTTAAATATTTCATTTGACTGATATTCATCTGAAAAATATTTTTCACGATTGCATTTATCCTCAATAATTATTTTTCCCTCCGGTGAATTATCCTTAATATAAATCAGTATGAGCCATTCGTCATCATTAGACTCGTCCCACTTTATAAATATCTCACCTGTTTCAAACCTTCTATCAATACATCTGAATATAGACATGTCCCTTGTAAGGTGTCTTTTGTTTAATTGAAAAACTAAACTTGAGGCGCTTCTATAAAAACTCTCCAACGATGTTTCTACAAGTTGTCTCGCAGCAATATAATTTTTTTCCTTTTTTAATAAAGTTTCTCTGTCATCTTCATCTAGAGTTTTTATTCCTAGTGCTTCTAATCGTTCACGAATTTTTTGATCTCTGATTAACCTATATTTTTCTTTTAACTTATCTATTCTCTCTTGGATTTCGCTATAATCTTCTCTTTTTTCTTTTAATGAAATTCGCTCTAGTGTCTCTAGCTCTTTTACCTCTCTTATTCTGAATTTTTCAATTTGTTTTTCTATCTTAATTTCTTCAAGAAACTTCCTTTGAACTTCTGCTTGTTCTTCTCTTAAAAGTGCCTGCTCTTGTCTTAAAAATTTCTTAAGATCTCTTGCTCTCTCTATTTGCAACTGTTTTTCCTCTTTTAGCTCCGTTTTTTTAAGCTCAACTTGTCTATTTAATAGCTCTATTTTAGCTTTTTCCTCGGCCCTTTTTTGCTGTCTTTCCTTCTCAACCTCTCGTATTCTAAACTTCTGCTTTTCTTCAATAATTAACTTCTTCGTATCAATAATTTTCTTTTCAATTAAATCAAAAAAACCCTGAATTTTCTTTTCAGGATTAAGGTTAATTTTGAAACGTAGTTTGCTTTTTATACTTTCTTGTAAAAAAATGAATTTTGCTAAAAAACCTGTCTGTTTTTGAAACCTTTTTTTTTTAACCTTTTTTATTTTTTTTTTACTCTTTTTTCTTATTTTGGCTCGCTTAAAACTTCTTTTGGCTTTTTTCTTTGATTTTTTTTTCTTTATGATCTTTTTTTTTCTTTTTTTATTTTTTTTCATCAGGAGATTTCAAAATTATCAGTAATTTATTGATAAATATAGTCTCTTGTAGGTGGTATTGTGGTTTTATTCTTGCTCAATTGTAATTGAAATACAACCTGATCTCCCCATTTAAAAGCCATCTCACAACCAGCTAAATAAAATTCCCACATTCTTAAAAATCTTTCATCAAACATTTCTAATACTTTATCTTTTTTATTAAGAAATCTTTCTCTCCAATTTCTTAAAGTATGTGCGTAATGCAATCTTAAAACCTCTAAATCATTTAGAATTAAGTTTGAGTCCTCTATCGGTCTTGCAATTTCACTTAAGCTAGGTGTGTAACCACCTGGAAAAATGTATTTAGAAATCCAAGGTTGTGGGTCTCTAGGCCTATCAATCGAACCAATAGTATGGATTAATGCAGCTCCATTTTCATTTAAAAGATCGTGAACACATTTAAAGTATTTTCTATAAAATTTTTTTCCAACATGTTCAAACATACCAACACTTACAATTCTATCAAATTTTGATTTTAATTCTCTGTAATCAATTAGTTTAAACTCTACTTGGTTTTCAAGATTCATTTCCTTTGCTTTTTGTCTGCTATACTTGAGTTGGTTTTCTGATAAAGTTATACCAAGGACTCTGGCTTTTGTTTTTTTTGCAATTTCAATTGCCATTCCGCCCCATCCTGAGCCAATATCAAGAACAGTTTGATTATCCTTAATATCTAATTTTTTAATTATGTGATCAATTTTATTATTTTGAGCAGCTTCCAAGGTGTCGTTATCATTTTTGAAATAAGCACAAGAATATTGTCTTTTTCCATCAAGGAATAAATCATATAGTTTTTCGGATATGTCATAATGATGAGCTACATTTTTTTTTGATTGTTTTGCGAAATTAAAATTAGTCAAATATTTATATGTGCCTAATATTTTATTTATCATCTTGCTCAAATTATTTGGATTTCTTTTTCCAAGATTTTTGAAAGCTACTTCTAAAAATTCTGTGATAGTACCATTGTGTATCTTAATTTTACCATCCATATAACCTTCTCCTAAGTATAATTCAGGAAGTAGCAAAAGTTTGTAATGCATAGATGAGTCTAGTAGTTCCAAGATAATAGGATTTTTTTTCTTGGGATTTCCAATTAAATATTCTCTTTTATTTGCATCAATTAATCTAAATCCATCTTCTTTGAATAGATCATTTAAAAAATTAACTAGTTTCATTTTATGCAGCTTTAAAATCTTTTCCTAAAAAGTCTAAATCTTTAAGTCTATCTATAAGTGTTTTCTCATCCTGTTTACTAAGTAGGGAACATGTAGGCAATATATTTAAAAACTGCTTATCAGTTAAACTAAGAAATGAATGTAAGCCTGATATTAAATTAAACTGATCAAAAGCTTTTCTAACTTCACACAGTTTATCATTTACAGTTTGATCTTTATTTTGTTCAAAGTCATCAAAAACTTTTCTTGCAAGTTTGGCGGTAACATTACATGTGGCTGTTATTATTCCAGAACAATCTTTTTTTAACCCATTTAGCAGTTTCAATTCTGATCCAGGTAAAATAGAAAAATTTTTGATATTAAGGTTTCCAATGAGATTGTATGAGCTGTCTTTTACACCGATTATATTTTTAGGAAATCTAGCTGCTAAGTTTTCAACACACTCAACAGAGAATTTATATCCACAAAGTTTTTCAAAGTTATAAAGAATTATTTTCGCATCAGGAACAGATTTAATTAATTTTGTATAGTATTCTATTACCTCTTTATCTCCATAATTATAGTAGGCTGGAGGCATAATCAAAAATTTATTAAGACCTATATTTAAAGATAATTTTAAAAAATTTATATTTTCTACTAGTGAATTTAGTCCAGTTCCAATAATTAACTTGTCTTTAATTTTGTCATTTTTTGAGACAAAATTAATCATCTCAATTTTTTCATTAAGTGGTATTAACTGTGATTGACCAGTGCTTCCAAATAAAACAACTCCATGACAACCATCCTTTATAATATTTTCGCAGTGTTTTACTGTTTTGTTTACGTCTAATGATAAATCATTTTTTAATATAGAGACAGCCGCCGCATAAATGCCTTTTATTTCTCCCATAATTAAACTTAACTAATATTTTTTTTTTAGTAAAGATACAAAGAATCTATGAAAATACTTATTATTCAAAATCGGATGGGAATTGGGGACATGATTATGTTTCTACCTTTCGTTAAAGCAATCTCGAATTATTACGGAGAAAAAATTTCTCTAATGGTTAAAAAAAACACTAAAGCTTCAGAATATTTAAATGAAGAAAAATATATTGAAGAAATTATTTATCTTGAAAGAAGTGAAGTTGAAAATAGACATTCTGGTGTAAAAGGATTCTTTAATCTTATCAAAGATATAAAAGATAAAAAATTTGATAAAGTTTTTATTTTTAATTCTTCACTCAGATTTTATATGGCTGCTAAAATAGGTGGGATTAAAGATATAAATTGTTACAAACTCCTTAAAAAAAAAAATCAGCATATTATAGAGACTGCTAAAAAATTTATAAGAGATACTTTAAAAGTTGATGTCAAAGAAAACCCTACTATAAATCCTAAGCCAGACACTGTAGCACAAGCAAAGAAAAATTACTCAATTAATAATGATGAAATTAATATTGTTCTTGGAACAGGTGGGTCAGGTGAAACAAAAAGAATTCCTTCGAAAATATTTATAGAAGTGATGAAAAAAACACAAAAAAAAGGGAAATGTAAATTTTTTATTGCGACAGGGAATGCAAAGGAGGAAATTGAAATTTTGGATCAAATTACAAAATCAGATTTAAAAGAATTTTGCATACCATTAAATAATTTAAATATTAGCAAAATAATTCCTATTATTAAAAATTGTGATGTTTCGATATGTAATGACTCCAGTTTCAGCCATTTATCTGCTGCTTTAAATATTCCGACAATTGTGCTTATGGCTGATACACCTTTAGTATATGGAAGTTACAGTTCTTTAATGCACCCTATACTTCCTGAAGGAGAGAACACAGTTAGCCATGATACTTTGGGGAAAGATAAAATAAGCCCAGCGGAGATTCAAAAAAAACTAGACGAAATTTTGTCAAATATTTCTTAGAACAACATCCTTAGCCTCATTGACAATTGAGGCTAACCTAGTCAATTCAGGGCTAATGTCTGGATGAATTTTTTTCATTATTTTTTTATAAGAATTTAAAATTTCATCTTTTGAATATTTTTTTTTAGGATCAAGGTTAAGAATTTTGTATGCCTCATCCAGAGTAATCTCACTAGTATTTAGATTTTTATTAAAATTATTAAAATTAAATCTTCCAGAATTTTTTAGAACGTTTAAAAGGCCCCAAAACCTAAACAATTGAAAAAGAGTAAAACCAGCTTTCGTTTTTAATATAGGAAGCACCATCAATAAAAAAGGCAGTGAAAATATATATCTTCCAGCAACCACCATCGCAATAGCAAGGACTATGGATAAAATAATTACAAATGATCTTATAAATTTTGAAATTTTTCTACTCGAGGTTTTAGCAAACCAATTCAATATCAAATATATTACGACAAAAATAACAAGTGTTATAAAAAAAAAATTCATGTAAATAGTTATTATGAAAATACCACAACTTTCAAAAAAATCAGAAACAAAATCCTGTCATAACGTCACCTGGACAGACGATTATAGCTGGGTCCACCAAAAAAACATATTAGAAGTTTTGAAAGACAGTTCAAAGCTATTACCTGAGGTAAGAAAATATTTAGAAGAGGAAAATAAGTATACTGAGTTTCATTTAAAAGATACTAAAGAATTTCAAAAAACATTGTTTAATGAAATTAAAGGAAGAATAAAGTTAGATGATGAGTCTCTTCCTTTTAAAGATAAAAACTATGAGTATTGGACGAAAACAACTAAAAAAAGGAAACTACTCAATTAAATGCCGAAAGAAAATTGGAACTGATGTAGTTGAGGAAATTTGGAATGGTGATAAAGAAAAAAGTAAACTGAAGACTGAGTATTTTGGGGTAGGCGATCTTGAAGTAAGTTATAATGATAAATTTCTTGCATACTCTTTAGATTTAAAGGGCTCTGAATATTTCACAATTTATGTCAGAGATATTAAAACAGGCAAGTTAGTTACTAAAAAAATTGAAAATACTTCTGGCTCTATAAATTTTAGTCTTGATGACCAATATATATTTTATTCTAAGTTGGATGAAAACCACAGACCAAGATCAATTTTTAGACATCAAATTGGATCATCTGTTAATGAAGATTTACTTATATTTGAAGAAAAAACAAAAGCATTTACAGTTAGCATGGGTATTAGCTCTGATGAAAAGTATTATTTTATAAATAGCTCAGATCACAACACATCAGAGAAATATTACTTTAGCATTGATGAAAAAAAACCTAAGCCTAAACTTATTCAACAAAGAAAAAAAGGGATAATTTACAGTGTTAATTCATGGGGTGGAAATTTTTACATGCACACAAATGAGGATGCTGAGGATTTTAAAATTTTAATTTCAAAAAATATCGAGTCTAAAGCATGGGAAACTTATATTCCAAGCCAATCAGAAACAATGATTGGAAATTTAACATTCCTAAATAACTGGCAAATCAGATCTGAGCTTAGAAATGCACTTGACAAAATTTACGTCAAAAATCTTAAAACAAATAAAGAAGAAGAAATAATTTTTACTGAAGAAACTGTTTATGACTCGTCTGTTTCTCTCATGCAGAGAGATCGTGAAACGGATGATATATATATTTCTTACTCTACTCCTAAAACGCCGTCTAGAACTTTTATTTATAATCTAAAAACTAAAGAAAAAAAACTTGTCAAAGAACAAATAATTCCATCAGGTCATAATTCGAATGATTATGTTGTTGAAAGACTTGAGTGCAAAGGACATGATGGAAGAATAATTCCAATCACTATTACAAGAAAAAAAACTACAAAACTAGATGGAAATTCAAACTTGCTTTTGTATGGATATGGTTCTTATGGAAATTCAATGTGGCCATCGTTTTCCTCTACAAGATTAAGCTTAATCAATAGGAATATTATTTGGGCAACCGCCCACATTAGAGGAGGAATGGAAAGAGGTATGAAGTGGTGGAAAGAAGGAAAATTATTGAACAAGAAGAATACTTTTCGAGACTATATTTCTTGCGCAAAGTTTTTAATTGATAAAAAATATACCTCAAAGAAAAAAATTATTGGTATGGGAGGATCAGCTGGTGGATTGCTGATGGGAGCAGTAGTAAATGAAAAACCAGATTTATTTTTAGGCATGATAATGGCTGTTCCTTTTGTTGATAGTTTGACAACCAATCTTGATCATTCTTTACCTTTGACGATTGGAGAATTTGATGAGTTTGGAAATGCAAAAGACAATAAGGAACACTTTGATTATATTTACTCATACGCGCCATACAACAATATAAAAAAGATGGATTATCCAAACATTTTAATTACTACTAGCCTCAGTGACAATAGAGTTTTATTTGATGAACCTTTAAAATTTACAGCAAAGTTAAGAGACAACAAAACTGACAATAATCTTTTACTTTTAAAAACTGAAATGAATGCGGGTCATGGTGGTAAATCTGGTCGCGATGGAATTATTGAAGAGATAGCTTTGGATTATGCTTTTATATGTAAGATTGCAAAAAAAATTTAATTTCAGCATCTTGAAAAAATAGAAAATGTTACCATATATTTATTAAAGGTTGCCTCATGGGACCTTTATAATTCTTGCTAACAAAGGAGGATAATATGACAAGTAAGGATCTATCAATATTCAATTCCTTAAGACCATTTTCAATTGGTTTTGACGACATGTTTGATCAGTTTGAAAACATGTTGGGTAATGGAGGAGTGAGTATGCAATCAAATTACCCGCCTTACAATATTAGAAAAACAGGCAAAGATAAATATTCTATTGAAGTTGCTTTAGCCGGTTTTACTAAAAAAGATGTAGAGGTGGAATTTGAAGATAATATGCTGACTGTTAGAACAAAACAGACAGATAAATCAGAAAAAAAAGATCAGGACGGAGAGATTTTACACAAAGGAATATCTCAAAGACAATTCGCTAGATCATTTACAATAGCAGATGATGTTAAAGTAAATGGAGCTGAGTTAAAAGATGGTTTGCTCACTATCGCTTGCGAAAGAATAATACCTGATTACAAAAAAAAAAAACTTATCGAAATTAAATAAGTTTTACCTTGCTTGTGGGGATTTTCCCCACAAGTCAAAAACATCCTTTTGAAGAAAATCCAACAATTCTCTCTGATTCATCCACTTCAAAAGTTCTTACACATTTGATTCCCAATTTTTTTGTATTGTATATTAATTTTCCTCCACCGCTTTCTGGGTCTGGCGTTAAATATTGAGTTGGTTCTCCAAATTCTTGGATTACTTTTGCTATTTTTTTATTTATGAATTTTTCAAGATATTTTTCCTCTTTTTCAATAAGATTATTTGTTTTATTTTGAACTGTTTGGCATCCTTGAACCAACAACATCATTAGAATTAAAATTGATATTTTTTTTATCATCTAGTTAATAATTATAATTACTTTATTAAAAAAATAAACTTCAAGTTGAAATTTGTTAATAAAAAACAAGTAATTAAAGTAATCAAAATAAGAATCTGATAATCATTCAATTAATTGGAGGTTAAATGTTAGATAAATATTTTGAATATAAAAAACACAAAACTAGTTTTAAAACAGAGGTTATTGCAGGAATAACAACTTTCTTAACAATGGCTTATATAATGTTTTTAAATCCTTTTATATTGTCAGGAGAATTTGCTGGTCCTGAAAAAGGTTTTTTTGATTTTGGTGCAGTTTTCACTGCAACAATATTGGCAACAGCAGTGGCTTGTTTCATAATGGCTTTTTATGGAAAAACTTGGCCAATTGGTCTTGCTCCTGGAATGGGAATTAATGCATTCGTTGCTTTCGGAGTCGTAGGAGGAATGGGTTATTCTCCACAAGCGGCACTGGGCGCGGTGTTAGTTGCAGGAATTCTTTTTTTAATAATTTCGCTCACTCCGCTGAGAGCATGGTTAATAAATTCTATACCTAGAAGTCTAAAATTAGGAATTGGCGCAGGGATAGGTTTATTCTTAGCTATAATAGGCCTTGAAATAATGGGTGTTGTTGGAGATCACCCAGTTACACTTGTTACTTTGGGAGATATTAAAAATCCTTTAGTACTATTAGGATGTTTAGCTTTTGTAGCTATGGTTGTTTTGGAAAAACTTAAAGTTAAAGGAAATATAATAATTGGAATTATAGCTTTTAGTATAATTGCATGGGCAACTGGTCTTGCAAAGTTTAACGGAATAGTTGATACGCCACCTCCAATGACTTACTTATTCGACTTTGACCTAAAGGCAGCATTGACTGCAAGTATGTCTACTGTGGTCTTTACTTTATTATTTATTGATTTCTTTGACACAGCTGGAACATTAACTTCTGTAGCAAACGTAGCTGGTAAAGTAGACAGCAAAGGTAAAGTACAAGATATCAACAAAGCAATGTTGTCTGACAGTGTTGGAACAGTTGCTGGAGCTTTAATGGGAACAACTACTGTTACAAGTTATGTTGAGTCTGGAGCTGGAGTAAAAGCTGGAGGAAGAACAGGGATGACTTCATTGGTAATTGGTGTATTGTTTTTACTATGTTTGTTTTTTTCACCACTTGCAACAAGTTTACCTAAAGAAATCGATGGGGCTGCATTGTTATATGTGGCCGTTTTATTTGTAAGAAATATTACTGACATTTCTTGGGATGATATTGCTGAATCAGCTCCTGCTATAGTTGCGATGATTACTATGCCTTTAACGTATAGTATAAGTAATGGTATTGCGCTTGCTTTTGTGGCGTATGCTTTAATTAAAATTTTTACAGGAAAATTTGCAACCACTTCACCAGCAATATGGATAATTGCTATTTTAAGTGTTTTAAGTTTTGTAGTTGCTTAATTTAAATTAATTTAAAAAGGGCTAGAAATTATTTTTCTAGCCCTTTTTTTTTAGTTCTTTTTTTAGTTGATCTATTGAGATAAGTTCACGTAATTCATAAGGAAAAACAATCCAAGGGTTATCTTTAAGACTATGAACAATATAATCTGATTTAAAATTAGATTTTTCTTTTTTGTAAAGAACAGCAGATTTAAAAATTATTTTCTTGTTTTTAAAATCTTTATATTTTTTAAGCCATTCTAAAGTCTTTTCAAGTGTCACACCAGTATCAATAAGATCATCAGTCACTAAAATATTTTCCCCGTAAACTTTACTTGTTGTGGACAAATCCCTCGCAAACGTAAGTTCGTTTTGAACATCAGATACTTTTCCTTCACCTGCTGATGAATAACTTTCAACTCCAAGATAACCACATTTTACTTTAAAAATTCTGCTAAGTATGTCCCCTACTCTTAGGCCACCTCGAGCAATACAGATTATGAAAGATGGTTTAAAACCACTTTCGCTTATTTGTACTGCAAGCTCGTCTATTGATCTGTTGTATTCATTCCAGTCAATAATAAGTTTTTTAGACATAAAAAAAGTATTCAATTTTTAGATTTATATATCAAGATATTTGAGTTAGAAATCATTTTATGCGAATCTTTGATTGTTTTATGTTTTACGATGAAGAGGTTGTATTAGACATAAGATTGAACTCTTTAAAAAATTTTGTTGATTGTTTCGTTATTGTTGAAAGTAAATTCTACCATAACGGTAAAAAACGAGATCTAAAATTTGATATTAATAACTACCCCAAATTAAAAGATAAGATAATTTATATTGTTCAAGATGAAGAACCATCAAGCTTGGAGCAACCTAAAAAAGGCGATGATGATTCGTTAATTACTCAAAAGATAATTTCTAACGCTCATAAAAGAGAAAACTTTCAAAGGAACTTTATAAATAAAGGACTAGATAAAGCAAATGAAGACGACTTGATAATGATATCTGATGTCGATGAAATACCAAATTTAAAAGATCTTAATGTTGCTAGAGTGAATAATAAAATAGTTATTTTTGAACAAAGTATTTTTTACTACAAATTAAACAGATTTCTTGAAGGTTTTACATGGCATGGAACCAAAGCTTGTAAAAAGAAAAACTTAAAGTCTCCTCAATGGATAAGAAATGTTAAGAATAAAAAGTTTGGTTTTTGGAGGCTAGATACTTTTTTTTCAGATAACAAATATATTAACAAAATTTTTATAAAAGACGGGGGTTGGCATTTTTCAAATTTAAAAAATCCAGCTGATGTAGAAAAAAAATTAAAATCATATTTACATCATAGAGATTTTGAAGTTGAAAATATTGATTTAAAAGAAATATCGAAATTGATGAAAAACAATGAAACTATTTACGACATGTTTGCCGATAAGACAGAAAAAAAATTTTCTGAAAATAAAAGAAAACTTAGTCTTTATCCTAAAAATGAACTTCCACAATACATTCAGAATAATGAAAATAAGTTTAAAGAATGGTTAGATTAAGTTAATACTGAATAGGTTCATCGTCTATTGACCTCCACAAATACCAGGTAGCAACAGAACAATACGGAGAAAATTTTTTTCTTAAAATTTCCACAAATTTTTTTGATGGAAAATATTTTTTTTTATAGTTTTTTGAAATAGATCTTAATAATCCAATATCTTGGATTGGCCAGACATCTGGCCTATTTAATGTGAATAATAGTATCATCTCTGCTGACCATCTTCCTATTTGTCTGAGTGATGATAAATATATTATTGCATCCTCATCACTCATAAATTTAATTTTTTTTGGATTAAAAGATTTATTTTCAAATTTATGAGCTAATTCTTTGATCCCTTTTACTTTTTGTCTACTTAGACCACATTTTTTAAGTTCTCCAGGTCTCAGTTTGTTAATTTTTTTTTGATTAATTTTACCATTACAAACTTTCTCAAATTTTTTAAAGACAGAATCAGCAGCCTTAACACTTATTTGTTGTCCAATAATACTTTTACAAAGGGAATAAAAAATATCTTTTCTAGTTGTTAATGTTTTATCATTATACCGAGATATCAGTTTTTTCATCACTGGGTCTTTTTTGGATAAGTATTTTACAGCACTATTCCAATACTTGGGTCTTTTACTCATGACGTGCAGCTGAAATTTGTTTATTCAGAATAATTTCTCTTCTAAAAATTATTATAGATGAAATAATAACTAAAAAAGCACCAATCAGAGTTTTTATCGATGGAACCTCATTCCATATTAAATAACCAAAAATAATCGCAAAAACTAAAGTTAAATACTTGAGTGGTGTTACTAATGAAACTTCAGAAAATTTATATGATTGGCTAAGCCACAAATTAGCAAATCCACCAAAAACTCCTACTAATACTAAAAGAAATAGATCTAAAAAGTCAGGCATTTTCCAACCCCAAGGAATTGAAAAAAAACTTGCAAGAGTTATTGCTATTGAAAAAAAAAGTGAGATTAGCCAAACGGGTTCAGTTGTAGATAACTGCCTTATACTTATAGCAACGTAGGACATACCAAGCACAAAGATTACTGGAAAAATATAATATATATTTAAAGAACTATAACCAGGTTCTGTAATAATTATAATTCCAACAAAGCCCACAAACACTGCTAGCCACCTATAATACCCGACTTTTTCTCCTAAAAAAAAAATTGAAAAGATGGTAGTGAATATTGGTGCGGCAAATGAAATGCTGACAACTGTTGCTAATGGGAGATTTCTTAATGCAGTAAAGATTGATAATAAAGCGATGAGACCAAATAAGCACCTATTAAAATGAAGTAATGGTCTTTCGGTGGTATAAAAGTCCTTTAGTCTGTCTTTAGGAATAATAAAAAAATATATAACGATCCCAAAAAAACCTCTAAAAAATAAAACTTGGCCCAATGGATATTCGTCTGACCACTTCACTAATAAATCCATAATGGAAAATGCACAAACAGACAAAAACATGTACAAAAAGCCTAATTGATTTTTAGAAAGCATAAGTTTAACTTAGTTATAAAATTTAAATAATCAATGGAAATAGCAGTTTTAGCTTGTGGATGTTTTTGGGGACCTGAAAAAAAATTTGGTGATCTCGATGGAGTTTATAAAACTGAGGTAGGTTATTGTGGTGGCAACACTGAAAACACAACTTATAAAGAAGTTTGTTCTGGTGAAACAAATCATGCTGAAGTAGTTAAAATAAATTTTGATCCAAAAATTATTACTTATGAGGAAATTTTAAATTTTTTTTTTAAGATTCATGATCCGACTACTTTGAATTCTCAAGGTCCAGATTTTGGGACCCAGTACAGAAGTGAAATTTTTTATTTAAACATAAAACAAAAAGAAATTGCTGAAAAGGTCTTAAAATTAAAAAACAATGATTTTTCAGGAAAAATTGTGACTAAATTATCTTTGCTAAAGAATTATTGTATAGCTGAGGAATACCATCAAAAATATTTGGACAAGAAATTTTAGATGAGCTTAGTCACGACAGATTGGGTACTTGATAATTTAAACAATTTAAAAATAGTAGACGCCTCTTGGCATATGCCAGCTCAAAAAAGAAATCCTGCTGAAGAATATCGAAATGGTCATATTCCGAATTCTATTTTTTTTGATTTAGATGAAAATTCTGAGAAAAATACAGACCTTCCACATATGCTTCCAAAACAAAAAACTTGGGAAAAAATAATGTGCTCCTTAGGAATAAATAATAATGATGATATTCTCATTTATGATAACTCTAATTTAAAAAGTTCATGTAGGTGTTGGTTTAGTCTTTTATATTTTGGTCATGATGAAAAAAAAATACATATTTTAAATGGTGGATTGAAAAAATGGATTTTTGAAAATAAACCTGTAACCAAGGGTACAACAGAAATTATTAAAAGTAATTATGTTGCAAATGAAAAAGAAAATTTAGTAGTAAGTTTTAATCAAATCAAAAAGAATATTTTAAGAAAGGATTTTAATGTTATTGATGCAAGAAGCCTTGAAAGATTTGAGGGAAAAGTATCTGAGCCTAGAAAAGGTTTAAGAAGTGGACACATTCAAAACTCTTTTTGTTTACCTTTTAATCTATGTATAAATCAAAAAACTGGAGAGTTTAAAAATCTGGAAGAATTAAGAAAACTTTTCAATCAACATGAAAATATAGAAAAAAGATTAGATCCAGTTTTTACTTGCGGGTCTGGTGTTACCGCCGCAGTCCTAGCTTATGCCTATAAAATGGTAAATAACGATTATATTCCAAAAATTTATGATGGTTCTTGGAGTGAATATGGTAAATATCCAGCATGAAAACTTCAAAAAAAATTACCATATTTTTAATTATATTGGCAATTGTCATTGCTTCGGTGATAGTAGCAAGACACTTTGTTGGAAAACATTTTCAAAAGAAATTTTCTAAATATCCACCACCAGGGGTAATTGTTGAAGTTGTTAAATCATCCAATTTTTTTGACAGTATTGAAACATTTGGGACTGCTCTATCAAAAAAAAATAAAAACTTTAGAGTTAAAAAAAGTGAAATACTTGATGAAAAAATTCTTATTGGAGAAGTATTTAACGAAGGTGAAGTTTTATTAAGAACAAAAAATGAGATTATCATTGCTCCCTTTAAAGGTGTTTTGGGAAAAAGAGAAATTGCTCAAGGTGTTCTAGGGACTGAGTCTTTTATCCTCACTCTAGATGATACTTCATCGATTATTCTGAATATTAAAGTTCCCGAGATTTATCTTAAAATTTTAAAGCCAGGTCTTATTGCTGAAGTTAGATCAGATGCGTTTGATAAAATATTTTATGGTAAAATAGATTCTGTGAGTTCTCGTGTAGACCCTAGTACAAGATCGGTTCTTGCAAGTATTACTGTGAATAACAAAAATTTAGAATTGGTCCCAGGAATGCTTTTAGATATACAAATTATTTATAATGAAACTCAAGAAATAGGGGTTCCTGAAAACTCATTATTGATACAGGGTGATACAGCTTTTGCTTATAAAGTTTTGGAAGACAATACCATTGAGAAAATTGAAGTAAAAATTGGAAAAAGAAATTATGGAAAAGTTTCTATTCTTGATGGTTTGTCTGTGGGCGATAAGATTGTAAAAGAGGGAATTTCAAAAGTAAGAGATAAAATCAAAATTAAAATCATTAATTAAAAGATGTTCTTAACAGACTTATCAATCAAACGCCCGGTCGTCTCCATGGTGATGAGTATAGTCATGGTTATGTTTGGTATTTTAGTTTTTTTTGAAATACCAACTAATGAATTGCCAGATATTGACCGACCAGTAGTATCAGTTCAAACTGATTACAAAGGGGCTTCAGCTCAGGTTATTGATACTCAGATAACACAAAAGATTGAAGATTTTATAGGAGGCACTCCTGGCCTCGTTTCAATTGACTCTATGAGTGAAGATGAGAGGTCAAGAATTGATATGACCTTCAAAGATAACCTTGATATTGACGACGTTGCTAACGATGTGAGAAGTGCAATCTCAAGAGTAGTGGATAATTTACCAAAAGAGGCTAGCGCTCCAGAAATTTTCAAACAATCTGCAGGCTTTAGAACTACTATGTGGTTGAGTTTTAGTTCAGACTTTATGAGCGATTTAGAACTCACTGATTTTGCTGATCGATATTTGGTAGATTATTTCTCAACTGTAGAAGGAGTTGGACGTGTAAGATTAGGCGGTGAAAGGGAGTTATCTGTAAGAGTGTGGTTAGACCCACTTTCATTAGCTGCAAGAAATTTAACAACTCAAGATGTTGAACAAGTTTTAAATTCAGAAAATTTAGAGTTTCCTGCAGGTCGAATAGAGTCAAAAGATGTAGATCTTTCAATTAAACTTGAAAACGCATATGAAAATTTAGATTCTTATAAAAAACTACCTTTGAAGAGGGCAATTGATGGCTCTGTAACAACTTTGGAAGATGTTTCTAGGATTGAATTTGGTCCAGTTTCTACAAGAACACTTTTTAAAGGAAATGGAAAAAAAGTTGTAGGTATTGGTATTTATCAAAACTCAGATGCAAACACAATCGCGGTAGCTACAAAAGTAAAAAAGAAGATTAAAGAAATACAAAGTTCTATACCTGATGGATCTACATTAGAGGTTTCTTTTGATAGATCAAATTATGTCTCAAATGCAATTAGAGAGGTTTATAAAACATTGTTTGTGGCACTAATTTTGGTCACACTCATTATTTATCTTTTTTTAGGTAACATAAGAGCTTTAGTGGTACCGATTGTAGCTTTACCGGTTTCTTTAATATCAACCTTCTTAGCAATTTATTTTTTTGATTTTTCAATAAACCTTTTCACTCTTATGGCATTAGTTCTTGCAATAGGGATCGTGGTTGATGATGCAATTGTTATGTTGGAGAATATATACAGAAGGGTTGAGAAAGGTGAGAGTTCATTGGTTGCTGCATACAAAGGATCGAGACAAGTGTCTTTTGCAATTATAGCAACCACTTTAGTTCTTGTTGCTGTATTCATACCTTTGATTTTCATAGAGGGCTTAGCTGGAGTATTATATGCTGAAACAGCTGTTACTTTAAGTTTCGCAGTAATAATATCAAGTTTTGTGGCATTATCCTTAAGCCCAATGATTGCTAGCAAAGTTTTAGACACAAAAACAAAAAGAAACAAACTAACCCTTAAATTTGAAAAAAATTTAAATGATTTTAAGGAGTTTTATATTTACACTTTAAAATATTGGATATTAAAGAAGAAAAGTATAATCACTTTTTTAGTATCCATTTTAATATTGTGCATTGGTTTATTTATTTATATTCCAAAGCAACTTATACCAAAAGAAGATAGGGGTGCGTTTTTTGTAATAGTAAAGGCTCCTCAAAGCTCAGGATTTGAATTTACCTCATCAAAAACACAGGATATTGAAAAATTGTTACTACCAAAAGTTGGACAAGGTGAATATAGAAGACTTATTCTAAGAGTCCCGGGTTTTGGAAAAAGTAGTAAACAAGTCAACTCGGCTTTTATAATCGTACTATTGGAGGATTGGAAAAAAAGAGACAGAAAAGGTAATAGAATAATGATGGAGTCTTTTAGAGAAATTTCAAAAGTTCCAGGTGTTCTATCATTTCCTGTTATGCCCCAAGGAATAAGAACTGGTGGTATAGAGAAGCCAGTCCAATTTGTAATATTAGGTAATACCTATGATGAATTAATTAAATGGAAAGAGATTATTAAAAAAGAGGCGAGAAAAAATAATAATTTAGCTAATATTGAAGATGATTTTGAATTAAATAAACCAATTATAAATGTAAAGATCGATCAAAAGAAAGCATCAGATCTCGGCGTATCTACTTCAGAAATAGGTCGAACAATTGAAACTATTTTTGGCTCCAGAAGTGTCACAAAATTTACAAAAGATGGTAAAGAATATTCAATTATTCTGCAGGGAGACATTAAAAATAGAAATGAACCCTCAAGTTTAAATAAAGTTTATGTTAGATCAAAAAATTCTGGTCAATTAATTGCTTTATCAAATTTAGTGACAATTAATGAAAGAGGTACTGCTCCATTTCTATCAAGATATAATAGACAAAAAGCAGTTACTATTTCAGCAAATATCGTTGGAGATTATACCCTTCAGAATGCGTTATCTTTTTTAGAAAAAGTTGTTCAAGAAAATACACCTAATGCCAGAATTGATTTCAAAGGGGAAAGTGAGCAATTAAAAGAAATAAGTTTTCAGATTTATGTTATATTCTTTTTAGCTTTAGTTACGGCATATCTTGTGATGGCGGCTCAGTTTGAAAGCTTTGTTCATCCTTTCACAATAATGCTGACAGTACCATTAGCAATATTTGGCGGAATTATAGGTCTACTGCTCGTCGGTAGTTCAATTAACGTTTACAGTCAGGTAGCTTTAATAATACTAATTGGATTAGCAACAAAAAACGGAATATTAATTGTCGAATTTGCAAATCAATTAAGAGATGAGGGAAAAAATCAATTAACTGCGATTTTGGAGTCGTCTGCACTAAGATTGAGACCAATCTTAATGACATCTATATCTACCATCATTGGAGTTCTACCATTGGTAATAAGTAGTGGCCCAGGTGAGGCGAGCAGATTATCTGTTGGTATTACTATATTTGCTGGAATGATATTTTCAACTTTTTTTACACTTTATGTAGTTCCGATAATTTATTTATTATTAGGAAAGAATACAAAAAGTATAAATCACATTGAAAAAGAGTTAGAAAAGGAACTTAATCAATAAATAATAAATTTTTTCCTGTTAAGCTTTTTTTTACATTTAATAAGTTGAGTTTTATATTGATCTGAGTACTTTTTTACTTTTTTTGCATAAGAAATAACTTTCTCGTTTTTCTTATAATTTTTATAATTTCCCCACCCTTCGTGATACGCGATATATTGTTTGAACGCATCTGTTTTAGGAATTTTTAAAAGTTTTGATGATTTATTTGTATACCAACCAATAAAATCAACGCTATCTTTAAATCTTGTTCTGAGAGCTAATGGTTTGTTCTGCTCCACCTTATATTGTTTCCATGTTCCCTTTACAGCCTGGGAATATCCAAATGAGCTTGAGGGTCTTTTAAAAGGAATAATTTTGAAAATTTTTTGTCTTTTAGGTTTTGCTAGCCAATGAAAATCTGACTCAAATCTAACAAATGCAAGTTGTATATGCATAGGTGTACCCCATTTTTCCTCAGTTTTTTTTGCATGTTTATACCAAAAATATCTTTCAGAAAATATAGAACAACTGCTTGAAGTATTTTTTGGAATAGACGAACAACTCATCAAAAGAAAAAAAAACAATGAATAAAAAAAAAATTTAATACGAATCACCCTTTATTTATAATTTATTTATGTTTTTTTCTCCATTCCCAAGGCATTTCAAAATTTCCTGCCCATAAACCTTTTTTTTCTTTTTTTGCATCATTTTCATTTACGATGTATTTTTTTGAGTATTTTGTGTATGCAACAGCCAAACCGTTCCTTACAAGCCAAGAGTTAATATCCCTTCTTTTCTTAAAGCAAATAGCAATAACTCTATTATATCTATCTACGGTTTTTTTTTTACACACCAATTCTTCGTTTTTAATAAACTTTTTAAGTAAGTCAGTAGTTTTAAGTCCACACTCGTAATCTTTAATAAGAGTGATTATATTTAAACTTAGCCAAGGCTTAGAACATATTTGATTTTTTTCAGGTGCATCGATACCGTAAAGTCTAATTTTGATTCCATTTATTCTTATTGTGTCACCATCTATTACTTTTGCATACCCTGTTATTTCCTCTGAATATAAATTGGTTTTTAAACAAAAAATTATAAAAAAAATAAAATAAATAATCTTATTTTTTTTTGGTTTGAAACAAGATTTCATAAACTTTGTAAATCAAAAAGGGTATTGTTACACCCAATAAGTTACCATTTAGATCGCCTGATTGAAAGCTGCGATTTGGTATGATCAAATGGAAAAATTCAAGGACTATGGCTAAACAAATTAAATATGCAAATAATTTTTTTTTTGTTTTAAAAGCCAAAAGACCAAGAATTGAAATGAGAGAAAAAGCGTAAATGTGATTTGAGGATATATGAAAGAAGTCTCTAGTGATTTGAGGTTGATTACCAAAATCGTTGTATAAAAAGAAACCTAATATACTTCCTGGAAATAGATATAAAATTATTAAACATATATTCGATAATTGGAAAATTAATTGAAGATTATTTGTAAAAATTTTCATTAATTTTATTTATTTTATATATTAATTAATATATCAAATATTTTAATGATACATCTTATTCTTATTAGGCATGGACAAAGTGAGTGGAACCAACAAAAAAGATTTACTGGTTGGGTCGATGTCGGATTAACAGATAAAGGGAAAGCTGAGGCTAAAAAAGCTGGTGAATTAATAAAAGAGAAAAAAATTAAACTTAATTCTTTTTATAGCTCCTACCAAAAAAGGGCAAATGATACTCTTAAAATTATAATGAAAGAATTAAATGAAGATGAAAACTTAATTAATAAAAAATGGCAATTAAATGAAAGGCATTATGGAGAGCTTACGGGTTTAAATAAAGAAGATATGAAGAAAAAATATGGTGAAGAGAAGATCCATCAATTTAGAAGATCGTGGGATGTCAAACCTGGAGCTTTAGATAGAAAAAGCCCCTACCATCCACTCAATATAGAAACTTATAAGGATATTCCAGTGTCTGATATCCCAGATACTGAGTCTTTAAAAGATACCCATAAACGTGTAGTTGATTGCTACAATGAATTGATCTTAAAAGATCTGCAGAATGGGAAAGGCGTATGCGTCTCAGCCCATGGAAATTCTTTAAGAGCTCTCTGCAAGTACCTTTTTAAAATCAATGAGAAGGAAATTTCTAAAATGGAAATACCAACCGCAAATCCTCTTTTAATAATTTTTGAGGACAAACTTCAAATTTTATCTGTAAAATATCTTGATCAAGAAAGAGCTAAAAATTTAGTTGCTTTTTAGAAGTTTATTATAAATTTCATAATTAGTGACATGTTTAAAATTCTCTTTACTTTCAAAACCTGTCAATTCATTTCTTGATAATAAATCATTCCACACCTCTGACATTGGAAAAGGTTTATTATTGAATTTTTTAAATATTTTTTTTGCTAATATCTGGCATCCTGTGTAAATAAAATTTAAGGGCTTTGTTTTATTAAGCTTGTTCGCTTCAAGATTAAAGTCTCCTATCAAATTTTGATCAAAACTTTTATCCTTATTTACCACTAATAAAATATTTTTCGAATTTAAGTTAAAAAATTGATTTTCCATTTTTAAGATTTCATCCACATAATTTTCGTTCCATAAAGTATCTGGATTAAAGGTTAAAAAATGTTCATTTTTGTTTTCCATGATCATATTTAAGATTCCTCCTCCAGTATTAAGAATTTCAGGGATTTCCTCAAATAATTCTATATCAATATCAAAGTTTTTTTTTTCAATAAAATTTTTAAGCTGGTCTCGTTTGTAATGGGCGTTTATCAGAATTTTTTTTAGATTTAATTTTTTTACAAGTTTGATGGTCTTTTCAAGGATGGTTTCATTTTCAATTTCAACAAGAGGTTTTGGAATTTTGTTTGTAATTGGAGATAATCTTTTTCCAAAACCAGCACCTAATATCACAGCAACCTCAATTTTTTTCATATAACTAACTTTTATATAATTTTATTATTATTTAAAACAAACCTTAATTCCTCAAATACTTTTTCTTTTTTAGTTCTTAATTTAATAAGGTTCCATGTATAAGGAATGTATTTAAGATATCTGTTTTTATTATCTCTTTTTGCAAGTCTTGAAAAAATTCCAAGAATCTTAAAATTTCTTAATACAGATAAAATTAAAAAATCATTTTCAAATTTTTTAAGGTCTCTATTTAAGTATTTTTTTGTAAAATGATTAAACAACTCTTTTTTTAAATTATTTGAGGTTTTAAATCTTACATCATCAATTAAAGAAGCAAGATCATAAGCTGGATTTCCAATAACTGCATCTTGACTATCTATTAAGTGAAATTTTTTTTGTTTAAGCATTATATTCGAAACATGGAAGTCTCTATGGACAAATACATCATCAGGTAATTTGATTGCCTTTGATAATCTTAAAAAAATATTCTTAAATTTTTTTTTTAATTCATTCAATTTTTTCTTACTTAATTTCCTAGGAAGATACCACTCGTTAAACAAATAAGCTTCTTTTAAAAGTTTATCTTTTGAATACCTTATCATCTTATATTTCCTACCTGTAAAATCCTTGCTATAGAATTTTTTTATTTTTTGAACTTTGAATAATAAATCTAATAGATTCATAAAAATTTTTTTTCTATTTTTTTTATTATTAAGGAGTATAAACAATGTTGTATCCCCCAAATCGCTTACCTCTATAAAATTTTGTTTGTAATTGTTTTTTATTAATTTAGGAGCATTAATACCATTTGAATTCAATATTCTGTTGATTGCATCATAGATTAACAAATTTTTTTTTTTGTTTTTTTTTGAAAAAATAATTATAGAATTTTTTGATCTGTAGAAATTTCTTTCTGAAGCATCTCCCTCTAATTGAGTTACATTTTTATTATATAGCTTCATTTTTTCCAAAAAATTTAATTTTTAAACTCCTTGCATTATAATTATCAGAATATTTGAAATAAATTTCTATCCTTTTTTTTGGTTTAAAATGAACTTTTTCAGGCCACTCAATAATTGAAATCACATCTTCATCTTCAAAAAGACCTATATTTAGACATTCTTTCTTTTTTTTTAATCTATACAAATCAAAATGTTGTATTCTTTTTTTTTTGATACGGTACTCATAAACTATATTAAATGTTGGGCTTGGTATTTCTGTTATCTTAGTTTTTTCGTGTTTTTGTAGATTGTTGATTAAATATTTTACAAATGTAGTTTTACCGACTCCAAGTTCTCCGTATAAAAAAATAGTTTTAAATTTTTTAATAAATTTTGAAGTTTTCTCAGAAAATCTTTTTAATTCAATTTCTTTAGAAATTTTAATATTGCTACGATTAGTAGCGGTAAGCATCTGGCTTATATGGTCCTTCTTGTTTTACGCTAATGTAATCGGCCTGTTCTTTTGACAATTTCGTTAACTTTGCGCCCACTTTCTCTAAGTGTAACATAGCTACTTTTTCATCAAGATGTTTTGGTAAAACATAAACTTTCTTTTCATATTTAGAAGAATTATTCCAAAGTTCTATTTGAGCAGTGACTTGGTTTGTAAAAGATGCACTCATTACAAAACTCGGGTGACCTGTTGCACATCCAAGATTTACAAGTCTACCTTCAGCTAAAAGAATAATTCTTTTTTTGCTTGGTAATTCTATTTCGTGTACTTGTGGTTTTATTTCATCCCACTTATAATTTTTTAATGCCTCTACCTGAATTTCGTTATCAAAGTGTCCAATATTACATAGTATCGCTCTATCCTTCATATCTCTCATATGATCTGCAGTTATAATATCTTTATTGCCAGTCGCGGTTACCACTATGTCGGCTTCTTTAATCATTTCATCCATTAAGACTACTTCATAACCTTCCATCGCTGCCTGTAACGCACATATTGGGTCAGTTTCAGTAATCATAACTCTTGCTCCAGATTGCCTCAATGATGCTGCACTACCTTTACCCACATCACCAAATCCTGCAACAATTGCAACCTTACCTGACATCATTACATCTGTAGCTCTTTTAATTCCGTCAACTAAACTTTCTCTACACCCATATAAATTATCAAATTTTGATTTTGTCACTGAGTCATTAACATTTATTGCTGGTACTAATAATGTCCCTTCATTCTCCATCTTTTTTAATGCTAAAACACCTGTCGTTGTCTCCTCTGACAAACCTTTAATATCTTTCATTAAATGTTTATAATCTTTATGCATTAGAGCTGTTAAGTCACCACCATCATCTAAAATCATATTTGGCTTCCAATCTTTTTTACCTTCGATTGTTTGTTTTACACACCACCAATACTCTTCCTCTGTTTCACCTTTCCAGGCAAACACAGGTATTCCAGCTTTTGCTATCGCTGCAGCCGCATGATCTTGTGTTGAAAAAATATTGCATGATGACCATCTACACTCTGCACCAAGAGCTACTAATGTCTCAATAAGCACAGCAGTTTGAATTGTCATGTGCAGGCAGCCTAAAATTCTAGCACCCTTTAAAGGAAACTTTCCTTTGTATTCTTTTCTCAATGCCATAAGTCCAGGCATTTCTGTTTCAGCAAGAGAAATTTCTTTTCTACCGAACTCAGCTAGTTTTATATCTTTTACTTTATAATCACTCATTTTTGCAGATCTTTTACATTAAAGGATAATTTATTCAATATATCAATTTAATTTTGGGAAAATAATTTCTACTTTTGCTCCCTTTTTATTAACATTATTAGATGCGATTACTTGACCCCCATGAAGATCAACTAGATTTTTAACAATATTCAATCCTAATCCAGAATGTTCGCCAAATTTATCTGGTCTATTGCTGTAAAATCTTTTAAAAATTTTATCAGTATTTTTTTCTTTAAACCCAACTCCTTCATCAATTACGCTAAGAGAAATTTTTCCATCTTTTTTCTGCGAAAGTTTAACTACAATACTCTGATTGTCTTTGCTAAATGAAATAGAATTTTCTAGGAGGTTTGCTAAAACTTGTTCAATCCTATTTTCAATACCTTTAATATTAAACTTTTCATCGGAATTTTTTGACTGTAAATCAATGTGGATTCCACGTTTTGTATTGTATATAGCATTAAAATCATCAACTACTGAGTCTGCAATTTTTTTTAAGTCTAAAATTTTCATACTTTCCTTAGTAATTGCAACTTCATCTTTTAGCATTTGAGAATAATCTGTTATTAATCTTTCTATTCTTTCTACATCGTGTGTCAAAATCTTTGTCAATTTTTCCTTCTCACTGTTATCGTTTGATACCTCTAATATTTCAGATGCACTCTTAAGTGAAGCTAAAGGATTTCTTATTTCATGAACTAAATCTGTAGAGAAATTTTCAGCTGTGTTTACTCTTTTTTGTAATTCATTTGTCATTTCATCAAGAGATAAAGATAAAGTTCCCAATTCGTCATTTCGTTTGATTAAACTTTTAATATCTATTTTCTTTTTGCTTTTCTCTTTAATATTTTCAGTATAATTGACAAGATTTTTGATTGGTTTTAAAAAATATCTGTTTAATACTAGTGAAAATATAAAGATAACGATTGCGATTAATATTGCAGTACGAATTACAAAAGTTTTTCTTTCATTTATTGCTGTTTTCACATCATTAGCGTTTTGAGATATCAGAATATACCCAATATTTTCGTCATCAATCAAAACATTCTTAATTGTCGATAATTTAAATTTGTTATAAGTTTCACTCGTAAAAGTAAAAGGCTTACCATAATCACCAGATGTTGAATATTCCTGAAGTATTTCTTCAAATTCACTTTTCCTTTTTGAATCAATTAATTCATCTGTAGATTTTTCTTTATCTTGATTATTTTGTAAATCAAATTCAACTATTTCAATTCTTGATGAAAAGGATCTTGGGTCAAGATCGAGTGTATCTGTGTCTGCTAAAATCTCGAATGACTTATTGAAAAAAATAACCCTATCGAGGTTTTGAAATAAAAATCTTGTCGACAATAAAAATTTTCTCACTTCATTTTTCTCAAATTCAATACTTAGTCTATTAAGATTATTAATTGTATTATTAATTACTTCAATTTGAAGTGATGTTTTTTTTTTAATTAAGTTTGGTTGAACATAATTTAAGTATATTATGGTTAATGTACCAATAAATATAAAGATCAAAAGATTGATGAATAAAAATTTTTTAAGAATAGAGAGGTTTTTGATGAGTGAAGAAAACATTAATTAACATTCCACCTATAGCCACTTCCATACCTTGTTTCTATTGCGGAAAAACTCGAGTCAATTTTTTTAAATTTTTTTCTAATTCTTTTAACGTGACTATCAATAGTTCTATCTTCGATATCAGTATCTTCTCTATAAGCAATATCCATTAGTTGTGCTCTTTCTTTAATTATCCCTGGCCTTTTAGCAAGCTCTTGAACAATTAAAAATTCTGTTGTTGTCAATTTATCTGGTAACTGTTTACCATCCCATTCACATTCAAGTTGTGAGGGGTCTAATTTCAGTTTACCATGAGTAATTATATTTTTACTGTCATCTACACTAATATTTTTCTTTCTCAGTTGAACTCTAATTCTCTCAACTAAAACTTTTATCGAAAAACCACCAGATTTTTTTACAAAATCGTCTGCTCCTAACTTTAAACCCAAAAGTTCATCTACTTCCTCATCTTTTGAAGTTAAAAAAATTACTGGCAATGAACTTTTTTTTCTTAATTTTTTAAGTAACTCCTCCCCATCCATTTTAGGCATTTTAATATCTACGATTGCTAAGTCTGGAGGTGTTCTTGTTAATCCAATAAGTGCACTCTCTCCATCCAAGTAAGTTTGAACTTTAAAACCCTCTTTCTCTAAGGCAATACTTAAGCTGGTAAGAATATTTCTGTCATCATCTATTAGTGCAATTGTTTGTGTCATAGCCTAATATAAAAATACTAAATTGTCCCAATTTAGACAATACACTAATATTTAATGCAACATACCCCAATTATCCCCAATATTTACATCTACCAGAATGGGTATTGAGAAAGTGTGATGCTCACTTGATTTAACACTCGTCATTTCTGTTTTAATTAGTTTTTTGATTCTATCTAGTTCGTTGTTAGGTATTTCAAATATTAGTTCATCGTGAATTTGTAATAATAATTTTGTTTTAAATTTTGTATCATTTTTAAGTTTATTAAAAATTCTTATCATAGCTATTCGCATTAATTCCGATGCTGAACCTTGTATTGGTGCATTAATTGCTGCCCTCTCTTGAAAATTTCTAATATTAAAATTCTTATCGTTGATGCCGATAATATGTGTTTTCCTTCCAAAAATATTGTTTACAAAACCACTCCTTCTACAATGTTTTATTGTGGACGACATATAGTCTTTAATCTCGGGGAATTTTTTAAAATATGACTTAAGAAAGATTTCAGCATCAGCTGTTGAAACAGAAATTTGTTTTGCTAATCCATATTGAGAAATACCATAAATGATGCCAAAATTAATTGCCTTTGCTTTTCTTCTCATCTCTTTATTGACTTTATTAATATCTACGTTGAAAATTTGGCTCGCAGTTAAAGAATGAATATCTTCATTATTATTAAATGCTTTTTTCAATTCCTTTACATCTGCTAAATCAGAAAGTATCCTCATTTCAATTTGGTTATAATCAGCAGATAAAAGTGAAGTTCCTTTTTCTGAAATAAAAGCTTTTCTTATTTCTTTTCCATCTTCAGACTTAATTGGAATATTTTGTAAATTTGGATCACTTGATGCTAACCTTCCAGTTGTTGTAGCTGCCAACAAAAAAGATGTATGAACCCTTTTTGAAACAGGATTGATAAATTCTGGGAGTGAGTCTGAATATGTATTTCGGAGCTTTGAAATTTGCCTCCACTCTAAGACTAACTTAGGTAATTCATGACCTTTAAATGCCAGATCTTCCAAAACACTGGCGCTCGTGGCAAAACTTCCTTTTTTTGTTTTTTTTAATGCTGAAATTTTTAAATCATTGTACATTATTTCACCAAGCTGTTTTGTTGAACCAATTTTAAATTTCTTTTTAGATATTTTGAAAATCTCTTTTTCTAATTCACCAATTTTCTTTTCAAATTTTTTTGAAAGTTTTAATAAGAAATCTTTATCCAATTTTATTCCGCTGATTTCCATTTTAGCCAAAATTTCAATCATTGGTTTTTCAAAAGACTCGTAAATATTTACTAATTTCTCTTCTTTGATATCTTTCAAAAATTTTTTGTATAACCTATAAGTAACATCAGCATCCTCGGCTGCATAATCTTTTGCTTGACTAATATCTACATCATCAAAGGTAATTTGTTTTTTTCCAGTTCCAACTAAGTCTTTGTAAGATATTGTTTGATGATCTAAATGTATTTTTGATAATTCGTCCATGTTATGTTTGTTTTTTCCAGCATCTAGAACATAAGACATCAACATTGTATCTTCCAAAAATTTCATTTCTATGCCTCTATGATAAAAAATTATATAATCAAATTTTATATTTTGACCGATTTTTTTAATGGTTTTATCTTCTAATAATGGCTTTAAAATTTTAAGTATATTTTTTTCATCCAAATTTTTCCCATCAGAATGATTTAAAGGAACATAATAAGCTTCACCTATTTTAAAAGATATAGATATGCCAACTAATTTGGCAAGATGAGGATTAAGAGAGTTTGTTTCTGTGTCAATAGCAAGTTCTCCAACTTCCTCTATTTTGTGTATTAATTTTTTTAATTCATCCTCGCTCTTTATCAAATTATAGTTTGATTTTGAGAGACCATCTTTTGTCTTTTGCGCTTGTTCTTTATTTTTGTTTTCAAAATCAATTTCTCCATATGTTGAAATCGCTGAACTTAGCAGTCGATTAAACTCCATATCTCTTAAAAAATTGAAGAGTTTTTTTTTATCAATTTCCTTTAATAAAAAATCATCTAATTTATTTTTGACAGGTACATCATTTTTTAAGGTTACTAGTTTCTTACTTATTAAAGCTTTATCTTTATTTTCAATAATTGTTTCTCGTCTTTTATTTTGCTTTATTGTTTCAGCATTTTTAAGAAGTTCTTCTAAACTTCCAAATTTATTTATTAATTCAGCTGCTGTTTTTACTCCAATACCAGGAACACCTGGCACGTTATCACTTGAATCGCCAGCTAAAGATTGAACATCAATAACCTTATCTGAAGTAACTCCGAATTTAGCAATTACATCTTCTTTCTTGATAAATTTATTTTTCATAGGATCGTAAATTCTTACTTTTTTGTCATGGAGCTGCATTAAATCCTTATCAGATGAAACAATGGTTACATCGGAGCCGATTTTAGTAATTTGTTTTGAATAAGTTGCAATTAAATCGTCGGCCTCATAGTTAATCATTTCAACAGCAGGAATATTAAAAGCTTCTACAGATTTTCGAATGTATTCAAACTGAGGTATCAAATCATCGGGTGCGTCTGATCTATTCGCTTTATAGTCTTCATAAATATCATTTCTAAAATTTTTTCTAGCAGAGTCAAAAATAACCACGAAGTGGGTTGGTTTCTCTTTATTTTCTTTTGATTTTGCATCCTCTAGTAACTTAAAAAGCATATTGCAAAATCCTGCAACAGCACCTGTTGGTAAACCATCTGACTTTCTTGATAGAGGAGGAAGAGCATAATATGCCCGAAAAATATACCCAGAGCCATCAATAAGATAAAAATGTTTTTTTTTATTTAATTCAGCCATTTATTAAATTATTATTAATTTACCTTAATGTTATAAGCCTATAAATCTAAATGAGTAAAAAAAACGTACTTTCTGTTAAAAAATTAAATAAAATTTATCGAAAGAATATCCATGCACTTAAAGATTTAAACTTGGAGGTGAAAGAAGGAGAAATTTTAGGACTTCTTGGCCCAAATGGAGCAGGAAAAAGCACTTTTATAAATATTCTTGCAGGTGTTACAGATAAAACTTCAGGTGAAGTAATCGTCTGGGGATTTGATTTAGATAAAAATCCACGCCAAGTTAGAGTTTCACTGGGAATTGTTCCTCAAGAAATAAACGTTGACCCTTTCTTTACTCCAAAAAAACTATTGGATCTTCAAGCTGGTTTATTTGGGGTTAAAAAAAAAGATAGGATAACAGATACCATACTTGATCTAGTCGCTTTAAAAGATAAATCAAATAGTTATACCAGAAATTTATCAGGTGGTATGAAAAGAAGACTATTGATAGCAAAAGCTTTAGTTCACAAACCACCTATAATTATACTAGATGAACCAACTGCAGGTGTTGATGTCGATCTGAGAAAAAATTTGTGGGAAAATATTAGATCCCTTAGAAAACTAGGAGTAACAATTATTTTGACTACACACTATCTTCAAGAGGCTGAGGAATTGTGCGACAGGGTCGGTATAATTCATAAAGGTAATCTTATAGCATTAGATACAACCGAAAATATGTTAAATAAGATACAAACTAAAACCCTTAAATTTGAAATTAACAAGAAAATTGTTTTAAATGGTATGAATAACAAAGATTATAATATTTTAACCAATACAGATTCAGAATTTAAGATAGAATATAATAAACAAGAATTTAATATACAAAAAATAATCAAGTTATTAGAAAATCAAGGAATAGTGATAAAAGATATTAAATCTGAAGACCCAGATTTAGAGGATGTTTTTGTGAATTTAACAAATAACTAGATTAAAAACTTAAATTAATATATTACTAGATTATGGAAACCGTAAAGTTAATTCAAAATAATAAAGTAATTAAAAATGCTATTATTGTTTTTTTAGGAACAGTTTTGTTAACGATTTCAGCAAAAGTAAAAATACCGTTTTACCCAGTTCCAATGACAATGCAGACATTCGTCGTAATATTTTTAGGAATGTGTTTCGGTTATAAATTGGGTTTGGCTACAGTTGCGCTATATTTAATTGAAGGCATTGTTGGAATACCAGTTTTTTCTAATTCCCCAGAAAAAGGTGTTGGTATGATTTACTTTACAGGTCCAACGATGGGATACCTTTTAGGTTTTATAATAGCAGTTTATGTGGCTGGTAAATTTAATTTTAATAAAAACTATCTTTTAAATTTTATTAAGATTTTTTTATCAGTTTTGCCAATTTATGTATTGGGACTTATTTGGTTAGGAATTTTAATTGGTTGGGATAAACCAATATTTGATCTTGGAGCAAAACCTTTTTTACTAGCGGAATTATTTAAAATCTTTTTATTAGTTATAATTTCTACAAAAGTCGATTTTTTTAAAAAGTTTATCTAGGCGATCTTTTTGATAAAATTCTCTGAAGAGTTCTACGATGCATTTTTAGTCTTCTAGCTGTTTCAGAAACATTTCTATTACATAATTCAAATACTCTGTG
Organism: uncultured Pelagibacteraceae bacterium; assembly: GCA_902623785.1. Taxonomy (GTDB): domain Bacteria; phylum Pseudomonadota; class Alphaproteobacteria; order Pelagibacterales; family Pelagibacteraceae; genus Pelagibacter. The sequence goes on from CACNVG010000007.1 coordinate 33,757, forward strand.
AATATGTTCCCACTTAACTCTATCTGCAGACATAGGGTTATCTGGTGGATCAGCTTTTCTATTTGGATCTGCTAGAAGTGCTTTTTCAACGTCGTCAGCATCAGCTGGTTTAGCAAGATAGTCAATTGCACCTTGTTTAATTGCGGCAACAGCTGTTGGAATATTTCCGTAGCCTGTTAACATCACAATTCTACTATCTGCATTAGAATTCTGAATCTCTTTTACAACTTCCAATCCATTACCATCACCAAGTCTTAAGTCAACTACAGCAAATGCAGGTTTATTAGTTCTAACTGCATCTATACCTTTTTTTACACCTTCAGCTTGTGAAACTTTAAAACCCTTTTTTTCCATAGCTCTAGCTAGGCGCTCTCTGAAAGGATTGTCATCATCCACAATTAGAAGAGATTTGTCCTCAAATTGGCTTATATTTTTTACATTTTGGACGTTCATGCTATCTATGTGGTGATTATTTTTAAAATTTCAATGGCTTGGGAAACATTGATTTTTATCAATTATTTTCTTTACACTAGGTAAAGAATCCCTTAAATGCTGAATTTAATGAAATTTGCATAACTGTTATGCAGATTTTTTTTGTTAAATTTTTTTTTACGGAGCTAAAAAAATGAAAAAATTTAAAACGGTTGATGAATTAATTAATGTAATCAAACCTTCTGATCCAGTTTACTGCATCAGAAAGAACTCGATAAAAAAAGCTACTAAAGTTTTTTTACAAAACTTCCCAGGCAAAATCCTATATGCAGTAAAAACTAATCCACATCCTTTTGTGGTCAAAACTCTTATAGAATCAGGAATAAAGAATTTTGATGTTGCTTCAATAAAAGAGATAGAGATGATTAAAAAGATCAACAAAGATTTAGAATGTTCTTATATGCATACTGTAAAAAGTAGAGAAAGTATTAGAGATGCATATTTTAAATATAATGTTAAAAGTTTTTCATTAGATACAAAAGAGGAATTAATCAAAATTATTGAATCTACAGAGCAAGCTAAAGATCTTGAGTTATATGTAAGAGTGGCTGTTTCCAATGAACATGCTGAGATTGATTTATCAAAAAAATTTGGTGCATTAAGTTCTGAAGCAATCGGGTTATTAAGATTAACTAAACAATATGCAAAAAAAATTGGTTTAAGTTTTCATGTTGGTTCGCAATGTATGCATCCTATTTCATATGCTAAGGGTATTTCTGAAATTGGAAATATAATTAAAAAAACAAAAATTATTCCAGATGTAATTAATATTGGGGGAGGATTTCCAACTATCTATCCAGATCTAATTCCACCTTCACTGGATAGTTATTTTAATGAGATTAAAACAGCTCTTGAAAAATTGAAGTTAAATAAAATGCCCGAAATAATTTGTGAGCCAGGAAGAGCTTTGGTCGCAGAGTCAGGATCAACGATAGTAAAAGTAAATTTAAGAAAAAAACAAAAGCTTTACATAAATGATGGAACTTATGGAACTTTATTTGATGGTGGAGTTCCAAATATAGTTTATCCCTCAAGGATTATTACAAATGGAAGAATGATTTCAAAAAAAATGACTGCTTTTGATTTTTATGGACCGACTTGTGATAGCCTTGATTATATGAAAGGACCTTTTATTTTACCTAACAATGTAAAAGAGAATGATTATATAGAACTTGGTCAACTAGGAGCGTATGGATTAACTTTTAGAACTCAATTTAACGGCTTTTATTCTAATGAAATTTATGAAGTTGAGGATGAACCAATAATGACTATGTACGATAGAGAGAAAAACAAAGGATCTCTAGTCGCATAAATGTCAGAAAAGAAAAATTTAGGCCACAATACAAAAAAAAATTATCTTAACAAACCTGTAGAGCACATTGACATAACATCTTTTGACTCTCGAGATATTATATCATCGATGCAAAAGATGTCCTTTGTCTCTAGGGAAACAGGAAACGCCGCAAGTATTTTTAATGAAATGTTAAAGGATAAAAACTGCACGATTTTTTTAACACTTGCAGGATCAACATCTGCAGCAGGATGCATGAATATTTATAAAGATATGGTTAAATATAACATGGTGGATGCTATCGTTGCTACTGGCGCCTCAATTGTTGATATGGATTTTTTTGAGGGTTTGGGTTTTAAACATTATCAAGGCTCTCAATTTCAAGATGATAGTGAACTTAGAAAAAATTATATTGATAGGATTTACGACACTTATATTGATGAAGATGAATTACAAATGTGCGATAAAATTATATGTGAAATAGCTGACAAATTATCCCCAAAGACATACACTTCTAGAGAATTTATTTATGAGATGGGAAGATATTTAAAAGATAATTCAAAAAAAAAAGATTCATTAATAGAAACAGCTTTTGATAATAACGTTCCTATTTTTTGCCCTGCTTTTACTGACTCTAGCGCTGGATTTGGATTAGTTATGCATCAAGAAAAAAATCCAAATAAACACATCACCATAGACTCAATAAGAGAATTTAGAGAATTAACAGAAATTAAAATTAAATCAAAAAATTCTGGTCTATTTATGATAGGCGGAGGTGTTCCAAAAAATTTCATTCAAGACACAGTTATTTGTGCTGAATTATTAGGTAAAGAAGTGGAAATGCACAAATACGCAATTCAAATAACTGTTGCAGACTCAAGAGACGGGGCATGTAGTAGTTCTACTCTTAAAGAGGCTAGTTCTTGGGGAAAAGTAGATGTTACAAAAGAACAGATGGTTTTTGCTGAAGCAACTAGTGTATTGCCTTTAATTGCTAGTGATGCTTATCATAAAGGTGAGTGGAAAAAGAGAGAAAGAAAAAATTTTTCAAAAATATTTTCTTGATAAAATAGGATCCCAAAGTGAAATATCTTTCAAACAAAAATGGTTTTCTAGGTATCGATAATAAATTTAACTTTAAAGAAAAAGTAATTGTTGTTCCTTTTGGTCTAGAAAAAACTGTGAGCTATGGAGAAGGTACCAGAAATGGACCAAAAGAAATTATTAAAGCCTCCCATCAAGTTGAGCTTTATGATGAAGAATTAAATTGTGAACCTTTCAAGAAAATTGGAATTAAAACTTTAAAACCTTTTAAAATAGAAAAAAATGTTAAAAAAGCACTCAGCGTAATGTCAAAAATTAATCAAGGGATTTTGGAAAAAAAATTATTCCCTATGACCTTGGGAGGAGAGCATTCAATAACACCTGGATGTATTGCTCCTTTTACTAAAAAGTTTAAAAATATTTGTCTTTTGCACTTTGATGCCCATGCAGACTTAAGAGATAGTTATAATGGAGAAAAATTTTCACATGCATCTGCAATTCGAAGATGTTTAGATTATCCAAATGTTTCTGTTATTTCATTCGGTATAAGAAATATATCTAAAGAAGAAATTCCATTTTTAAAAAGAAATTCGAAAAGAATAAAAATATTTTGGGCCAAAGATAAAAGTAAATGGGATTTGAATAAATTTAAAAAATTAATAAAAAATAAAAATGTTTACATTACTTTTGATGTTGATGGATTAGACTCGGGCATTATGCCAGCAACTGGCACACCTGAGCCGGGTGGATTATTCTGGGATGAAACTTTGGATATTATTAGAGTAGCTTCAAAAAATTCAAATATTGTTGGTGCAGACTTAAATGAACTTTCGCCTATTAAAGGATTTAATTCATATAATTTTCTTGCAGCTAAATTGGTCTATAAAATTTTATCTTATAAATTTTTGTATTAACTTTGAACTGGCTTTAAAGTGCCTAATAATAATCTAAAAGGTATTAACATTAGTAGTGCAACAAATATTTTTACTGCTAAATCACCCAAAGATAAAGTAACCCAAGGAACACCAGTTGCATAAAAAGAAATTGAAAAGAATAAGAAGGTATCAACTGTGGATCCGATAAGAGATGATGTTAATGGAGCAATGAACCATCGTTTTTTTCTTAACTTATCAAACACCTGAACATCCAAAAGTTGAGCAACTAAAAATGCTGATCCCGATCCAATTGCAATTCTAACTGATATTAAATCATCAAAATTTGTTGAGAAAAATAACGTAAAACTAATTCCAATTACAAATCCAAAATATACAATTTTTCTCGCTGCAATTTTGCCGTATGATCTATTTGCTAAATCTGTAATTAAAAAGGCTATAGGATAACTAAAAGCACCATAAGTTAGCAATTGATCTAAACCGTAATATTTTATTGGAAATTGAACCAGATAGTTTGATGCTAAAACCACCAAGCCCATTAAAAAAGACAGGGTTAGAAAAACTTTATTCATTAAGCAGATTTTTGCAGAATACTTTTTTTAACTTTTTTAAGTCTATCTGATAAGTATTTTGATTTAACTTCTTTCATAAATTGATCAAAACTACCTTTTTTATCAATTGATCGCATTGCAGAATTTGAAACATTTAATCTTAAGCTTTTATTCAAAATATCGCTCTTAAAATTTACTTTTTTAATACCAGGTAAAAATCTTCTCTTAGTTTTATTATTTGCATGGCTAACTTTATGGCCCTTTAAAGGTCTTTTACCAGTAAGTTCACATTTTTTTGTCATGATAGTTAACGTGGTATAAATGTAGTTTAATTATCAGTCAAGTCGATATTTTAAATTTTTCCGATAATATCGCTTAATTTTTTTACATTATTGGTTTCAAGAATTTTGTTTAACTCATCTGAAATCTTGCTAACAATTTTTGGGCCTTGAAAAACCATACCTGTATAAAGCTGTACAAACTTAGCGCCATGCATAAACTTTTGATAAGCTGTTTCACCAGAGTCCACTCCTCCTACACCAATAATATCTATCTTATTATTTAATATTTTATAAAAATTGTTTATTAATTTATTAGATATTTCATTCAAAGGTTTTCCTGATAGTCCTCCTTTTTGAAATTTCTTGTGATTTTTCAAACTGTCACGATTACCATCTGTCGTATTAGAGACAATTACGGCTTTAATATCATAATCCAAAATTGATCTACAGATTTCCTCAACTTTTTTCTGATCAATATCGGGTGATATTTTAATGGCTATCGGAATATCACTTTTCAATTTTTCTCTTTCGTTATGAATGCTTTCCAACAAATTTTTAAATTCTTCATTGTTATGAAAATCTCTTAAATTCTCCGTATTTGGTGAAGAAATATTTATTGTAATATAATCGGCAATATCATGAAACTTCCTTAAACAACATAAATAATCTTCAATTTTATTTTCTGAGTTCCAATTGGGTCCTATGTTTACCCCGAGCATCCCTACAGGTTTTTTTTTTATTATTCTTGATCTTGCATCATCAGCCCCATTATTATTAAAGCCTAGTCGATTGATTAGAGCACAATCTTCCTCTAGTCTAAAAACTCGAGGTTTTGGATTACCGTACTGACTTAAAGGAGTAACAGTACCAACTTCTACAAAACCAAAACCAAGTTTAAATAAAGGATTGTAAACTTCTGCATTTTTATCAAATCCAGCAGCTATACCAATTGGATTCGGAATTTCTTTTCCAAATAATTTAGTTTTTAGGATTAATTCATTCTTTTTTTTATCATTAACAATTAAATTTGTTTTAAGTGCTTTTACTGCAAGATCATGCGCTAATTCAGGATCTAGCTTAAAAATAAAGGGTCTTATTTTAGAAAACATTAATTAATTTTTTCTTTTATTAATTTAATAGTATTTTTTACACCAAAGAAGCTTATAAAAAAACCTAACCTAGGTCCATTTTCAACTCCAAATACTACTTCGTATATTAATTTGAACCAGTCCCTTAAATTTTCTTTATAACCATTTTCTTTTCCAACAGTATAAATATTTGTTTGAATATCTTCTGGTTCAAGGTTATCTGGAGAATTCTCTAACATCTTAATTAGATTTAATAACGCTTTTTTCTCCTCATTATTTGGATTTTTATATTTTTTATTACTTTTAGCAATGTCGTTAAAATATGTTATTGAATAATCGATTAATTTATCAAATATTGGGTAATCTTTTTTATTTAAATCTTTTGTATATCTCTCAACAAATTTCCATAAAACATCTTTTGAATTAGCATTACTTGTTTCAACCAAATTTAATAGCATTGAATAGCTCATAATTTTTTTTTCATCAGGAATATTTCCATTATGAACATGCCAAACTGGATTTAATAAAATTTCTTTATTCGACTGATTTTTACTTTTTTCTATACAATCTAAATATTCATCGACCGCTTTTGGTACAATTTCTTTGTAAAGTTTTTTTGCTCGTTTTGGGTTTTGGAACATAAACAAAGATAAACTTTCTGGAGATGCATATTTTAACCATTCTTCAATTGTAACACCATTACCTCTCGACTTTGAAATTTTTTCTCCTTTTTCATCTAAAAATAGTTCATAAGCAAAACCAGATGGATTTTTTTTACCTAAAAGTTTCACAATTTTTGTTGATAGTATTGCACTTTCAATTAAGTCTTTTCCATACATCTCAAAATCAACATCTAAAGCATACCAACGCATTGCCCAATCTACTTTCCATTGAAGTTTGCATTTACCATCAAGAATACTTACATTTAATTTTTCTCCTTTATTATCAAATATTATTGTCGATTTTGATTTATCTATGTCTAAAACTGGAATTTCCAAAACCTGATTAGTTTTCGGACATATTGGCAAGAATGGACTATAGGTTTTTTGTCTTTCCTTACCAAGCGTTGGAATTATTATGTTCATTATCCCATCATAATTTTCCAGCACTTTTTTTAGTGACTCATTAAAAAAACCACTTTTATATAACTTTGTGGAGCTTAAAAAATTATATTTAAAATTAAATTGATCTAAAAACTTTTTTAACATTTCATTATTATGTTCTCCGAAACTACCAAACTTTTGAAAAGGATCTGGAACAACAGTAAGAGGTTTGTGAAGATTGTTAGTCAAAATTTTTTTATTAGGCACATTGTCTGGAACCTTTCTAAGACCATCCATATCATCTGAGAATGTAATAATTTCTTTGGGCAAATCTGTTAGCAAATTCAAAGCATTTACAACCATAGACGTTCGTGCTACCTCACCGAAAGTTCCTATATGTGGCAATCCAGACGGACCATAACCAGTTTGAAGAACTATCTTTCCTTTTTTTTCAATGAAAGACTTTCTTTCTTTCAAAATTTTCTTTGCCTCAACGATTGGCCATGAGTTTGACTTTTCAATGTCTTGTTTATTAATTTCTTTCATCAAAAATCGAGTTTATTGTATATTATGCTTATATTTAAATTCATATAATGTTGAAATTTATTTTCCATAAAATAATGTTTAAATTAAATGTCCAATTATAAAACAGTTTTTTTTACTTTAGGGGTATTGTTGATTGTATTAGGTTTTTCAATGTTAGTTCCTATTACTGTGCAATTAATTTATAATGAGTTTAATTCTACCTTTATAATTTCTTCAATAATTACAATTACTTTTGGTGCATTATTTTTTCTAGCCAATATCGACCACAACCGAAGCTTAAGCACTCATCAAGCCTTTCTCCTCACTGCATTGTCGTGGATAGGAGTTGCAATTTTTGGATCTATCCCCTTCATATTTTCAGACCTAAATTTATCTTTAACCGATGCTTTCTTTGAAAGTATGTCTGGAATTACGACTACAGGGGCTACAATTATCAATAACTTATCTGACACCCCTAAGGCAATTTTAAGCTGGAGGGCAATACTTCAGTGGTTAGGTGGAATTGGTATCATCGTAATGGCAATTACTTTAATGCCTATTATGAATATTGGGGGTATGCAGCTGCTTAAAATTTCGAGTGGAGACAGCTCCGAAAAAATACTTCCAAAATCAAAGCAAATTTCTCTAAGATTAGTTTTAATCTATTCTTCGTTAACCTTACTTTGTGCTTTTTTTTATAAAGTATGTGGAATGAATTTTTTTGATAGCTTAACCCACTCTATGACTACAATTGCTACAGGAGGTTTCTCAAATTATAACCAGTCAATTGGATTTTTTGAAAGTGCCAAAATTGAATATGTTTCTATAATATTTATAATTTTGGGTAGTATACCTTTTTTAGCATATATAAAATTTTTATCAGGTAATAAAAAAATAATATTTAAAGATGAACAAATAAAATTATTTTTAAAATTGTTATTTTTTTCAATCCTTATACTTTTTATTTATTTAGCAATCGTTAATAAAAGTATTTTTGAAATTCAATTAAGATCAATAATCTTCAATGTTGTTTCAATATTAACAGGAACTGGTTATGTTACTAAAGAGTTTGATCAGTGGGGTAATTTTCCTTTAATATTTTTTTTATTACTTATGTTTATAGGTGGTTGCGCAGGGTCGACTACTTGCGGTATCAAAGTATTTAGGGTGCATATGTTATATTTTTTTTTAAAAAACCAGTTGTTAAAAATAATTTACCCAAGAGCAATTATTAATTTAAAATATAATAATGATATTGTTGAAGATAAATCAATCGCTTCAATTATCTCTTTTATTTACCTCTATATTATAATTTTTTTTGTGATATCCGCTCTTTTAACCCTGACAGGTTTAAACTTTATTACAGCTGTTTCAGGAGCTGCGTCGTCTATATCAAATGTCGGTCCAGGATTAGGAAATGAAATTGGACCAAATAGTAACTATGCAAATTTACCTTCTGTATCAAAATGGATTTTGTCTGCAGGTATGATTTTAGGTCGTTTAGAAATTTTTGCAATTTTAGTAATTTTCTTACCTTCATTTTGGAGAAATTAATTGAACAATAATTTGAATTACTTCTTTACAGAAAAGTCATTAAAGATGATTTTGCTTGGTTTTTCATCTGGACTACCAATATTATTAGTGTTCTCTACTTTGTCAGTTTGGTTATCTAAAGCTGGTATAGAAAGGAGCACAATAACTCTATTCAGTTGGGCAGGATTTGCATATGCTTTTAAATATCTATGGTCGCCAATAATAGATAAGTTCAGTTTACCCATTTTCAAAAAATTTGGCCATAGACGAAGTTGGCTTTTGTTAGCTCAGCTTTTAATCATTATATCTTTAATACTCACATCTTTTACGGATCCACAAAAAAATCTCTACGCGACAGCAATTTTCATTGTGCTTTTAGCATTCTTTAGTGCCTCTCAAGATATCATAATTGATGCATTTAGAATTGAGTCAGTTTCTCAGAGTAAGCAAGGATATCTATCATCTATGTATATTGCGGGGTACAGGATCGGAATGCTGGTTAGTGGAGCCGGAAGTTTATGGTTGGCATCATATTTTGGGTCAGAAAACTATGATCAAATTGTATGGCAAAAGGTTTATTGTATAATGGCATCATTTATGGTGGTTGGTATATTTGCTAATCTTACTTCGAGTGAACCAAAAATAAAAAAAAATATTTTTAAAAAAACAAATAACCATTCAGTTTTCTTTTTAGTTATATTATTAGCTATCTCAATTTTCATTTATCTTTATTCAAATATAAGTTTCTCTATTAAGGATAACAATTTTTTAACTTTCATACTGACTTGTTTAAAATTGTTTTTTTGTTTTTTTGTATCAGGTATTTTATTAATCTTGATGACCAAATTTAAAATAGTTGAGAAAAAAATGGTAGCTGAAAGTTATATTGCCCCAATAACAAATTTCATTAGAAAATATGGAAAATTTGCTTTGATCATCCTTTTGCTTATTTCTCTTTATAGGATTGCTGATGTGGTTATGGGTGTTATGGCAAACATATTTTATTTAGAAAAAGGTTATGCAATAAAAGATATTGCTACTTACTCAAAGTTTTTTGGCGTTTTTGCAACTATCATTGGGGGTTTATTAGGCGGTTATTTTGCATCAAAGAAAGGTACAATGCTAGCTCTATTCTTGGGCGCTTTGATTGCTTCTTTAAGTAACTTACTTTTTGCTTGGCTAGCGACAGTTGATGCAAATATCAACTATTTAATTATGGTAATTACAGCAGATAATATTTCAAGTGGATTTGCTGGAGCAGCTTTTGTAATTTACTTGTCTGGATTAACCTCTATTAAATTTACTGCAACACAATATGCTCTGTTTAGTTCAATTATGTTATTTTTACCAAAACTTGTAGCAGGATATTCTGGTGCATGGGTTGATGTGATGGGTTATAGTAATTATTTCATACTTACTGCCTTATTAGGAATGCCGGTATTATTCTTGATATATTGGATAGGTATAATTGCACCAATTAAAGATAAATGATTAACAAGTATTCATGTATAAATATATACGAAAATAAAAAGAAAAGTTCTAAACTTTCTTCACAAATTCTTTATGGAGAAAAATTTTCAATTATTAGAAAATATAGAGATTGGTACAAAATTAAAACAAGTTACGATAAATATGTAGGATTCATTAAAAAGAAAAAATTTAAAAATTTTATTTATAAACCAACACATAAAGTGTCCTCTTTAAAAGCAAATATTTTTTTAAAGCCTACTAAGAATTCTAAAATTAAAATGAAATTAAGTTTTGCATCTTTAATACAAATAAAATCGAGCAATAAAAATTTTTTGAATTTTGACAATTATTGGATACAAAAATCTGATGTAGTGCCTATAAATTTTCAAGAAAAAATTTTTGAAAGGATAAAAATTTTTAAAAATGTCAGGTATAAGTGGGGCGGCAAAAAGTTTGATGGTATCGATTGTTCTGGATTGGTTCAAATATTTTATAAATTTAACAACCTATATTGTCCAAGAGATACAGGTCCTCAATTTAGATATTTCAAAAAGTTTAAATCGATTAAAAAAAATTCAATTATTTTTTGGAAAGGCCACGTTGCCATATGTTTAACAAAAAAAAAATTGATACATGCGTATGGACCTAGGAAAAAAGTAATTATTATGGACACAAAAAAAACGATAAATTTAATTAAAAAAACTGCAAAATTGGAAGTGATTGGGGTTAAATGATTAATATCTCTGATGAAGAATTAAAGAAAAAATACAATGAAGTTCACAAAAAATTATTGAAAGGAGATTTTTTAGAAGTCATTAAAGAAAGTAATAAAGTTCTTAAAAAGAGGAAGCACCAATTATTTTTTAATTTATTGTGTGTAGCTTATCAAAAAATTGGTAAAATTGAAAAGTCGATTGATTTGATGAATGAAGCTTTGAAATTAAATCCAAATAATCCAAATTTTTTGAATAATTTGGGAACATGCTTTTTTATGTTACACAAATTTTCTGAGGCTGAAAAGTATTTTAAAAAAGGACTAGAGATAGACAGTAAACATCTTCATATTCTTAATAACTTGGGAAACTTGAAAAGAGAAACCAACAAAACTGAGGAGTCAATAGAATATTACCAAAAAGTATTGGATATTCAAACCGATGCCGTCGCAACTCTTTTTAACTTGGTTGGTGTGTATAGAGTTTTAAATCAAAAAGAGAATTCAAAACTTTACTGTAAAAAAATATTAAAATTAAATAAAAAATTAACAGATGCAGATCGACAATATTCTTTAGTTCACAAATATGTAGAAGGCGATCCACACTTAATAGATATGTTAAAAAAAGTAGATGATGGTAATTTAAGCAGTTTGGAAAAGGTGCATATTTTTTATGCAATTCACAAAGCTTATGAAGATGTCAAGAATTATAAAAAAGCCTTTGAATTTCTTAAACAAGGAAATGATTTATTAAAAAAAGAAACAAGATATAATTTCAGCAAGGACGAAAAAAAAATTAAAGGCTACATTAATCTATATAAAAAGATTAAAAAAATTAAAACTTCTAAAAATCACAGAGATTTAATATTTATTGTCGGCATGCCACGTTCAGGGTCTTCATTGATTGAACAAATACTTGCATCTCATAAAAAAGTATTTGGTGGAGGTGAACTTCCCTATATTCAGGAAATAGCTAATAAGATAATTGAAGAGAAAAAAATTAATGTTTCCCTAATGAATGATTACAAAAGTAAATATCTTTTACTTATAGATGAATTAGATAATTCATCCTCCACTTTTACAGATAAGGAATTATTAAATTTTTATAACTTGGGATTAATTTTAAAGTTATTCCCTAATGCTAAAGTTATTAATTGTACTAGAGACCCTATAAATAATTGTTGGTCAATTTACAAAAATTTTTTTCCTTTCAAAACAATGTTTGTTAATGATTTTAAAGATGTTGCTAAATTTTATAAACTTTATCTTAAAACAATGGCTTTTTGGCAAAAGGAATTTCCTAAAAATATATATAATCTTAGTTACGAAACCTTGGTGGAAAATCCAAAAGACCAAATTGAGAAAATTTTACTTTTTTGTAATTTAGAATGGGATGATAATGTTACAAACCACCATAAAAATCCACGAATTATTAAAACACTAAGTTTTGATCAAGCAAATAAACCAATAAGTAAAAAAGTCTCTAATAGTATATTAAATTATAAGGAGATGATTGGCGATTTGGTAAAAGAGTTTTAAGTCTAGTTCCTTCCAAAATCTGGCTTTGATGTATCTTGTTTCAGTAAAATAATTTTTTGTCTTACCTTTTTTAATTTTCTTAATTTAGCTTCTAAATTATTTCTATTATTCTTTATATCGTGTTTAAATATCTTCAAATTTTTAGTAAATAAATCAATAGCTTTAAGCATATAAGTTTTATTATTAAAGAAAATATCCCTCCACATAATTTCATTTGAGGCTGCAATTCTAGAAAAATCTCTTAAACCTCCCGCGCTGAATTTAAGAACATTTTTTTTATTTAAATTTTTAAAATTGGTTGCTGTCAAAATTAAATTATAAGCTATTAAATGTGGTAAATGACTTGTAATAGCAAAAATCTTGTCATGCTGATCAGCTTCCATTAAGACTGGTTTAGATCCCAGCAACTTCCAAAATTTGAATATCTTTTTCATGTGCCCGCTTGATGAATTTTTTTGTTTAATTATTACGGACCATTTGTTAGCAAACAAATTTTCATTACCATTTAATGGTCCTGATACTTCAGAGCCTGCAATAGGATGGCTTGAAATCCAACTAATATCTTTCCTTTTTGTTTTGTTTATTTTTATAATCGTATTTTTCTTTGCAGAGCCTACATCAGTAATTACAGCATTTTTTTTTAAATATTTATTACATATTGAAAAAATTTTTTCATATTCACTTAGCGGGGCACATATTATGACAAAATCACATTCTGATATTTTTT
>CACNVG010000008.1 GCA_902623785.1 uncultured Pelagibacteraceae bacterium
GTTGAGAATGTTGATCTATCAACAACTATATTTGGAAAAAAACTTGATCTACCTTTTTATTGTTCACCTACAGCACTTCAAAGACTTTTTCATTACGATGGTGAAAGAGCGGTTGGAAAGGCAGCGCAAAAATTTAATACGATGTTTGGAGTTTCAGCTCTAGCCACAGTCAGTGTAGAGGAAATATCTTCAATGATAGACACTCCTAAGATGTTTCAATTTTATTTTCACAAAGATAGAGGATTAAATACCTCATGTTTAGAAAGAGCAAAAGCTGCAAAGTTTGATGTTATGGCTCTAACAGTTGACACTATAACTGGAGGAAATCGTGAAAGAGATTTAAGAACTGGTTTTACATCCCCTCCTAAATTAACATTATCAAGTTTATTTAGTTTTGCTACAAAACCTATGTGGGGGATAAATTACTTAACAAAAGGTAAGTTTGAATTGCCACATCTTCAAGATTTTGTGAAGGAAGGCACAAGCACAAATTCTTCTATCGGAAATTATTTTTCTACTATGTTGGACCAATCTATGAATTGGAAAGATGCAGAAAAACTTTGTTCTCAATGGGGAGGCCATTTTGCATTAAAAGGTATCATGAGTGTTGAAGATGCCAAAAAGGCAGTTGATATTGGATGCACAGGGATAATGGTTTCAAACCATGGAGGGAGACAACTTGATGGATCAAGATCACCTTTTGATCAACTTGCAGAAATTGTAGATGCAGTTGGAGACAAATTAGATGTTATTTGCGAGGGTGGATTTCAAAGAGGAACACATATGTTAAAAGCTTTATCTCTTGGCGCAAAAGCTTGTGCAGGAGGAAGATTATATCTTTATGCTTTAGCTGCAGCTGGTCAAGAAGGTGTTGAAAGAGCATTGGGACAGTATAAAGCTGAGTTACAAAGAAATATGAAATTGATGGGCTGTACAAAAATTTCGGACCTTAACAGAGGCAATTTAAGATTTAGAAGATAGTGAGTCTTAAAGATTGTTACAACTTTGAAGATTTTAGAAAACTAGCAAAAAAAAAACTTCCTTCACCAATTTTTCACTACATTGATGGTGGGGCAGATGATGAGACTACTTTAAAAAGAAATACAGACTCATTTAAAGAATGTGATCTGGTTCCAAATATTTTAGCAAGTGTCGGAAAACCAGATTTAACTACAACAATTTTTGGAAAAAAAATAGATATGCCAATTTTTTTGTCCCCATGTGCGATGCAAAGACTTTATCATCACGATGGAGATAAAGCTTCTGCAAAAGCGGCAGACAAATTTGGAACTTTTTACAGCATGTCAACAATGGCCAACAACACAATTGAAGAAATTTCTAATATTTCTGGTGGTCCAAAATTGTTTCAATTATATGTTCATAAAGACCAATCAATTACTGATGATTTAATTGAAAGATGTAAAAGGTCTGGATTTGATGGGATGTGTTTAACAGTGGACACTCTGGTTGCTGGTAATAGAGAAAGAGATCACAGAACAGGCTTCACCACACCTCCAAAATTAACTCTTAAAAGTCTAATGAGTTTTGCAACACATCCGGCATGGGTATTTAATTATTTAACACACGGAAAATTTAAATTAGCGAATGTAGCAACGAAGACTGACAAAGGAACAAACATAGCTAAATCAGTTATAGAATACATTAATGAACAATACGATCCAAAGATGAATTGGAAGGATGCAGCCGTTTGTGTAAAAAAATGGAATGGCCCCTTTGCTCTCAAAGGTGTTATGTCGGTGGATGATGCTAAGAGGGCTGTAGACATTGGATGTTCTGCAATAATGATATCAAACCATGGGGGTCGTCAATTAGATGGTTCAAGATCTCCATTCGATCAAGTGAAAGCTATTTCAGATGCCGTAGGAGATAAATTAGAAATTATTCTTGATGGAGGGATTAGAAGAGGGACCCATGTTCTTAAAGCTTTAGCTGCTGGAGCAAAAGCTTGCAGCTTTGGAAAAATGTTTTTGTTCTCTTTAGCCGCAGGTGGCCAAGATGGTGTTGAGAAATTACTACAAAATATGCATGACGAAATAGAAAGAAATATGGTCCTTATGGGATGTAAAAACTTAAAAGAGTTGAATAGTTCAAAATTAATTTATAGAAATAGGATATAAAATAAATTTTATGAAGTTAGCTAAAAGTTTAGACAGATTAGGAACTGAGTCTGCATTTACCGTCCTTGCAGAGGCAAAAAAATTGGAGGCTCAAGGTAAACCCATGATCCATTTAGGATTAGGTCAACCAGATTTTAAAACTCCAAAACATGTTGTTGAAGCAGCCAAGAAAGCTCTTGATGATGGACATCATGGATATGTAATGTCAAATGGTATTCCTGAATGTCGTCAGGCTGTTACAAGGTGGATAAAAAAACGTTACAACGTTGATATTGATTTTAACAGAATTCTTATCATGCCGGGTGGAAAACCCACAATGAGCTATGCTATTCAATGTTTTGGTGAACCAGGAGCCGAGATAATACATCCTACACCTGCATTCCCAATATATGAGTCGATGATAAATTATACCGGCTCAACATCTGTACCTTATGATTTAACAGAAGATAAAGATTTAAAATTCAACCCAGATAAAATATTATCTTTAATTACCGACAAGACCAGACTGCTGGTCTTAATTAATCCAAACAATCCAACAGGAAGCTTTGTTGAAAAAAAGGACATAGATTTCTTAGCCGACGGTTTAAAAAAATATCCTCATGTAACAATATTAAGTGATGAAATTTATAGTAGACAAATTTTTGATAATAAAGAAATGCCATCATTTTTCCATTATCCAGAACTAAGAGAAAGACTAATAGTTTTAGAGGGATGGAGCAAAGCTTATTCAATGACAGGTTGGAGGCTTGGTTGGAGTTTTTGGCCTCAACACTTAGTCGAACATGTTAATAAATTACTAATCAATAGTGTTTCATGTGTTAATGCTGCAGCTCAGTTTGCAGGAATTGCCGCATTAGATGGACCAGATGATTCAATCAATGAAATGATGGAAAAATTTACTCAAAGGAGAGATTTAATTCATAAAGGTTTAAATGATTTACCAGGTGTCGAATGTAGTTTACCTGGTGGGGCATTTTATGCATTTCCAAAAGTAATTGGAACCGGCATGAACGGTGCTGAATTTGCGAGAAAGGCTATGCATGAAGCTGGAGTAGCAATAGTTCCTGGATCAGCTTTTGGCGAAACATGCCAAAATTATGTTAGATTCAGTTTTGCAGCCTCGAGAGATAATATTTCACAAGCATTAGAAAATATCAAAAAAATGCTGAAATAGTTTTAATAGTATTTCCAAAAAATATTAGATAATATCAAAACCTATGAATACCATTCTTCAACAAGAATTAAAAAAAATTTTGAATGGCAGATTTTCTCAATCAGAATCTACACGCTTAAATTATTCTAGGGGAGAAGACACTTATGATCCAATCTTATCTAAAGCGGTAGTTTTCCCAGAAACGAATGAAGAAGTGTCAAAAATACTAAAGCTTTGCAATGAACACAAAGTACCAGTTGTTCCTTTTGGTACTGGCACATCTCTTGAAGGAAATGTAGTTGGCAATGATAAGGGAATAACAATTTCGTTGGAAAAAATGAATAAAATTTTAAGTGTTAATACGCAAGATTTTGACTGTAGAGTTCAAGCATGCGTAACAAGAGAACAACTGAATGATTATTTGAGAGAGGATGGAGTTTTTTTCCCGATCGATCCTGGTGCAAACGCTGCAATAGGAGGTATGGCCTCGACATCTGCCTCTGGAACGATGGCAGTAAAATATGGGACTATGAAAACTGTTATAACGGGCCTAACAATTGTCCTTCCTAATGGAGAAATAATGAACACGGGAGGAAGAACAAAAAAAACATCTGCTGGTTACAATTTAACAAACTTGTTTGTTGGGTCGGAGGGTACATTAGGAGTCATTACCGAAATTCAATTAAGACTGTCTCCTATTCCAGAAAGTATAATGAGTGCTGTTTGTCATTTTCCATCGTTAGAAGATGCAGTTAAAACTGCGCAAGAAGTTATTCAATATGGTATCCAAATTGCTCGAATTGAAATGTTAAATAAAGACCAAATGGAAATAAGTATAAATTATTCAAAGTTGGAGGATGTTAAAGCTCTCCCAACATTATTTTTCGAATTTCATGGTTCAGAAGTGTCAAATAAAGAGTCAATTAAAACAGTAGAAGAATTATCAAAAAACAATAATGGAAGTTCATTCAAGTGGGCAAAAAGTTTAGAAGAAAGAAACAAATTATGGAAAGCGAGATGGGATGTATATTACTCTGTTAAAGCTTTAATAGACAATGGAAGAGTTTACTCAACAGATGTGTGTTTGCCGATTTCAAAAATCACCGAATGTGTAAAATTTGCAGAGGAAGAAGTCAAAAAGTTTGGACTTAGAGCTCCAATGGTAGGTCATCTAGGTGATGGTAATTTCCATGTTTTACTTCCTTATAATCCTGAAAAAAAAGAAACCTATGAAAAGATAAGAAAATTTAGCGATCTATTAATCGAGAAAACCTTAGAGTTGGAGGGAACAATTACTGGAGAACATGGTGTTGGATTACATAAAAAAGAGTATCTTAAAAAAGAACATGCAGATAATCTTCCGACAATGAAATTAATAAAAAGAACAATGGATCCTAATAATATAATGAATCCTGGTAAAATTTTCGATTTAAACTAAAGCTCTTATGAAAAAAATATTAGTAACAAGAAAATTACTCAAATCAAACGAAGAAAAATTAAAAAAACTTTTTGATGTAAAATTAAACTCTAGTGATGAATTATATTCTCAAGAAAAATTAATAAAAATGAGTGAAGGGTGCGATGGTATATTGTCCGCACTTACAGACAAACTAGATGAAAAAACAATTAAATCTTTACCTGATAGTGTGAAAATTTTATCAAATTTTGCTGTTGGTTTTGGAAATATAGATTTAAAGGCAGCTAGTGAAAAAAAAATGATTGTTACTAACACACCAGAAGTTTTAACTGATGCTACTGCTGAAATAGGCATTCTATTGATCTTAGGAGCATGTAGAAGAGTTCCAGAAGGTATAGAGGGATCCAAAAAAGGAGATTGGAAATGGTCCGCAGATTATTTAATAGGAAAACAGTTAACAGGAACTAGATTAGGAATACTTGGAATGGGAAGAATTGGACAAAAAATAGCTTCAGTAGCAAAATCTCTAGGAATGGTAATTCACTATCACAATCGATCAAAACTAGATTCTGGTAAAGAGAATGGAGCAATTTATCATGAAACTTTAGAAGGTTTAATGTCAGTTTCTGATGTATTATCGGTGTGTTGTCCAGCTTCAAAAGAAACAATTAATTTGATTAACAAAAAAACTATTTCTTTATTACCAAATGGTGCGATTGTTACAAATGTTGCCCGAGGTGATATTGTTGATGACGATGCATTAATTGAAGCATTAGACAGTAAAAAAGTTAGTGCAGTTGGATTAGATGTTTACAAAAATGAACCAAAATTAAATCCTGGGTATTTAAAACACAGTAGAGCTTTTGTTTTGCCTCACTTAGGTAGCGCTACTTTTGAAACAAGGACAGCAATGGCGAATTTAGCGATAGATAATATCAGCGAATTTTTTGAGACAGGCTCGTGCAAAAATAAAGTAAATTAATAAAATAATACCACTCATAGTTGTAAATAAATTTCCTGAGCGCGAATTAACACTAGGACTCTCTAAGCTTATTGTGCTTAAATAGTTACAAGTTAATTAACTTAATAAGAGGAGAAAATAATGATTAAAGAAAAAAAATCATTGAAGGGAAAAATTCCTTCAAGACGTAAGTTCTTTAAGGCAGCGGCGGCAACTGGTGCAGCAGCAACAGCAGCAGTAGCAATGCCAAACATTGCATTCGGAGCTCCACAAACTCTAAAAATGCAAGCTGCTTGGCCAAGTGGTGCTAACATCTTTTTTGAAATGGCAGGAGACTATTGCAAAATGGTTAGCGACATGTCTGGCGGTTCTTTAAAAATCGATCTTCAACCAGTTGGAGCAGTTGTTAAAACTAGTGAGATCGGTCAAGCTGTAAGCTCAGGTGCTGTCGATATGGGACACTGGGTAACTGCTTATTGGTATGGTAAAAATCCAGCCGCATCTTTATTCGGAACTGGACCATCATACGGAATGTCATCTCAAGAAGTTATGGGATGGATGGAGTACGGTGGAGGAAGAAAACTGTATGAAGAAACTTTAAAAAAAGTTGGTTTCGACTACACAGGTGTTTTCCATATGCCTATGCCAGCTCAACCTTTCGGTTGGTTTAAAAAGAACGTAACAAAAGTATCTGATGTTAAAGGTATGAAGTACAGAACAGTTGGTCTTGCTACTAACGTTCTTACTGCAATGGGAATGGTCGTAAGACAGTTACCAGGTGGTGAAATCCAACCAGCAATGAAGACTGGTTTGATTGAAGCAGCTGAGTTTAACAACCCAACTTCAGACTCTCAGTTTGGTATGCAAGATGTTTCTAAGCATTATCACTTAGGAAGCTTCCACCAATCACAAGAGATGTTTGAAATACCAATTAACAATAAAACGTTTAATGGTCTGTCACCAGCAAACCAAGCAATACTGAAAAATGCTGCTTATGCTGCAAACACAGATAATTACTTTAAAGCATTAGTAAGATATTCAGCAGATTTATCTAAATTAATGAATCAACATAAAGTAAACGTTTACCAAACGTCTGATGAAATTTTAGCTCAACAATTAAAAGGTTGGGATAAAGTTATCGGTGATTTTAATAAGAAAGATGCTTTCTTTAAGAAAATCGTCGATTCTCAAAAAGCATACGCTAAGAGAGTAATGAAGTACTTGCTGATGAATCAGCCTAATTACAGACTAGCTTATGAAAATGAGTTCGGACCTTTAGGAAAAGTTAAAATCTAAAGATTTATCTTAAGTAAATTTAGGGGGCCCTTTGGCCCCCTTTTTTTTGTTTGATTAAATGGTAGAATTTAACATAAAGTAGAACTATGAAATCTTTCATAAAATTTGCAGACACCTTAAGTGCATCAATGGGTAAAGCTTTTTCATGGTGCATAGTAATTTTGATGGGTGGAACATGTTATGAAGTGATAATGGCCTATGCTTTTAATAGCCCAACTTTATGGAATTTTGATTTTAGTTTACAAATGTATGGAGCAATTTTCATGATGGCAGGCGCTTATTGTTTATCAACTGAAGCGCATGTAAGAGGAGACGTTATTTACAGATTATTTCCAACAAGAGTTCAAGGTTGGATTGATTTAGTTTTATATTTTATTTTTTTCTTTCCAGGTATCTTAGCCTTAGTATTTTACGGATACGAATACGCAGCGTTAGCTTGGAAAATAAAAGAAACTAGCTGGAATAGTCCAGCACAAATACAAATTTATATGGCAAAATCTATAATACCTTTGTCTGGATTGTTATTAACAATTCAGGGTATTAGCGAAGTGTTTAGAGCAATTATATGTATCAAAACAGGTCATTGGCCAGAAAGATTATCAGCAGACGCTGAAGAAACAGAAAAAGTATTAATGAGAACTTCACAAAAGGACGATCAAGCAGATGTTATTTGAACTTACAAATCCTGAGATAGCAATTTTAATGATGAGTTTATTTTTATTTGCTGTTCTATTAGGTTTTCCAATCGCATTCACTTTATTAGCGATGGGAGTTGGATTTGGTTATTATGCATACTTTGATCCAAGTAGGATGGATCATTTACTCGATAATCGGATATTTTCTTTATTAGTTCAAAATACCTATACGATAATGGACAACACTGTTTTGACTGCAGTCCCCTTATTTCTTTTTATGGGCTATCTTGTAGAAAGAGCAGGAATTGTAGCAAAATTATTTTTTGCGATAAGATTAGCATCACATCGACTGCCAGCATCAATGGCAGTAGCAGCACTTGTAACTTGTGCTTTATTTTCGACAGCAACAGGAATTATTGGTGCTGTTGTAACTTTAATGGGACTGCTTGCTTGGCCGGCAATGATAAGAGCTGGATATGATAAAAAATTCGCATCAGGTGTAATTTGTTCCGGAGGTTGTTTGGGAATATTAATTCCACCAAGCATTATGTTAATTGTTTATGCTGTTATAGCTCAGCTATCACCTTTAAGACTTTTTGCAGCTGCAATATTTCCAGGCTTAATGTTAGCAGGATTGTATATTCTTTATGTAATTATAAGAGCTTATTTTAATCCATCTTTAGCACCTAGACCTGCCGCTGAAGAAATTCCTCCAAGAGCAGAAATTTTAAAAGAGGTTTTAGTATCTTTTGTTCCATTATTTTCATTAATAATTTTAGTTCTTGGTACAATTTTAGCAGGACTTGCAACTCCAGCCGAGGCTGCTGCAGTTGGTGCTTTTGGAGCATTAGTGCTTTCATATTTTTATAAATCTTTGAAATGGAAAAACTTTAAAGAGTCGGTTTTTCTTACTGCAAAAACAAGTGCGATGATAATGTGGTTGTTTGTTGGTTCTTGGACATTTGCTTCGGTATTTTCATACCTTGGAGGACATGAAGTTTTTGAAACTTTCTTTAAATCAATGAATATTCAACCATGGCAATTTTTAGTAATTACCCAAATAATAATCTTCTTGTTAGGTTGGCCTCTTGAGTGGACAGAAATTTTAATTATCTTTGTTCCAATATTTTTACCTCTGGTTGAGTTTTTTGGAGTAAACCCTTATTTCTTTGCAATGCTTATTGCCTTGAATTTACAAACTTCTTTTTTAACACCACCCATGGCAATGTCTGCTTATTACTTAAAAGGTGTTCAGAGTAGAAATGTAGAGCTAATGCAAATATTCACAGGGATAATGCCTTTCTTAGCAATAGTAATTCTTGCAATGGTTTTGATGTACATATTTCCTGGTATAGCTTTATGGCTACCTGATGTGTTATTTGCAGAGTAAATTTAATGTCCAATATATTTTCATTATCAGTTTCCGAAATTGCGGAAAAAATTAGAAATTCAGATTTAAACTCAGTTGATTTGTGTAAATCATATATTGAGCAAATAAATAAATTCGAAAAAGATGTAAAGGCATGGGCACATTTTGACAAAAAACTTCTTTTAGAAAAAGCTGAAGAGGCGGATGAACATAGACGATCTGGAAAGTCAGTTGGTCCTCTTCATGGTATTCCAGTAGCCCTTAAAGATATAATAGGAACTTATGATATGCCCACAGAATGTGGTACCGTTTTAAGAAAAGGTAAAACAGAGTCTCAGAATGCTGAAATTGTGGATTTACTAAAATCTGCAGGAGCAATCATTATGGGTAAAACAAACACATCAGAACTAGCATTCCTCGCTCCTCCAGAAACTAGAAATCCTCATGATTATTCTAGAACTCCAGGTGGATCTTCAAGTGGATCTGCCGCTGTTATAGCATCTCACATGGCTCCACTTTCAATTGGATCACAAACTGGAGGTTCGGTTATAAGACCTGCATCTTACTGTGGAGTAGTTGGTTATAAACCAAGTTATGGTTTAATTTCGCGAAATGGGGTTTTAAGAACATCTTATCATTTGGATCATGTTGGAGTATTTGGAAAAACCGTCGAAGATGTTGCCTTATTAGCTAAAGTTTTAATTAAAAAAGACTCATATGATAAAGCGACCATTCATTATTCATCTGAATTTATGTTAGAGGAATGTAAGAAAGGACCAATGTTTGATCCAAAATTTATTTTTTATAAAACTGAAAGTTGGAAAAAAATTGATAAAAAATCAAGAGAGTCCTTTGAATTTTTTATAAAATCTTTTAAAAAAAATATTGAGGTATTTGATACACCCTCTTATTTTAAAGATATCGATAAATATCATCGGATTATTCATGAAACTGATTTAGCAAATAATTTTCAAGTTTATTACAAGAAATCTAAAAATAAACTTTCAAAAGAAATGCAAACAGCAATTTCTCGAGGAATGAAACATTCTGCAAAAGAATATCTTGATGCAGTCGACTTCATGAGCAGAAGTTATGAATCATACAAAGAAGTTTTTGAGGACTATCATGGAGTATTAAGTCCATGTAGCACGGGTGTGGCCGATAAAGGTTTGAAAAGCACTGGAAGTGCTGATTTCAATAGAGTTTGGTCTTATATGCACACACCTGCAATTTCTCTTCCTTTACTTCAGGGAGAAAATAACTTACCATTAGGACTTCAGTTAATTGGTGACAAATATGATGATCAAAGATTTTTAGGTGTTGCTAATTGGTTAGAAAAAGAAAGTAAAAAATTTAATGAATAAAATTACTACATTGGTTGGTTTATCTTTTGCGATCTTCTTTTTAATAGGACTAGCTACTACATTAACAAGATCAATGATGATTGGTTTTCTTGATGTTTTGCCTGTTTACATATTAATGGGCTGTGCAATTATCATGATGATTTACGAAGCTTTTTTTGACAAGTCTAAGTAACTAAGTGAAAAAAAAGGATTTTTTACCTTACACACTTCTTTTTATTCAACCTATTTTTATGGCGAGCAATCTTGTTGTTGCAAGAGGGGGTGTAGAATTTGTTCCTCCTATCTCCCTAGCTTTTTGGAGATGGTTATCAGTATTTCTTTTATTGATGCTGTTCAATTATGGAATTTTATACAAAAAAAAAATTTTATTAAAAGAATATAAAGAACTTTTCTTTTTAGGATTAATGGGATGTGGAGTTTGCGGAGCTTTTCCATTTATAGCCGGTCAGACAACCACAATAATAAACATGGGAATTATTTATACTTCTTCACCTATTTTTATAATTTTAATTTCTTATTTTTTTTTTAAAGAAAAAATGAATTTTTTCAAATTCATTGGTCTTTTATCGTGCCTTCTAGGAGTTTTAATTATTATTGTAAGAGGTGAATATTCTACTTTGATATCTTTAAAATTTACAAAGGGAGATTTATGGATGTTAGGAGCTTCAATAGGCTGGGCATTATATTCTATATTTCTTTTTAATTGGAAATCTTCCCTAAACGTTTTTGAAAGGTTTACAGCCATTTCTTTTTTTGGAGCATTAAGCTTGTTACCGTTTTATATATTTGAACAAAATTTTATCAACGTAACTACATTTAATTTGAAATTTTTCTTTTGGGTTATATTTGCAGCAATTTCACCAGGAATAATTGCTTTTATATTATACACTTATACTCAAAAATATCTTGGCGCTACAACGACAGGATTTACTTTGTATTTATTTACAGTTTATGGAGCATTTTATGGCATATTATTTTTTGGTGAGACCTTAGAACTTTTCCATTTATATGGAACATTTCTTGTTTTCCTTGGAGTTTATCTGGTAAGAAAAAAAGCTTAGAATGTTTAATAAAAAAATTATGCTTATCTTCAGTACTTTAATTGGTTTAATCACTATTTATGTAATTATTTGTTTGGTAATTTTTCTGTCGCAGAGAAAATTATTATATCATCCTAACGAAAATAACTATTTAGATGAGAACAAACTGACACATAAGATTGAAAAGGTGTTCGTTAAGTCAGATAATGAATTAATTGGTTGGCACCATTTTAAAGATAGGAAATATAAGACATTACTATTTTTTCATGGGAATGCAGGAAATCTACAAAATAGAATTTACAAATTAAACGAGATAGCTGAATTAGAAGTAAATTATTTAATTATTGCTTACAGAGGTTTCAGTGGAAATGAGGGAAAACCAACAGAAGAAGGTTTGTATAATGATTCAATGGCAGCGAAAAGGTGGCTAAATTCAAACAACATTGATGATAGCAACATCATTCTTTACGGAGAATCTCTGGGAACAGCTGTTGCAGTGGACCTTGGTTCAAAATTTCCATTTGCAGGAATAATCTTAGAGTCCCCTTTTACCTCAATGGTAGAACTTTCAAAAATTTATTATCCTTATTTACCAGTGAACTTACTATTGAAAGATAGATATGACTCCATTAATAAAATTAGCAAAATAACTTTCCCCAAACTAGTTATGCACGGAGATAGAGATAACATTGTTCCATTTAGTATGGGAAAAAGAATGTTTGAAAGTTTTTCAGAGCCAAAATTTAGTTATTTTAAGTCAGGGGATGATCACATGATGGATTTTGATCAAGAACTTTTAGGGAATATTAAAAATTTTATTAATGAATTAAATTGATTTTTCTAAACTTAAAAAATTTTCTGCAAAAGTTACAGCATCAAAAGATTGTAAATCATCCTCTTTTTCACCAAGACCTATTGCAATTATTGGAAGTTTAAATTTTTTTGCAGCAGCAATTAATATTCCTCCTTTTGCAGTGCCATCAAGTTTTGTCATAACTAGGCCAGTTAAGGGGATAATATTATTAAATTCTGTTACTTGATTTATTACATTTTGTCCTGAGGTTGCATCCAAGATTAGAACAACATCATGAGGCGCATTGTTGTCAACTTTTTTAACAACTTTTGCAATTTTTTTATACTCATCCATCAAGTTTTTCTTGTTCTGTAATCTACCAGCTGTATCTATCAAAACTGTATGAATTTTATTTTTTTTTGAATATTCCATTGCCTTAAAAGCGACAGACGCAGGATCACTTCCTGCCTCTGATTTTATTATTTCGCTTCCAACTTTTTTTGACCAGTTTTCTAATTGATCTATTGCTGCAGCTCTAAAGGTGTCACAAGCAGCTAGCACTGTTTTATTATTATTATTTTGAAATATTTTAGACATTTTCCCAATTGTAGTTGTTTTTCCTACTCCATTGACACCTGAAACTAAAATTGTTCTATTTTCATTGGATTGATGAAAAAAATTTTTATTTTCTAAAGGTTTCATTAATGAGAGAATATATTCTTTAAGAATTTTGTTAATCTCATCCAGTTTATTTTTACTAGGATCAATTCTACTATTAGCTATTTGTTGTCTAATCTCTGATGAAGCTTCAACTCCAACGTCTGATTGAATTAAAAATTCCTCAATTTCTTCTAAAGTTTTATCGTCAATTTCTTTGTTAACTACAATGTCTTTTATACCTTTTGAAAAATTTGACGTAGTTTTTTTTAAGCCATCCTTAAATTTTTGAAAAATATTAATCATAAATTTATATCAATATGCTCAACTTCTGAGACGAAACCTTCCATAATAACGTTTCCTTGTTCATCTTTATTGATTTTAATTTTTCCTAATTTAAATTCTATTTCAGTTGGAAATTTTGAAATACCATTAATTTCACCAGCTACAGCGGTTGCACATGCTGCAGTTCCACATGCTTTTGTAAGACCAGCTCCTCTTTCCCAGTGCAATACTTTAAAATGATTTTTACTTTGCTCTTTTGCAAAAGTAACATTAACTTTTTCAGGAAATAATTCATGATTTTCTACGATCGGTCCAACTTTTTCAATTTCGATCTTTTCTAATTCGTTTATAAAAAAAATAATGTGAGGATTTCCAACATTAATTGCTGTACCTAAGAACTCAATATCACCGACCTTAACTCTTATTTTTTTTGTATCCATTTTCTCACTTAGGGGTATTTGATCCCAATTAGTTTTGGGTTTTCCAATATTTGTTTGGATCAAATTATTTTTTAATATTTTCGATTCTAATTTTCCTGAAGAAGTTTCAACAGTAATTAAGTTTTTTGAATTTTCTTTTGATAACAAACTAGCTACACATCTAGTCCCATTTCCGCATGCTGCAGAGTCCGAGCCATCGGAATTTTTAAAGGTTAGAAATGCATCAAATTTATCACTTCTATTAATAAGAATTAGTTGATCACAACCAATATTACCTCTGTCACAAATTTTTTTTATTTGAGAATTGTTTAGATCAAATTTTTTTTCACGTTGATCAATTATGACGAAGTCATTTCCAAGTCCATCCATTTTATAAGCTTTAAAATCCATATAATAATACTTAACTTATTTATTGACTTTTTGAACCTCTATTATAGTTTCTCACAACTTCCGCAAAAACAGCATTTTGCGGTGTCTTTGGAAACAAAGAGATCGACACCAGTCAGCGAGGGTTCGCCCACTGGTGCGATTGCTGCTGGAAGAAATTATGTTTGAAAATTTGACAAATAAATTCGAGGGAATACTCGATACATTTAAAAAGGCGCCATCACTGAATGAAAAACAGGTTGATGAGGGTCTTAAGCTTATTAGACAAGCCTTACTAGAGGCAGATGTATCGCTTGAGGTAGTAAAAGATTTTGTAACAAA
The DNA here is from genome assembly GCA_902623785.1 of uncultured Pelagibacteraceae bacterium. Taxonomy (GTDB): domain Bacteria; phylum Pseudomonadota; class Alphaproteobacteria; order Pelagibacterales; family Pelagibacteraceae; genus Pelagibacter. The sequence goes on from CACNVG010000008.1 coordinate 14,257, forward strand.
AGTTAAACCAAAATTATTAGGAAAAGAAATAATAAGATCTACAGCTCCAGGACAAATGGTTGTAAAAATTGTTCACGATGAGCTTGTTTCATTTTTAGGTGATAGCAATCAAGAAATTAATTTAAAGTCCAATCCACCAGTAACAATAATGATGGTTGGTTTACAAGGTTCAGGAAAAACAACCACAACTGCAAAGCTCTCAAAATTTTTAGAAAAAAATAATAAGAAAAAAATTATGATGGTAAGTTTAGATATTTATAGACCAGCTGCTCAGGAACAACTAAAAATTTTGGGCGAACAAAATAATATCCAAACCTTGCCAGTGATAAAAGATCAAATTCCAGCTGACATTTGCAGAAGAGCCCTATCTGCAGCTAATTTAAATGGGTCAGATATAATTATTTTTGATACAGCAGGAAGAACACAAATAGATCTACAGATGATGTCTGAAATAAAACAAATCGAAGAAGTAATTAAACCAACAGAGACTATACTTGTCGCAGACTCATTAACTGGACAAGTGGCTGCGAGTGTTGCTAAAGAATTTTCTAATACAGTAAAGGTTACTGGAATAATATTAACTCGAGCTGACGGTGATGGTAGAGGTGGAGCTGCATTAAGCATGAAACATATTGCCAATGTTCCAATTAAATTTTTAGGTATTGGAGAAAAAATAGAAAATTTTGAAAGTTTTCATCCTGATAGAATTGCTAACAGAATTTTAGGAATGGGGGATATTGTATCTCTTGTTGAAAAAGCAGCTGACGAAATTGATGAAGAAAAACTTAAAGAAACTGAGGAAAGTTTAAGGAAAGGTCAGTTTTCTTTAGAAGACTATCTTTCACAATTAAGACAAATGAAAAAAATGGGAGGACTAGAGGGTGTTATGTCTTTTTTACCAGGAGTTTCAAAAATAAAATCTCAAATGGATCAAGCTGGTGTTGATGAAAAAATAATTACACAAAATGAAGCAGTAATACTTTCAATGACTAAAAAAGAAAGAGAAAATCCAAAAATTATCGATGGTTCAAGAAAAAAAAGAATTGCTAATGGCTCTGGAACAGACATTGCCACTATCAATAAATTGTTAAAACAATTTAAAATGATGTCTGACATGATGAAAAAGATGTCAAAAGGAAACACAAAAGGCTTAATGGAAAAAGGAATTCCACCTGAGCTATTCAATCAACTTAAATAAAAAGGAGAAATAAATGTTAAAGTTAAGATTATCAATGGGAGGAACAAAAAAGAGACCAGTTTATAAAATTGTGGTTGCAGACAGTAGATTCCCAAGAGATGGGAGATTTATAGAAAAATTAGGTTTTTTTAATCCCCTTATGCCAAAAGAAAAAAAAGAAAGAGTTGGACTTCAGTCAGAAAGAATAAAATATTGGCTAAGCCAAGGAGCAAAGCCGACAACTAGAGTTGCTCGATTACTTGGAGAAAATAATTTGATGGAAATGCCGAAACCAGGAAATAATCCAAATAAAGCTATTCCAAAAAAAGACAGAAAGAAGGATGCTTCTGAATCACCAAAAGAAGAAAAGAAAGCAGATGCACCTAAGGAAGAAAAAAAAGCTGAAGCACCAAAAGAAGAAAAGAAAGCAGATGCACCTAAGGAAGAAAAAAAAGCTGAAGCACCAAAAGAAGAAAAGAAAGCAGATGCACCTAAGGAAGAGAAGAAAAAATAACTATGTTTCAAGCGAAAATTTTTACTTTGTATCCTGAATATTTTCCAGGACCCTTCGATATAGGTATTTGCAAAAAAGCTTTTGAAAAAAAACTTTGGGATTTAAAACTTATAAATATTAGGGATTATGCAGATGATAAACATAAAACTGTTGACGATACTCCGTATGGTGGTGGCGTAGGCATGTTAATGAGACCAGACGTAGTAGCAAAATCTTTGGACGCAAATTTGGATGAAAAAGAAACAGTTTATTATCTAACACCTAAGGGTAAAGTATTTAATCAAGATATTGCAAAGGATATTGTTAAAAAAAACAAAGTAAATATTTTATGCGGGCACTTTGAGGGTGTCGATCAACGAGTTCTAGACTCAAGAAATGTAGAGGAGATAAGTATAGGTGACTTTATCCTTTCTGGAGGAGAGGTGGCTTCTTTTGTTGTTTTAGATACGGTTTTAAGATTAGTACCTGGAGTATTAGGAAATCTAAATTCCACAAAAGATGAAAGTTTTGAAAATGGGCTTTTGGAGTATCCACAATATACCAAACCTCAAATATGGGAGAAATTAAGTGTTCCTGACATACTTTTATCTGGAGATCATAATAAAATTAAAAGCTGGCGTTTATCACAATCTGAGGCTATAACACGGCACCGAAGACCAGATTTATGGCAAAAATATAAAAAGGATTAAAATTGCAAAATTTAAACATGAAAAATATAGAAGACATAAATAAAGCTAACGTTAAAAAAATTTCAGCTGAAAAAAAACTTCCAGAGTTTTTTCCAGGAGATATCATAAAAGTTGGTGTAAAAATTACTGAAGGAAAAAGAGATAGAATTCAGTATTTTGAAGGTGTTTGCATAGCAAAAAAAAATAGAGACTTAAATTCATCTTTTACAGTTAGAAAAATTTCTTTCGGGGAAGGTGTTGAAAGAACTTTTGCTCTTTATAGTCCAATAGTTGATACAATCAAAGTTATAAGATCTGGTAAAGTAAGACGTGCAAAATTATACTATCTAAGAGAAAGAACCGGTAAATCAGCAAGAATTGCAGAAAAGATAAAAAAGAAAATTGGAATTGATGTTGATGTCAAACCTGAGCAGGTTACAGAAGAAAATGTGTTACCAGCAACAGAACAAAAGAATACTGAGGAAAAAGCCGAGACAAAAGTCGCTGAGACACCCAAAAAACTTGAAGAGAAAAAAGAAGATAGTAAGATTTCTACTAAATTAAAAAAATAATCTTTTTTTAAATGCCAAAGACTTTATACGATAAAATCTGGAGTGATCACTTAGTCCACCAACAGGATGATGGAACATCTTTGCTATTTGTGGATAGACATTTGATACATGAGGTGACTAGCCCGCAAGCTTTTGAAGGACTTAGAAATAGTAAAAGGAATGTAAGACATCCAAACTTAACTCTTGCTGTTGTTGATCACAACATACCTACAACTGACAGATCTAAAGGAATTGATGACAACGACTCTAGAATTCAAGTAGAAACACTTGAAAAAAATTGCAAAGACTTTGACATCAAACTTTTTGGAATGAATGATAAAAGACAAGGAATAGTTCATATAGTAGGACCCGAGCAAGGATTTACTCAACCAGGAACAGTTATTGTTTGCGGAGACAGTCACACGGCAACTCATGGTGCTTTTGGGGCTTTAGCGTTTGGAATAGGAACCTCAGAGGTTGAGCACGTTTTAGCAACACAAACTCTTGTTCAGAAAAAAGCAAAAAATTTTAGAATTAATGTTAATGGAAAACTTCCTTTAGGAGTAACATCAAAAGATGTAATTCTTCAAATCATTGGCAAAATAGGAACTGCTGGAGGAACAGGATGTGTGTTAGAATATGCTGGTTCAGTCATATCAAATCTTTCTGTCGAACAGAGAATGACCATTTGTAATATGTCTATAGAAGGTGGAGCTAGAGCAGGATTAATCCAACCTGATGAAAAGATTTTTAATTATCTAAAAGATAGACCAATGTCCCCAAAAAAAGAAAACTGGGAAAAAGCAATTGATTATTGGAGTAAATTAAAAAGTGATAGCGATGCAAAATTTGATAAAGAAATTAATTTAAAAGGCGATGAAATAGCGCCTATGGTTACATGGGGAACTTCACCTGAGGACGTAGTTTCAATTAATGGAAAAATCCCTAATCCAGAAAATGAAAAAAATATTGATAAAAAGAATTCGATAAATAGATCTCTAAATTATATGGGTCTTAAACCTGATGTGAAAGTACAAGACATTAAAATTGATAAAGTCTTTATAGGAAGTTGTACGAATGGAAGAATCGAGGACTTAAGAGAGGCTGCGCAAATATTAAAAAATAAGAAAAAGGCTTCTCATGTACATGGAATGGTCGTCCCTGGTTCTGGTTTAGTTAAAGAACAAGCTGAGCAAGAAGGTCTAGATAAAATATTTATAGAGTCCGGTTTCGAATGGAGAGAACCTGGATGTTCAATGTGTTTAGCAATGAATGCCGATAAATTAAAACCTCAAGAAAGATGTGCATCCACTTCGAATAGAAACTTTGAAGGAAGACAGGGAAGAGGAGGAAGAACCCACTTAGTAAGTCCAGGTATGGCAGCTGCTGCAGCTATTGCTGGAAATCTAGATGATGTTAGAAAATATCAAAACTAATGAAAAAATTCACCTCACTTAAAAGCATTCCAGCTTATTTACCGATTGTAAATATAGACACGGACATGATTATTCCTAAACAGTTTTTAAAAACTATTAAAAGAACAGGATTAGGAAAAAACTTATTTCATGAAATGAGGTACGATGATGATGGGAAAAATATCGATAATTTCATATTAAACAAATCCCCGTATAATAATTCAAAAATTTTAATAGCTGGAAATAATTTTGGCTGCGGATCATCGAGAGAACATGCTCCGTGGGCACTTTTAGACTTTGGAATAACATGTGTTATAAGCTCTAGCTATGCTGACATTTTTTATAATAATTGTTTTAAAAATGGCATTTTACCGATAATTCTTGATGAAGAAAAAATAAAAGAGTTGGCTGAATATTCAAATAGAAAAGAAGAAATTGAAATTGATTTAAAAGAAGAAAAAATTCTTTTTGGAAATAATGAATTAAAATTTAAAATAGATCCCTTTAAAAAGAAATGCTTGATTGAAGGTCTAGATGATATTGCTTTATCATTAGAAAAATCACCACATATTAACGAATTTGAAAAAAAGGTTAAATCAGTAAGGCCTTGGATATTTAATGATTAAAGTTAAAAAAAGAAAAATTCTTCTTTTACCAGGAGATGGAATAGGTCCAGAAGTTATCGCGGAAGTTAAAAAGATTATTCAGTGGTTCAACAAAAACAAATCCCTAGATTTTGAAATTGATGAAGATCTTGTCGGTGGAGCAGCATATGATAAATACAAGACACCCATAACAGATGAAGTGTTTTATAAAGCTTTAGAGAGTGAAGCAGTAATACTTGGTGCTGTAGGAGGACCTAAGTGGGACAAGCTTGAATTCTCAAAAAAACCTGAAAGAGCGCTTCTTAAACTTAGAAAAGAATTAAAACTTTTTGCTAATTTAAGACCCGCCATTTGCTTTAAGCAATTAGTGGACGCTTCAAGTTTAAAACCAGAAATTGTTTCAGGTTTAGATATTATGATAGTAAGAGAATTAACAGGCGGAATATATTTCGGGGAGCCGAGAGGGATCAAACCGATAGATAATGGTGAACGAAAAGGAATTAATACCCATACTTATACTACAAAAGAAATTGAAAGAGTTGCGAGAGTTGCTTTTGATTTAGCTAAAAAAAGAGGCAATAAAGTTACATCTTGTGAAAAATCTAACGTGATGGAAGCAGGCCAGCTTTGGAAAGAAGAAGTTCAAATTTTACATGACAAAGAATATAAAGATGTAGAACTAACTCATATGTTAGCAGATAATTGTGCTATGCAATTATTAAGAAATCCAAAGCAATTTGATGTAATCGTAACTGATAATTTATTTGGAGATATCCTATCAGACGAAGCTGCAATGTTGACAGGCTCTTTAGGTCTATTACCATCTGCATCATTAGGAGCTAAAGACAAGGATGGAAATATGAGATCGATGTATGAACCTGTGCATGGTTCAGCTCCTGATATAACTGGTAAAGGAATTGCAAATCCTATTGCAACTATACTAAGTTTCTCAATGGCATTAAAATATTCATTAAATTTAGATAAAGAATCTAAAGCCTTAGATAACGCTGTTCAAAAGGTATTGGATGATGGATTAAGGACAAAAGATATTATTTCTAAGGGAAAAAAAGAAGTTTCTACTTCAGAGATGGGAGATGCGATTATTGCGTGTTTGCAAAAATAAATAAATTAACTTACCCTAGATAATTAGAAAAAATATGACTATTTATACTGCACCAGTTGAAGAAATGATGTTTCTCTTTGATAATCTTAAAGATAACCAAAGATATAAAGAAATTGAAAAATATAAAGAAATAAATTCGGAACTTGTTAAAGGAATTTTAGAGGAAGCAGCAAAAATAAACCAAGAGCTTATTTTACCATTAGCTAAAGCAGGAGATGAAAATCCTTGCGTGTATGAAAATGGTGTTGTGAGAACACCCCCAGGTTATAAAGAAGTCTATAAAAAGTTCATAGAAGATGGCTGGACTTCTCTTTCTTGTGACCCAAAATATGGTGGTCAAGGTATCCCAAAAACTGTAAGCACTTTTTTTGAGGAAATGCTGTCATCGTCAAGTTTAGCATTTAAATTATATAGTGAACTTAGTATTGGCGCTTATAATTGCATACTTACTCATGCTGAGCAAAGCATAAAAGATAAATTTCTTCCAAAAATAGTAGAGGGAAAATGGAGCGGAACAATGTGCTTAACAGAACCACAGTGTGGAACCGATTTAGGCTTATTAAAAACAAAAGCAGTTCCAAAAGGCAATGGAACCTATGAAATAACTGGACAAAAAATTTTTATCACTTCTGGGGACCATGATTTAACGGAAAATATAATTCATTTAGTTTTAGCAAGAACTACAGATGCACCAAAAGGAACAAAGGGAATAAGTTTATTTCTTGTACCAAAATTTGAGGTCAGTGACGATGGAGTTGTAGGTTCTAGAAACGGTGTCAGCACAAACTCAATTGAGAGCAAGATGGGAATTAAAGGTTCACCAACTTGTGTTCTAAATTTTGAAAATTCGAAAGGTATTATGATTGGACCTGAAAACAAAGGTTTGAACTCCATGTTCACAATGATGAATTTAGAAAGAATTGTAGTTGGTGTACAAGGTTTAGGAATTGCTGAAACTGCTTACCAAAACGCTGTTGCATATTCAAAAGAGAGAAAGCAAGGAAAAGCAAACAACAGTAAAAATGGAGAAACAGATTTAATTATCAAACATGCAGACATAAGACGAAGTCTAATGAATATGAAATCAATTATTGAGGGCCAAAGGTCTTTTGCCTTTTGGTTGTCACAGCAAATTGATGTAAGTTTATCTCACGATGATAAAGATGTAAGAGGTGATGCATCAAATATGGTTGCATTGCTCACTCCAGTTATTAAATCATTTTTTACAGATAATGGTGTAGAAATTACCAATGATGCAATTCAGGTATTTGGCGGCTACGGATATACAAAAGATCAGGGGATAGAACAATTATTTAGAGATAATAGAATAACACCAATATACGAAGGTACAAACTCTGTTCAAGCAATTGATCTTGTCTACCGAAAAATTTCTTCAGAGGGCATATTTGAAAACTTTATAAAATCAATGGATACTGAAATCAAAAATTATAAAAACGAAAAAAATCTGGAAAGTTTTTTAAACATCTTTGAAAAATATAAAGAAATCTTGGTATCTTTTACCAAGTGGATGAGAGAAAAAATCAAATCAAATAAGGATGATGCAAGTGCAGCATGTAATGATTATTTAAAAGTATTGGGTTACACAGCCTTAGCTTTTGCTTGGATTAAAACTTTAAAAATAAGTTTTGAAAAACAAAATTCAAATAAAGAATTTTATGAAGATAAAATTAATACAGGAAAGTATTATTTTGAAAAAATTTTACCAAGAGCACAGTCTCATTACGTTGTTGGAACAAGTGGCAGTCACACAACTATGAGTGCTAAATTTAATTAATGAACAAATATAATCAAAATTTGGATAAAAATAATGCGAATTTTGTACCCTTAACCCCTTTAAGTTTTTTAGAAAGAGCAAAAGATATATATCCAAATTATGAAGCGTTAGTATACGAAAATCGTTCTTATACCTGGTCACAAATTTACAATCGCTGTATTAAGTTTGCTAGTGCATTAGAGAAGATCGGGATTAAAGAGGGTGATACTGTTTCAGTGATGGCTTTTAATACCCCTGAAATATTTGAGGCTCACTATTCTGTACCAATGACTGGCGCAGTTCTAAATACAATCAATACTAGATTAGATGCAAAAACAGTTTCTTATATTTTAGACCACGCTGAGGCAAAAGTTCTTATAGTCGATAGACAACTTCATTCAGTAATAAATAAAGCATTAGAAAATGTAAAATCTAAGCCTTTGATTATCGATATTCAAGACGATAACGCAGATCAATCTTTGCTTAAAAAAATTGGTGACAAAGAATACGAGAATTTTTTGAATACAGGAGATGAAAGTTATGTTTGGAAAAAACCAAAAGATGAGTGGCAAGCAATCTCATTAAGCTATACATCAGGCACAACGGGTAATCCAAAAGGTGTAGTATATCATCATAGAGGTTCTTATTTAATGTCCACTGGAAGCGCAGTAGCTTGGAATATGCCTAACAGATTAAATTTCTTAACAGTTGTACCAATGTTCCATTGTAATGGATGGGGATACCCATGGACAATTCCAATGTTAAATGGAAAAACTATATGTTTAAGAGCTATAGACATAAAAAAAATTTTTGAATTAATTGAAAAACACGACATCAGTCACTTTGGAGGTGCACCAATAGTTCTAAATATGATTACGGGTGCCTCAGAGTCAGAAAGAAAGAAGTTGAAGAAAAAAGTTTTTGTTTTGACCGCAGGCGCTCCACCACCAAGTATAATTTTTAAAAAAATGGAAAATTTAGGTTTTGAAGTGATGCATGTATATGGATTAACTGAAACGTATGGTCATATCCTGCAATGTGCGTGGAATGATGATTGGAATTCATTTGATGAAGACAAAAAGAATGAAATCAAAGCCAGACAAGGTGTTAGATATCCAAACACAGAAGATACAAAAGTAATAGATCCAGAAACCATGAAACCCGTACCAAAGGACGGCAAAACTATTGGTGAAATTATGATTAAAGGAAATATCGTCATGAAAGGTTATTTTAAAGATAAAGAGGCAACTGATAAAGCAATGGCTCACGGATGGTTTCATTCTGGAGATTTAGCTGTGGTGCATCCAGATGGTTACATAAAGATCAAGGATAGATCAAAAGATATAATTATTTCTGGTGGAGAAAACATCTCATCTATTGAAATAGAAAATACTTTGGCTAAACATCCTAGCGTTTCAATAGCGGCAGTAGTTGCTAAACCGGACGAAAAATGGGGCGAGGTACCTTGTGCATTTATTGAAAAAGTAAAGGATCAAGAGGCAACAGAGAAAGAACTTATTGATTTTTGCAGAGAAACATTGGCTGGTTTTAAAATTCCAAAAAAAATTGCTTTTTGCGAATTACCGAAAACTTCAACAGGAAAAATTCAGAAATTTGAGTTAAGAAAAAAGGCCAAGGAACTAAGTTGATTTTTGAAATAGATAAGAAGCAAGTATTTGCATCTACTGCAGGTAAAGACTTTGATCCTACAAAGAAAACTGTATTCCTTTTACATGGAAGTGGATTGTCTCACATTGTGTGGTCTCTTACAGAACAATTTTTATCTAACAAAGATCTAAATATTTTATCTTTGGATTTACCAGGTCATGGAAATTCGGACGGGCCTTGCATTGATTCAATCGAAAAAATTGCAGATTGGATTGAAAGCGTAAGACTTTTTTTAAAAACCGAACAGGTTTCAATAGTAGGACATTCTCAAGGATGTTTAGAAGCATTAGAGTATGGTTCGCGTTTTAAAAAAAATACTCATAAATTAGTTTTTTTAGCGGGCTCCTATAGAATGCCTGTTAACCAAGATTTAATTGATCTAGCAGATTCTGGAGATAAAAAAGCTGTACACTTAATGATGAAATGGGGTTACGAAGGTTCAAGGAAATTTATAGGAGGCAATCCAGTCGAGAAAATTATTAATTCCTCGAGAGAGGTGAAAGAAATTTTAGCCACAGACTTAAAAGCTTGTAATAATTATAAAAATGGCAAAGAAGCTTCAGCTGCAATTGATTGTCCAACTTTATTAATTTTTGGAGCTCTGGATAAAATGGCCCCCTTAGAAAATGGAAAAAAATTCGCAAATTTAATTAAAAATTCAGAGACCCAAATAATTAACGAGTGCGGACATATGATTATGTTTGAAAAAGCTTTTGAAATGAGAGAAAAGGTAGCTGAATTTTTAAAAAAATGAAAAATTTTCCAATTATAAGATCACGTAGACTTAGAAGCACACCTTACACAGAAAGAATAGAAGCTCACGGTGTTAGCGGATATACAGTTTATAATCATATGCTATTACCAGTATCTTTCAAATCAATTGAAGATGACTACAATCATTTAAAAAAGTATGTTCAAGTTTGGGATGTTGCTGCGGAAAGACAGGTAGAAATATCAGGCAAAGACTCAGCAGAACTTGTTCAATTAATGACATGTAGAGACTTATCTAAATCTAAAATTGGAAAATGCTATTACGCTCCATTAATTGACCACGAAGGACTTTTAGTAAATGATCCAATAATTAATAAACTTGAAAATGATAGATGGTGGCTTTCAATTGCCGACTCTGATGTAATCTTTTTTGCGAAAGGCTTAGCTGCAGGACATAATTTTGATGTCAAAATTCATGAGCCAAATGTTAACATACTTGCTATTCAAGGTCCTCTATCAGACGACTTAATGGCTAAATTGTTTGGTGATGAAATAAGACAACTAAAATTTTTCAATTTTAAATACTTTGAATTTAAACAAAATAAATATTTTGTAGCAAGATCAGGTTGGTCGAAACAAGGGGGATTTGAGGTATATGTTGAGAATGATATTGCTGGTCAAAAATTATATGATGGCTTATTTGAACATGGCAAGGAATTGAACGTCAGAGCTGGTTGCCCAAATCTAATTGAAAGAATTGAGTCAGCGCTTTTATCGTATGGAAATGATTTTGATAATGGAGATAACCCATTTGAAGCAAATTTCGATAAGTATATAAATTTAGATACTGATGTTAAATTTCTAGGAAAGGAAAAGTTACAAAAAATTAAAAAAGATGGAATTTCTAGAAAATTAATGGGAGTTAAAATTGATCATAATGAAATTAATATGAGCAAAGAAAAAGAATTGTTCGATGAAAAGAATAATATTGTTGGATATGTAAGATCAGCCGCTTATTCCCCAAATTTTAAAAAGATTATTGGTATTGCAATGATTAATAAACCTTATTGGGATAGCAAAAACCAATTTAAAATCGAAATTAAAGATAAAATATATTTAGGAACAGTTTGCGATTTACCCTTCATCTAGTATAAGTTAATCATCATGAATATTGCAATAGTAGGTGCCACAGGAAATGTGGGTAGAAAGATTATTGAAGTTTTACATAATAAAAAAATTTCAATTGATAATTTATATTTTGTAGCATCATCTAATAGTGCCGGAACTACACTTAAATTTGGCGATAAAGAAATTAAAGTTGAAAATTTGGAAAATTTTGATTTTTCTAAAGTGAATATTTCTTTTTTTTCAGCAGGAAAAACAATTTCTGAAAAATATGTTCCTTTAGCAGCCAAACATTCAGTTGTAATTGATAATTCAAGCTTTTTTAGAATGGATCCTGATGTACCTTTGATAGTTCCTCAGGTAAATAAAGACCATTTAAAAAATGTTAAAAAAAATATAATAGCTAATCCCAACTGTTCAACTGCGCAGCTTGTCATTGTTTTGAAATCACTGAATGATGCTTTCAAAATTAAAAGAATGGTGATTTCCACTTATCAATCAACTTCCGGAGCTGGAAAAAAACCTATGGATGAATTGATTAATCAAACAAAATCGATATTGAATAAAAAAAATTTTGAAGTTAAAAATTTCACAAAACAAATTGCATTTAATGCAATACCTCATATAGATAGTTTTTCTGACGATGGTTACACTAAAGAAGAACTTAAAATGATTAGAGAAACTAATAAAATTTTGGATACGAAAATTGATATTACTGCAACATGTGTCAGAATTCCTGTGCTCGTTTCCCATGCAGAGTCGGTAAATATTGAATTTGAAAATGATTTTACAATAAAAAAAGTAAAAGAACTATTAAACACTTCAGAAGGTTGTAAAGTGGTTGATGAGAATTCTGATGGTGGGTACATCACACCAATAGATGCAGAGGGTAAAAATGAAACATTTATTTCAAGAATTAGAAAAGATAATAGTAAAAAAAATTCTTTAAATATGTGGATTGTTTCTGATAATTTATTAAGGGGCGCAGCTTTAAATGCTGTTGAAATCGTGGAGGCATATATTAAAAGATAATTATGAAAGAAAATAATCCATTATCTCCTCATATACAGATATATAATTGGCACATATCATCTCTTGTATCTATTTCACACCGAATAACAGGTATTGTAAATTATTTTCTGTCAATTTTTATTTGTATTTGGGCAAGCAGTTTATTTTTTGGTGAGAGCGCCTATGAAATTTTAAAACTATTTTTAAATTCAATATTTGGAAAATTTTTTATTATTGGATTTATATGGTCTTATGTATTTCAAATTTTAAGTGAAATAAGACATTGGTTTTGGGATATTGGTTTGGGTTTTGAATTGAAAACAACAAAAGTAACTGGGCTTTTAGTTATTTTTGGTTCTTTTCTATTAACAATATTAATCTATTCTTCAAGGGGTTTACTACCAATATGATCAAAGCAACAAAAAAATGGCTTTTTTTGAAAGTATCATCATTAATAATGGTACCTTTAATGTTTTGGTTTTTACTAAATTTTGTTTCACTTCATGATTCAAGTTATAATGAAGTCTTAGCATTTTTATCTTCTCAACCATCAAAATTATTTTTTTCTTTATTTCTTGTCTCAATTTTTTTTTATTCAGCTTTGAGCATAAGTGAAGTTTTTGAGGACTATATTCATGTAGAGAGCACTAAAAAGCTTCTAAATATTGGTGTTTTTTTGTCATCTTTGATTATTCCATTATTTACAATAATACTTATATCTAACTTATAAATTATGAAATCTTACAAAATTATTGACCACGAATACGATGTAGTTGTTTTGGGTGCAGGAGGTTCTGGTTTAAGAGCCGCGGTTGGATTAAGCGAAGCAGGATTAAAAACTGCATGCGTTTCTAAAGTTTTCCCAACAAGAAGTCACACTTCTGCAGCACAAGGCGGCATCTCTGCAGCTCTAGGTAATATGGGTGAAGATGATTGGAGATGGCATATGTACGATACAGTTAAAGGTTCAGATTGGTTAGGTGATCAAGATTGTATCGAGTATTTGTGTAAAGAAGCTCCAAGAGCAGTTTTAGAATTAGAAAAATATGGTGTTCCTTTCAGCAGGACTGAAGATGGAAAAATATATCAGCGTCCTTTCGGAGGAATGACAAAGAATTATGGTAACGAGCCTGTTCAAAGAACTTGTGCTGCTGCAGACAGAACCGGCCATGCTATTTTGCATACCTTATATGGTCAGGCTTTAAAACATAATACAGAATTTTTCATTGAATATTTTGCATTGGATCTTTTAATGAAAGATGGTCAGTGCAAAGGATTAATTGCTTGGAATTTGAATGATGGAACTATTCATAGATTTAGATCTCACATAACAATAATCGCAACAGGTGGTTACGGAAAAGTTTATTACTCAGCAACTTCAGCTCATACATGCACTGGAGATGGAAATGCTATGGTGCTTAGAGCTGGCTTACCTTTACAGGATATGGAGTTCGTCCAATTTCATCCAACAGGAATTTATGGTCATGGAACTTTAATTTCAGAAGGTGTGAGGGGCGAAGGTGGTTATTTAGTAAATTCCAAAGGCGAAAGATTTATGGAAAGATATGCTCCAAAAGCTAAAGATCTTGCCTCAAGAGATGTTGTAAGTAGATCAATTGCGGTTGAAATTAATGAAGGTAGAGGGGTTGGAAATGAAAAAGATCACGTGCACTTACATTTAAACCATTTAGATCCAAAAGTTATAGAAGAAAGACTACCAGGTATATCAGAGTCCTCAAGATTATTTGCGAATGTAGACGTAACAAAAGAACCTATACCAGTAGTTCCAACTGTCCATTATAATATGGGAGGTATCCCCACAAATTATAAAGCTGAAGTTTTAACTTTAAATGGATCAGAAAAAACTGTTCCAGGATTAATGGCAATTGGTGAAGCAGCTTGCGTGTCTGTTCATGGAGCTAACAGGCTCGGATCAAACTCTTTAATTGATCTAGTTGTTTTTGGAAGAGCTGCAGCTAAGCGCGCAGCAGAGTTGGTAAAACCAGGTACACCCCACGAGGAAATTTCACAGTCTGAGACTGATAAATGTTTAGAAAGATTTGATAGACTTAGAAATGCATCTGGCACAAATAATACTGCAGATTTAAGATTGGCAATGCAAAAAACAATGCAGTCTAAGTGTGCTGTTTTCAGAACTGAAAAAACTTTAAAAGAGGGCGTAAATGAAATTAGAAAACCTTTTGAGGGTATGGATGACCTTTCTGTCAAAGATAAGTCTCTAATTTTTAATACTGATCTTGTAGAAACATTAGAATTCGATAATTTGATTAGACAAGCGATAACTACAATGGACTCTGCTTATCACAGAAAAGAAAGTAGAGGAGCTCACGCTAGAGAAGATTTTCCAAAGCGAAATGATGAAAAATTTATGCAGCATACATTATCTTGGTGTGATGGCAAAAAAACTAAGATTGACTACAGACCTGTCCACAGATCTACACTATCAAATGATGTACAGTACTTTCCCCCACAAGAAAGAGTTTATTAATGGTTCAGATAAACTTGCCACAAAATTCTAAAGTTGAAAAAGGCAAGTATTTCAAAGACAAGACTGGCTCAAAAAATATTCGTAAAGTGAATATATATAGATGGGATCCATCTACTGGAGAAAATCCAAGGATCGACACTTATGAAGTAGATATGGATAATTGTCCTTCAAAAGTTTTAGATTTGTTGAACAAAATTAAAAATGAAATAGATCCATCAATTGCTTACAGAAGATCATGTGCACATGGAGTATGTGGATCATGCGCTATGAATATGGATGGAAAAAATGGGTTAGCTTGTACGAAGCCACACGCTGAAATTAAAGGAGATATAAATATCTATCCATTACCACATTTAAAAGTTTTAAAAGATTTAATTGGGGACCTCAGCACTTTATATAAACAATATGAGTCTGTTGAACCGTGGTTAAAAACAACCTCAAAAACTGAAAAAGAGAATATTCAATCCAAAGAAGATAGAGCTAAACTTGATGGGCTTTACGAGTGTATAATGTGTGCATGCTGCTCAACATCTTGTCCAAGTTATTGGTGGAATGGCGATAAATATTTAGGCCCTGCCGTTCTTTTACAGGCTTACAGATGGATAATTGATTCAAGAGATGAAGACAGAAAAGAGAGATTAAAAAAAGTTGCAGATGAACTTAAGCTATATAGGTGTCATACTATTATGAATTGTACTAATGCTTGTCCCAAAGGTTTAAATCCAGCAAAAGCAATAGCCTCAATTAAGAAAATGCTTGCAACTAGCTAATTACTTAATTAAATAATTTCGCCGATGAATTTAATTCAACATTATATAAATGGTAAAATCTATAAGGGATCTTCATCAAGGAAAGGGAAAGTTTTCAATCCTGCAACAGGTGCTCAAGAATCAGAAGTAATACTTGGAACAAAATCTGATTTGGATCATGCTGTAGAAAATGCAAAAACAGCTTTCGAAAAATGGTCTCAAGTTACTCCTCTTCAAAGAGCTAGGGTAATTTTTAAATACAAAGAATTAATTGAAAAAAACTATGATGAATTGACTAAACTGATTGTTTCAGAACATGGAAAAGTTTATGAGGACGCAAAAGGTTCTCTTACAAGAGGTCTTGAAATAGTTGAGTTTGCATGTGGTATTCCTCAAATGCTTAAGGGAGAATTTACTGAGAATGTTGGAACAAATATAGATAGCTGGTCTATGAGGCAGCCTCTAGGTGTTTGCGCAGGAATAACACCGTTTAATTTTCCTGCAATGGTTCCAATGTGGATGTTTCCAATGGCAATTGCCTGCGGAAATACTTTTATTTTAAAACCCTCTGAAAAAGATCCTTCATGCTCAATTCGTCTTGCTCAACTATTTTCAGAAGCTGGATTACCCGATGGGGTTTTAAATGTAGTAAATGGTGACAAAGAAGTAGTTGATTCAATATTAACAAATAAAGATATAAAAGCTGTAAGTTTTGTAGGTTCAACACCAATAGCAAAATATATTTATGAAAATGCTGCGAAAAATGAAAAAAGAGTACAAGCATTGGGCGGAGCAAAAAATCATTGTGTAGTAATGCCAGATTGCGATATGGATCAAGCGGTCAATGGTCTTATGGGAGCAGCTTACGGTTCTGCAGGAGAAAGATGTATGGCACAATCTGTTGCAGTAGCAGTAGGAGGGATTGGGGACAAACTTGTAGAAAAATTATCTAAAAAGGTTGAAGCTTTAAAGGTTGGGCCGGGTCTAGATAAAAATTCTGAAATGGGACCTTTAGTTACAAAAGAGCATTTGGAAAAAGTAAAAGGTTACGTTGATTTAGGAGTAAAAGAGGGTGCAAAATTAGTTGTAGACGGACGGAATATCAAACTTCAAGGATATGAGAATGGTTTTTTCATTGGTGGTTGTTTGTTTGATAATGTTACAAAAAATATGAGAATTTATAATGAAGAAATTTTTGGCCCTGTACTTTCTGTTGTAAGAGTTAAAGACTTTAATGATGCGATCAAACTAATAAATGATCATGAATTTGGTAATGGGACAAGCGTCTACACCAGAGATGGAGATGTTGGAAGAACTTTTGCAAATAAAATTAAAGTTGGGATGGTAGGCATAAATATACCTATTCCTGTCCCTGTTGCATTTCACAGTTTTGGAGGATGGAAAAGATCTTTGTTTGGGGACTTGCATATGCATGGACCTGAAGGTGTAAAGTTTTACACTAAACTAAAAACTATCACATCACGTTGGCCGTCAGGGATTGGTTCAGATCCTGAGTTCGTAATGCCAACAATGAAATAACATAAAGGAAAATATGAAAAAAATAAGTTTGATTGGAGCAGGACAAATTGGTGGAACTTTAGCTCACTTGATAGGGGTTAAAGAATTAGTGAATGAAGTAGTTCTTTTTGATGTAGCTAGTGGTATTGCTAAAGGAAAAGCTCTTGATATTGCGCAATCATCCTCAGTTGATGGTTTCAATGTAAAATTTTCAGGGACGGATAAATACGAAGATATTAAAAATTCTGATGTCATAATTATAACAGCTGGGGTTCCTAGAAAACCCGGCATGAGTAGAGACGATTTGCTAGGTATCAATCTTAAAATAATTAAACAAGTTGCAGAAGGAATTAAAAAAAATTCTCCAGACGCTTTTATAATTTGTATAACAAATCCTCTCGATGTTATGGTAATGGCTTTCCAAAAATATTCTCAGCTTGCAGCCAAAAAGGTCGTTGGTATGGCGGGAATATTAGATAGTTCGAGATTTAAACTTTTTTTATCAGAGGAACTAAAGGTTCCAGTAAAAGAGATAGATGCAATGGTCATGGGGGGCCATGGAGATACGATGGTGCCTATGCCAAGATTCACTAAAGTATCTGGAAAACCTTTATTAGATCTTGTCAATTCAGGTGTTATTTCAAAAGAAAAACTTGAAAGCATTAATCAAAGAACAAGAGATGGTGGAGCTGAAATTGTAAAATTTTTAGAAAAAGGCTCCGCATATTATGCACCAGCTGCTTCAGGAGTACAAATGGCTGAAGCATTCTTGGGTGATAAGAAACTGCAACTACCTTGCGCCGCGCACTTAGAGGGTCAATATGGTTTTAAAGGAATTTATGCAGGTGTTCCAGTCGTTATAGGAAAAAATGGAGTAGAAAAAATAGTTGAAATTGAACTTGACGAAAAAGAAAAAACAGAATTTGTTAATTCTGTCAATGCTGTGAATAAGCTTTGGGAGGCAGCACTAAAAATTGACCCTAGCTTGAAAAAGTAATGAATATTCACGAACACCAGGCTAAACAACTTTTAAAAAAATTTGGTGCCATAGTCCCTAACGGAGAAGCTTGTTTTACTGTACAAGAAGTTTTAGAAAAAGCAAAAAAACTCAATCTTAAAAAATATGTTCTTAAAGCACAAATCCACGCTGGTGGGAGAGGTAAGGCTGGAGGAGTTAAAATATTAGATAATTTAGTTGACCTCGAAAAAGCTGCAAAGGATTTATTAGGAAAAAAATTAGTTACTCATCAGACAGGACCTAATGGCAAGGAAGTTAAAAGACTTTATCTTGAAGAGCCGTCAAATATCAAAAAAGAATTTTATTTATCCTGTCTTATTGACAGAGCAAGTTCTAAAATAGCTTTTATCTCAAGCGATCAGGGCGGAATGGACATAGAGGAGGTTGCAAAAAAAGATCCAAGCAAAATCAGCACTATCAAAATTAATTTTTCGGAGGATATCAAAGATGAGGATTGTAAAAAAATAGTTCAAAATTTTAATTTAGATGATGACGCCAACCTAAAATGTATCAAGATTATAAAGTCAATTTATAAAACATTCATTTCAACTGATGCTAGCTTAATTGAAATCAATCCGCTTATACTTACAAAAGAAAATAATATTGTTTGTCTTGACGCAAAAATCAGTTTTGATGACAACGCAATTTTTAAACATCCAGAATTATTAGAATTAAGAGATTTGAATGAAGAGGATCCTACAGAAATAGAGGCAAGTAAACATGATTTAGCTTATATAAAATTAGATGGAACTATTGGATGTATGGTTAACGGAGCAGGATTGGCAATGGCAACAATGGATATAATCAAACTACATGGTCAAGAACCAGCAAATTTTTTAGATGTAGGGGGTGGCGCATCTAAAGAAAAAGTTTCAGCAGCATTTAAAATAATTTTATCTGACAAAAATGTTAAAGGAATATTGATAAATATTTTTGGCGGCATAATGAGATGTGATGTTCTCGCACAAGGTATTGTTGAGGCCGCAAAAGAAACTAAAATAGATATACCACTTGTGGTAAGACTCGCCGGAACAAATTCTGAAGAAGGCAAAAAGATATTAGATGAATCTGGATTAAAGATAATCTCTGCAAGTGATTTAGGAGATGCAGCAAAAAAAATTGTAAAACAAGTGAAATAAAATGTCAGTTCTAATTAATAGAAATACTAAACTTATATGCCAAGGGTTTACAGGCTCTCATGGAACCTTCCACTCTGAACAATCAATTAAATATGGAACAAATCTTGTTGGGGGCGTAACTCCGGGCAAGGGTGGACAAACACACTTAAATAAACCCGTTTTTAATTCTGTTAAAGAAGCAAAAGAACAGACTAATGCGAACGCAACAATGATTTATGTGCCCGCAAAATTTGCTGCTGCGGCAATAATAGAAGCAATTGAAGCTAAAATTGAATTGATAGTTTGCATAACTGAGGGAATTCCAATTTTGGACATGTTAAAAGTAAAAGAAAAATTATTAAATTCAGCATCAAGATTAATTGGACCAAATTGTCCAGGAATTATTACACCAGGTGAATGTAAGATTGGTATTATGCCAGGCAATATTCATAAGAAGGGATCTGTTGGGATAGTCTCAAGATCAGGGACTTTAACCTATGAAGCTGTTGCACAAACAACTGAAAATGGATTGGGACAGTCAACGTGTATCGGGATTGGTGGTGATCCAATTAATGGAACTAATTTTATTGATTGTTTAGACTTATTTTTAAACGACCCAGAAACAGAGTCTATTTTAATGATCGGTGAAATTGGAGGAACTGCAGAAGAAGAAGCAGCAGAATTTGTTAAAAATCATAAAATCAAAAAGCCAATGGTAGGATTTATTGCTGGTATAACAGCACCCCCTGGACGAAGAATGGGACACGCGGGAGCAATAATTTCTGGTGGTAAAGGTGGAGCTTCAGATAAGATCAATACAATGACGGATGCAGGTATTATCATTGCAAAATCTCCTGCGGAAATGGGAATCACATTAAAAAATAAATTGGGTCTTTAATATTTTAATGTTAATACTATAATAATCTTAAATGAGCTCTTCGAAAAACTTAGAATTTAAGCAACAGTCTTTTCTTAATAAATCTAACAGCCAATTCATAGAAGAAATGTATGTTAGATTTATAGAAAATGACCCTGAATTACCAGATAGTTGGAAAAAATATTTTAGTGATTTGAATGAAGATTTAAACTCAGTTACGAAAGAGATAACAGGTCCTACATGGGGCCCAAAAAAAATATCGATTGATCCAAAAAGGAATAGAAAATTAGAGGAAAACCTTAGTGGTTCGGAAAAAGAAAAAGTTGATTCAATCAAAGCAATTGCATTGATTAGAGCATACAGAATAAGAGGCCATCTTATAGCAAACCTTGATCCCCTTGGATTAATGAAACGAGATTATCTTTATGAATTACATCCAAATGACCATGGATTTAAATCAGAAGATTTTGACAGAAAAATATATCTTAACTCGTATATGGATGTCGGCTATGCGTCGGTAAATGAAATTATCGCAAAATTAAGAAAGGTATATTGCTCTTCAATAGGTGCAGAATATATGCACATTACGAACCCGACTGAGAAAGTTTGGTTTAGGGAAAGAATGGAAAAAGACGAAAATCAAATTAATTTTACTGAAAAAGGTAAGGATGCGATTTTAAATAAAATTATTCAAGCGGAGGGTTTTGAAAAATTTTTAGCGAAAAAATATGTTGGCACAAAGAGATTTGGTCTTGATGGTGCAGAGTCCTTAATACCTGCTTTAGAGCAAATAATTAAAAGAGGGGGTCAATTAGGGGTTAAAGAAATTAAAATTGGAATGTCTCACAGGGGAAGATTAAATGTTTTAGCGAATGTCCTCCAAAAATCTTATAAAAGAATTTTTAACGAATTTGCAGGTGAATTTGCATCATCCAGCGAAGATTCCACTGGAGATGTAAAATATCATTTAGGCGCCTCTTCAGATAGAACTTTTGATGGCAATTCAGTTCATGTTAGCCTTACAGATAACCCATCTCATTTGGAGGCAGTTAACCCCGTTGTTCTCGGTCAAACAAGAGCAAAACAATATTTTCATAATGATAAAGAGAGAAAAAAAGTAATACCTTTACTCATTCATGGAGATGCTGCATTTGCTGGCCAAGGTGTTGTTGCAGAGTGTTTTGCTATGTCAGGACTAAAAGGTCATAATACAGGTGGAACGATCCATATAATTGTTAATAACCAAATTGGATTTACAACAAGCCCGAGATTTGCAAGATCAAGTCCATACCCTTCAGATTTAGGAAAAATTGTTGAGGCGCCTATTCTACATTGTAACGGTGATGATCCTGAGGCGGTCGTTCATTGTGCGAAAATTGCTATCGAGTTTAGACAAAAATTTAACAAAGATGTAGTTATTGATATGATTTGTTACAGAAGATTTGGCCATAATGAGGGAGATGAACCGTCATTTACTCAACCTTTAATGTATAAAAAAATTAGATCTCACCCATCAACTTTAAATATTTATGGAAAAAAACTTATTGATGAAAATAGTTTATCTGAGGAAAAATTTAAAAATAAGATAAATGATTTTAAAAATCTTTTAGATGACCAATTCAAAAATGCAAATGACTATAAGCCAAAATTAAATTGGTTCGAAGGAACCTGGTCAAGATATCAGCCAAAAAAAGGTAAAGATAAAAGAGGACAAACTGGGGTTGATATACCTAAATTAAAGAAACTTTCTGAGAAAATTAACTTTCTTGGTCCAGAGCTTAACATTCATAAAACAATTCAGAAAATATTTATAAATAGAAATAAATGTGTTCAAGAAGAGAAAAATATAGATTGGGCTAATGCAGAAACACTTGCATTTGCTACATTACTTCAGGAAGGATATCCTGTAAGATTAGTGGGTCAAGATAGTGGCCGTGGTACTTTTAGTCAAAGACATTCGGTGTTGAGAAATCAAGAAGACAATTCAAGGTATGTACCATTAGACCATGTATCTTCTAAACAGAAAAAATTTGAGGTAGTAGATAGTTTCTTATCTGAGCTTGCAGTACTTGGATTCGAATATGGTTATAGTCTAGTAGAGCCAGAAACTTTGACAGTATGGGAAGCTCAATTCGGTGATTTTGCAAACGGAGCTCAAGTTGTAATTGATCAATTTATAGCATCTGGAGAAAGAAAGTGGTTTAGAGCTTCAGGCTTAGTTCTTTTACTTCCTCATGGTTATGAAGGACAAGGACCTGAACACTCATCCGCAAGACTTGAGAGATTTTTACAACTTTGCGCACAAGAAAATTTACAAGTATTAAACTGCACAACACCTGCTAATTATTTTCATGCGCTTAGAAGACAAATTCATCGAGAATTCAGAAAGCCTCTGGTAATTATGACACCTAAATCTTTATTGAGAAATAAATATTGTGTTTCTAACATTGAGGATTTCGGAAAGAACAACTCATTTCACAGAGTTTTAGAAGACCATGCTTTAAACAAAAAAAATAAATTAATTGAACTCAAAAAACCAAAAAAAATACGCAAAGTAGTTATTTGTTCTGGAAAAATATATTTTGATCTTTTAGATGCCAGAGAGAAAGCAAAAGTCGATGATGTTGTTTTAATAAGAATAGAGCAACTTTATCCATTTCCAGTAAGATCTTTAGCAAGTACTATTAAACCATATGCAGAAAATGCAAAATTTATTTGGTGCCAAGAAGAACCAAAAAATATGGGCGCTTGGTTTTCTGTAAGGGATTATATTCAATGGACTTTAGACAATTTAGAGGTTAAAAAGAAAATTGAGTTTATTGGCAGAAATCCTTCAGCTTCACCAGCTACAGGATATGCGAAAAGACATGCAAAACAACAAAAAGAAATTATAGATAAGATTTTAGAATAATGTCAGACAAAATTGTAGTCCCAGTTTTAGGCGAAAGTATAACAGAGGCAACAGTAGCCAAATGGTTAAAAAATAAAGGTGATAGTGTTGAGGCTGACGAACCTGTCGTAGAACTTGAAACTGATAAAGTAAATTTAGAAGTTCCATCTCCATCAGATGGAGTACTAAGCGAAATAAATGCACAAAATGGATCAACTGTTGAAGTGGGTGCTGTTCTTGGATCAATAATTGGCGGAAGTTCTCAAAAAGAGATTAGTGAAGATAAACCAAAAAAGGATGGACCAATTAAAAACGAGGATAATGTTGTTAGCTTAAAAAAAGAAGCAGAATCAAAAGAAGTTGAGACAAAACTATTTGATAAAGAGGAAGAAATTTCAGAACCCGAAGATGATACAAAAAAGGAAGAACCATTAGTTCTTACTGAAGAAGTATCATTAAAAAAAGAGAAATCAAAAAAAACAATAGGTTTATCAATTTCCCCAGCTGTAAGAAAGATTGCTGCTGATAATAAAATTGATCTAAAAAAAATTCAAGGAACAGGCAAAGGTGGAAGAATTTCTAAAGGTGATTTATTAAGCTTAATGAATGTAAAGCCGGCCCCTTCTGAGCGAAAGATAAAATTTGGCCAAGAAGAAAAAATAAAGATGACAAGGCTAAGGCAGACAATTGCTAAAAGACTTAAACAAGCTCAAGATAATGCTGCAATGCTTACAACTTTTAATGAAGTTGATATGAGTGGTATAATTGAGATGAGAAAAGAAAATCAAAATGATTTTCAAGATAGGTTTGGGATTAAACTAGGATTCATGTCATTTTTTGTAAAAGCTTGCATTGAAAGTCTAAAACTCTTTCCAGCAATTAATGCTGAAATCGAGGGAGAGAACATAATTTATAAGAACTATTATAATATAAGTTTTGCAGTAGGCACCGAAAAAGGTCTTGTGGTTCCGGTCTTAAAAAATGCAGACGAAATGTCTTTTGCAGACATAGAAAAGAAAATTAAAGAATTGTCTGACAAAGCAAGAGATGGAAAGATTACAATTGACGATCTTCAAGGCGGAACATTTACTATCAGCAACGGCGGTGTCTATGGGTCAATGTTATCAACACCTATTTTAAATTTACCTCAATCCGGAGTTTTAGGAATGCATAATATTGTAGAAAGGCCGCATGTGGTAAATGGTGAAATTAAAATAAGACCAATAATGTATATAGCT
>CACNVG010000009.1 GCA_902623785.1 uncultured Pelagibacteraceae bacterium
AATCTTAAAAAATTTTCTGTGAATTTAGTTATATTTTATGTATTTTTTTTGATTTTAAATTTATATAAAATTAATTTTAAAAATTATATGATCAGTTAAGAGATTTTATAATCTCCTCTGTCATTTTTTTAGCATCAGCAAACAACATTAGTGTGTTATCTCTATAAAATAAATCATTATCAATACCTGCATATCCTGGTGACAAACTTCTTTTAACAAAAAGAACAGATTTACATTTCTCTACATCTAACACTGGCATTCCATAAATTGGGCTTTGAGGATCTGACTTTGCCACTGGATTAGTCACATCATTCGCTCCAATAACATACGCAACATCACAATTTGCAAAATCATTGTTAATTTCCTCTAATTCAAAAACTTCATCATAAGGTACATTAGCTTCTGCTAATAAAACATTCATATGACCTGGCATTCTTCCGGCAACCGGGTGGATAGCATATGTTACTTTTACTCCATTCTTCTTTAAAGTATCAACCATTTCTCTTAAAGCATGTTGTGCCTGAGCAACAGCCATGCCGTAACCAGGAACAATTATGACTGATGAAGCATTTTTCATTAAAAAAGCTGCGTCGTCTGCATTTCCACTTTTAACTGGCTTTTGTTCTTTGCTTATCTTGGTCGAAACTTGATCTGCTCCTCCAAAGCCTCCAAGTATCACATTGAAAAATGATCTATTCATACCTTTGCACATTATGTAAGATAATATTGCACCTGAAGATCCCACTAAAGCACCAGTGATTATTAAGGCCGTATTTTCTAATGTAAAACCTATCCCAGCTGCAGCCCAGCCCGAATAAGAGTTAAGCATTGAAATTACTACTGGCATATCTGCACCACCTATTGGAATGATCAACAAAAAGCCAACCAGAAAAGAAATTGCAATCAATGACCAGAAAAAATTAGGAGACTGGTTTTGACATAAAAGATAAGTCAAAATTATAATAGAAATTAAAAATAACAAATTCAACATGTGTTGCCCTGGGAATGTTATTGGGGATCCAGACATTAAGCCTCTTAATTTAAGGAAAGCTATAATTGAACCTGAAAAAGTAATTGCTCCAACTGCTGCTCCTATCGACATCTCAATTAGACTGGCAAGTTTAATATTTCCAGAAGTTCCTAAATTAAAAACCTCAGGACTTATAAAAGCGGATATTGCAACAAACACTGCAGCCAAACCTACCAAACTATGAAAGCCAGCTACTAGCTCAGGCATCGCAGTCATAGGTATTTTGAATGCAATAAAAGCACCTATTGAACCACCGATTAGTAAGAATAGTAACACATATAAAAATCCACTTGAAAAGTTATCTATAGACAGAAAAGTAACAGCTATAGCGATTGCCATTCCAATTATTCCAAATAAATTTCCTTGTCTTGAAGTTTCTGGAGAAGACAAACCTCTTAAAGCTAAAATAAATAAAATTCCAGAAATTAAATAAAATATTGCCAGTAAATTTGCAGAGATCATTTTTTATCTTTCTTTTTTTTTTTGTACATTGCTAACATTCTCTGTGTCACCAAAAATCCACCAAATATATTTATTGCTGCTAATACAATAGCTAAAAATCCAAATATACTAGATTGATTAAAAACACTTAAATTTGTTCCTGCCAATGAAGCGATTATAGCTCCAACTATAATTACTGAAGATATTGCATTAGTTACTGACATTAGAGGAGTATGTAAAGAGGGAGTAACACTCCATACAACGTAATAACCAACAAAGATTGACAATATGAATATGCTTAATCTAAAAATAAATGGGTCTATTTCCATAATTACTTTATCAATGTTTCTTTAATTATTTCATCCTCTAAATTAATATTAACACTTTTTTTTTCTTTATCATAAAGATTTGATACAAAATTAAATATATTTTTTGAATATAAGTTTGAAGCTGAGACCGGAAGTTTATTTAATATATTTTTCTCACCCATAATCTTAACTCCATTAAAATCAACTTCTTCATCAGCTTTAGTCACAGCAGTGTTTCCACCCTGAGCAGCTGCTAAATCATAAATTACAGAACCTGGCTGCATATTTTTAATCATACCTTCTTTAATAATTACTGGAGCTTTTTTACCAGGTATTAACGCTGTACAAATAACAATATCAATTTTTTTCAATGTTTCAGCTAGAAGATCTTCTTGTTTTTTCTTAAATTCATCTGAAGTTTCTTTAGCATATCCACCAGATGTCTCAAGATTTTCTGCACCCTCTACTGTTAAGAATTTTCCTCCCAAACTTTCAACTTGTTCTTTTGATGTCATCCTTACATCGGTTGCAAAAACTATACCACCCATTCGTTTTGCTGTTGCGATCGCTTGTAATCCAGCAACTCCTGCACCCACAACTAAAATTTTTGCTGCTGGAATTGTGCCTGCTGCTGTCATCATCATTGGAATTGCTTTTTTAAAATTTGCAAAAGCCTCTACTACAGCTTTGTATCCAGCCAAATTGGCTTGTGATGAAAGAATATCCATTGATTGAGCTCTTGTTATTCTCGGTAAAAGTTCTAATGAAAAGACATTGATTTTTTTTTTTGATATACCGGAAATAATTTCTTTATTTGAGTAAGGGTTAAAGACACCAATCAAATTTTGTTTTTCATGTAAATGATTTAAATTTTCTTCAGATGGTAAGTTAAATTGGAGTATGAAATTAGAATTGGCTAAAATTTTTTTTTTATCTTCAGTAATTTCAGCACCAAATGATTTATACATGTTATCGTTTAAACCAATATGCTCAGCATAATTTTTTTCTATTAATACTTTAAATCCTAAATCAAGAAATTTTTTTACAATTTCTGGCGTTATCGCAACTCTGCTCTCAATTTTACGATCTTCATTTATTGAACCAACTATCATTTTAATTACAATAAGAAAATAGCCAGAAGTGTGAGAATAACAATGACTGAAATTGTCCCCCACAGAACAAATTTTGTAAAATTATCCCACGTTTTTTTATGGTTATCATTTTCCATAAAATTATTTTTGTCTTGCTTTAAATTTTGGGTTTTTTTTATTAATTATATAAACACGACCCCTTCTTTTTACCATTTTGGAGTTGAGGTCTCTTTTTTTGAGTGATTTTAAAGAACTTTTAATTTTCATAATTAAGCCTGGCAACGTCCTACTCTCCCATGTCTTAAGACAAAGTACCATCGGCGCAGAAGGGCTTGACTTCCGAGTTCGGAATGGGATCGGGTATTACACCTTCGCAAAAATCACCAGGCGAACTACTTATACTTTAAAGTTATATTTTGTAAACATTTTTTTTAAAAATGGTAGACTTAAAAAAATGCAAAATATACTTAAATATCGTAGATATCTTAACAAAAAAGTTTCTAATAATAATCAAATTTATTTTAGACACCAAAAATATAGTATTGATAATAAAGGAAAATATATATCATTTCTAAAGGCTACAAAAAAATTTAGTCCCAATCTTTTAATTAAAGAAGGTGGAAAAAGAACTAAAAATTTTTTTCGAAGAAACTTAAAAAGAAAACCTTTAATTAGTATTATAACTGTTGTTTACAACGGTCAAAAGGAAATCGAAAACACAATAAAAAGTGTTTTATTGCAGAATTACGATAACACTGAGTATATTATAGTTGATGGGGGATCAGTTGATGGAACTATATCAATTATAAAAAAATACGAAAAATATTTAGACTATTGGATAAGTCAAAAAGATAACGGCACTTTTGATGCTTGGAATAAGGGTATAATTCTTTCTACTGGTGATTATATATGTTTTTTAAATGCCGGGGATTACTTTACTGAGAATGCTCTAAATTTAATTGTAAAAAAAATTAATCAAAAAAAAATAGATATAATTTTTAGTCCAGTTCTAAAAAAAAAAAAATTTTATGGCTTTTATCCAAAAAAAATATATTCAAGATTGAACATTATCCCAAGTTTTACTTCAACATTTGTAAACAAAAATATTTACAAAAAACATGGTTTATTTAATTTAAATTTAAAACATTTTTCAGACTATGAATTTATTTACAGGGTAATGAATAAAAAAAATTTGATATGGGATACAACTGATAAAAATAAAATTATTACAGTTTTTGATCTGAAAGGTGGAACGAGTAAACTAAAAATTCTCGATCTTTTAAAATCTGAACTCAAAATTAGGCTTAAGTACGAAAATTATATTTTTGTACTGATAAAGATTTTTTTAAAATATATCAGATTTTATTATATAAAAATTTTTAAAAAAAAGAAATTTGATAAATATAATTAATTATTAAAGAAAAATTTAATTGTTTTAATCATTTTCTGAAATTTTGAATTATCTATCATAGGATTTAAACCAATATAAAGACCATAATTATGAATAAAGTCTGCATTAGGAAATTTTCTTACTCTTAATTCTTTAAATACTTTCGCAACAGGATGACGACAAAGATTACCTACAATTATAGGTCTTGACTCAATTCCATTTTTTTCAAGATACTCAATAAATTTTTGACGTTTAAATTTCGAATCTTTTTTAAAAATTATTGGTATTGAAAACCAGCTAGGATCAGCTTTCTTTTCAACTTGAGGAAAATATATATGTGGGTTATTTAAAAAATTAATTTTGAATTCATTGAAAAGTTTTTTTCTTGTTAAATTAAATTTTTCTAATTTTTTTAATTGTTCAATTCCAAAGCCTGCCTGTAATTCTGTTGGCCTTACATTAAGTCCCCAATTTACAAACTCAAATTTTTTGTAGATTTGATTTGTATTTCCCCCTCTATAATTAATATCTCTTTTCCAACCATGTGATCTTAAATATTTAAGATTTTGAAATATTTTTTTGTTGTTTGTTACAATCATGCCTCCTTCCATTGTCGTAATATGGTGAGAAAAATAAAATGAAAAACTTCCTGCTAAACCAAAATTGCCAACAAACTTTTTTCCATACTTCGAGCCAAGTGCCTCACAACAGTCTTCGAGAATGATTAGGTCGTGTTGTTTAGCTAGTTTTGTGATTTCGTCCATATTACAAGGATTCCCCAGTGCATGAACAACAAAAATTGCCTTTGTCTTCTTTGAAATACTTTTTTTTAAATCAAGTAAATCTATGTTTAAAGAATTTATATCAACATCAACAAACTTTACTTTTAAACCAGCCATCATCACGCTCCATATATGTGTTGGCCAAGTAAGAATAGGAACTATAACCTCATCTCCCTTTTTTAATAAATTTAGTCTTTTATCAATCAAACTTAAGCTCATTAATAAGTCAGATGAAGATCCACTATTTACCATAACAGAATGATTGTAATTAAATTTTTTTGAAAATTTTTTTTCAAATATATTAGTTTTATCCCACATTGTTGTTTTATATTCCGACATAGAAACCATCGCTTGTTTGATTTCTTTTTCATCATACGTTGGGACGCTGAGTGGATACCAATATTTCTTGTAAGAATTAGAATTTTTATTTTTATTCTTTAAGTTAAAATTAAAACTTACAGTTTGGTTTTTCTTATTTTTTGATTTTACAATATTTTTTTTTAAATTTTTATTAGAAATGTTTCTAAATTCATTTACTGTCATGTCTATACCAGTTTCGAGTTTAATTTTGGATTTAAACCCTAATCTTGAAATTTTAGATATATCTAATAGTTTTCTTTTTACTCCATCAGGTTTTGTTTTATCCCACTTTATAATTCCTTTATATCCAACTTTTTTAGCAATTTTTGTAGCAAGTTCTTTAACCGACAAATCATACCCAGAGCCAACATTTATTGGATTAACTGAGTTATATTTTTTCATCAAAAAAATCAAAGATTTTGCAGCGTCTGAAACGTGAATGAACTCCCTTTTTGGCTTTCCAGTTCCCCAAAGAGTCACTATATTTTTATTTTTATTTTTAGCCTCAACAAATCTTCGAACCAAAGCTGATAGAACATGAGAATTATCAAAATCAAAGTTGTCATTCGTTCCATATATATTACACATCATGGGGCAAATAATTTTTGTCGAATATCTTTCGTTGTAATATTTAGCAAGTCTTACACCAGTGATCTTTGCGAGTGCGTAGGCTTCATTTGTTTGTTCAAGGTAGCCGCTTAAGAGTGAAGTTTCTTTAATAGGTTGCTTGGAAGATTTCGGATATATACATGAACTACCTAAAAATATTGATTTTTTGGTCTTAAATTTGTGTATACACTTGAAAAGATTAATTTGTATCAATTGGTTATCTTCGAAAAACTCAATTTTATTTTTTTCATTAGCTAGTATGCCTCCAACTTTGGCGGCAACTATATATACGTATTGGGGTTTATTTTTTCTAAAATAGTTTTCTACCTCGTCGTAATTTAAATAATTTACTTCTTGCCTACTTGGTTTGAGTAATTTAATTTTTTTATCTTTTTCTAACTCTTGAATTAGAGCTTTTCCAACCATTCCATTGGCGCCTGCAATTAAAACTTTTGATCTCATAGTTTATTTATAAGATAGTTTTTTAATTTCAAAGTTCACCATCTCATTCACGAGTTTTTTAATATTATAACGAGGTTTCCACTTAAGTTGACGTCTTGCTTTCGCAGCATTTCCAAGAAGGTTTTGAACATCTAGAGGCCTTATATAGTTTTTATCACATTTTATTATTGGTCTGTTCTTATAAAAACCTCGCTCATTAATATTTTTACCTTTCCATTTTATTTTCATTTTGAGTTCATCTGCAACAAAACCTATAAATTGTTTAATACTATAAGTTTGCCCAGTTGCTATAACAAAATCATCAGGATATTTTTGTTGTAAAATTTTCCACATTGCTTCAACGTAGTCTTTTGCATGACCCCAATCTCTTTTCGCGTATAAGTTTCCTAGATAAAGCTCTTTTTGTAAACCGAATTTAATTTTACATAAAGCTGTAACAATTTTTTTTGTAACAAAAGTTTCACCTCGCAAGGGACTTTCATGGTTAAATAAAATCCCGTTACAAGCAAAAAAATTATAAGCCTCTCTATAATTTTTTGTAATCCAATGCGCATAAATTTTAGCTACACCATAAGGGCTCTGTGGGTAAAAAGGGGTTTTTTCTGTTTGTGGAGTTTGTTGAACTTTTCCAAACATTTCTGAAGTCCCAGCTTGGTAAAATTTTGTTTTGTCTTGTAATTTATGAAATTTTATTGCTTCAAGTATTCTTAATGGACCTAATGCATCTGCATTAGCAGTATACTCAGGAACTTCAAAGGAAACTGCGACATGTGATTGTGCTGCTAAGTTATAAATCTCGTCTGGTTTTACTTTTTCGATAACTTGTGAAACTGATATCGAGTCAGTCACATCCCCATAGTGTAAAATAAAACTCCTTTTTTTCTCATGGGGGTCTTGGTAAAGATGATCAATTCTGCCAGTGTTAAATGATGATGATCTTCTTTTAATACCATGCACAATATAATTTTTTTTAATAAGGAAATCTGCAAGATAAGCACCATCCTGTCCAGTTATTCCAAATATAAGGGCTGTTTTTTTTTTCATTGATCCAGTATTTTTTCTACAGTTTTTTTATGGCTTTGTTAAGGCTTTTTTTGTTAATTATCCTTTATAAAAGTAAATTTTCCGTAGAGTTTTTTTAGCTCATAGTTTTTAATAAAAATACACTCTCGGTTTTCATTTTTACATATTTCAAATTCTTTAAATTGTTTTTTAAACAAATTATCAATTCTAAAATAGTCATCTTCAACTTTATAATTAAAGCTATTAATTAAATCAAAATTATAAGACCTCACTTCGTAAAATATTCTATCAATATTTCTTATTAGAAAAATAGAAATTGTTAAAATTATCAAAATTGATGAATATTTTATTAATTTATTCTTTTCTAAATTAAACCTAGACATGAAAACACTTAAAGGGATAAAAACTAACAATGAAATTATCACATATCCACCATATCTTAATGATGGATGATAAAAGAACCACTCTGCAAATAAAACAAATAAAGTTAGGTAAAATAATTTATAATTTGTTTTTAAATATTTTTTTTTATATTTTGATTTGAATAAAAGAAAAATAATAACACAAATTATTGCTATACCTCCAAGAAAGTCTGAAACTTTATTAAAAAAATATCTATCTAACCAATTTGGAAACCAATTATTTATATTCACATATTCAGTAGGATCAATTGGTGAAAAATACTCCGGACCTCCCCCAGCCTTTGACCACCACTCATAATGTAAATTCATTCTTTTTACGTTTTCAATTGGGACTCCCCAATCTGCACTGACAAAACATGTTTGACTAATTGGATAGAGAAGACAGCCAGTATTTAAAAAATATATCAACAAGTTAAATGATATTAAAAGTGTGAAAATATAAAAAACTTTATTTCTAAAAATATTTTTTATCAGGCTAAGCTTCTCGTCTTTCCAAATATAAAAAACCATTGGTATTAAAAAAATAAAGTAAACAAAATAAAAAGATTTTAATGAAACAATAATACCAGTTAAGATAAATATTTTTGTTATGTAAGTTTCAAAAGATAAATAAGAAAATCTAAAGTTAAGCAGCATTATTAAAAGTAAAAAGATCAATATTTGGGCTGATCTATCGGTACCGTGTTCTGCAAGTCTGTAAAAAAATATATTTATAAAAACAAAACTTATCAAATTTAAATAAAAAAATTCATCTATTTTTTTTGATTTAAGTTTTTTAGTAATGTTTAAAATTAGATGAGTATTTGCAAACATCATAATTAAAAGAGCTCCCATATGAAAAAGGAAGTATTTAATTCCTGGTAAATAAAATAATGAGTTTAGATAAAATATTGATGAAGGTGTCCTAAATCCGTGATTGAAATTACCAATTCCAATTATTTGTGAAAATTCATTTAAATAATAAGTATAAGGAAAATGATAATAACTAAAATCATCATGGGGTTTGTAAATTATTATACTAATAAAAAGAATTACTTGAAAACTAATTAAAATTTTAATTTCGAAAAAAGAACTTTTGTTAAAGTAAATAATAAAAAAATACAAACCAACTAAAAGTAATAAAAGATTATGAAATTGATTATGAGAATAAAAAAAATGTGATAGATAAGAATAAATTATTAAAACAAATATACCTGTTAAACCAATAAATCCAATATCGATATTTTTTTTTTTAAAAAAAAAACTCGTTGCAAGAAAGCCGAATCCAAGAGTTGAAAATGGAATTAAAAAGTAAACTAAAATAAAGAATATTTGATTGTTAATCATAAATCTAAATATATATTGTATTTAATGATGCTTTAAAATGAAATATTCTATTTAACAAAAAAATGAATCTTACTTTAGTAATTCCAGCAAAAAATGAAAAAGAGTCACTACCTTTAGTGCTAAATGAGTTAAAAATTTATAATTTTAAAATTAAAGTAGTGTTGGAACGAGAAGATATAGAGACAATTAATGCAATAAAAAACTATAACTGTGAAATTGTTTTCCAAAAAAATAACGGGTTTGGAGATGCTTTAAATCAAGGTATAAACTCAACTGAAACAGAGCTGTTTTGTATTTTTAATGCAGATGGATCATTTAAACCAGATGAGATTAATAAAATGATTTCAAAAATTAATGAAGAAAATGCAGATTTTGTTTTTGCCACTAGGTATGAAAATAATTGTGGAAGTGATGATGATACAATAGTTACTTTAATAGGAAATTATGTTTTCACTTTTTTTGGAAACTTCTTTTTCAAACTTGGAATTTCTGATATTTTATACACATTTGTTGTTGGTAAAACATCTGCCTACCAAAAGTTAGATATTAAAAGTAAAGATTTTTCTTTTTGTGTAGAACTTCCTATTAAAGCAAAAAAAGCTGGTTTTAGATTGATGACTTCTAAAGCTTATGAAAGGTCAAGAATTGCTGGAATAAAAAAAGTAAATCCCTTCAAAGATGGTTTAAAAATTTTAATCTCAATGATTAAGTTATTTTTTACTAAACCTAATTAATTTAAAATATCTAAGAAAAAAATTATAGAAAATTATATATAAAATTAAGCTTAGAAAAATTAATTGAATTTGAAATTTTGTATTATAAATGTCAGTTGATCCCAAAGAAACAATAAGAATATTAAAAAAATTAATCAAAATACTACTTAGATTATTTGATTTTACTATTGATAATTTCAATTTTTTTCTAACATAAAAAAATAATAATTGATGAAAATGTAAGTTGTCTGCTTCTAAAGGTGAAATTTTTTGAAAATATTTCCTTAATATTGAAAATAAATTTTCGAAACAAGGGTACCAAAGTAATAGGATAAAAAAATAAGGGGATACATTAGAATTTAAGTTGTGAGATTTAATAATTATAAAACCAAGCAAAAAACTAAGAATATAAGCTCCGTTATCACCGAGCATTAAATAATTCATAAAATTCAATATTAAAAGTATTGATAATAGAATAAGGATAAATATAAAATTTTCATTTTTTATTAAGAAAAAAGATATCAAATCTAACTTAAAAAGTAATAATATGACAATTATCACGTACAAAATTAACATACCGTTTAAACCATCAATAAAGTTAGAGCCGTTCATAAGAATTAATAAACAAAAACTTGAAAAAAAATAAGCAAAGTAACTATTTTGCAATAAATTATCAAAAAATTCTAACCTTGATGAGATAATTTTTAAATCTGAAAATAACACAAAAGCGATTATAAGAAAAATTTGAAAAATAAATCTTTTTTTTGCTGAAATTATTAATTTACGATCTGATAAGAAACCAATAAAAAAAATTAATATCAAAAAAATATCAAATATTGGGTATTTAATAAAAATTAAAACTAACGGAGCAATTAATAATATTCCTCCTGATAAAGGAATGTCTTTTTTATTTGAAAAAAACTGATGTTTGTCACCAGAATAATTGGACAAAAAGGCGTTTTTTTTTAGGTATATAGATATAGAAATTACGAAAATAATATAAAATGAGTAATAAAATAACATTTATTTTTTTCTAATAAAATTAAAACTTAAAATAAATAAATAATATAAAGATTTTAAAAAGTTAAATCCCATAAAGTAGTTGTAAACTTTAAAGCCATCTTTAAGTTTTTGAGTAGTTGAAGAAGATAAAGATTTATCAAGTTTTGTCCATATTGTTAAATTTTTGTCAATTGCGTAAATGAATATATCTTTTTTTAAAATTTGTAACCAAACTACAAAATCTTCTTTAGTAGTTAAATTTGGAAATTTAATGTCATTTTCTATTAATAATTTTTTTTCTAAAATAACAGTTGATAATCCAATATCACATGATTTTAATAGTTCTTTCAAAGAACAAATATTCTTAGCTATTCTATTGCCTATTATTTTCTTCTTATCATCTACAATTAAATATGATGTGTGAGATGCCTGAAAATTATTTTTTTTCATAAATGATATTTGAATATCAAGTTTTTCGGGTACCCAATTATCATCGGCATCCAAAAATGCCAAATATTTGCCAGAAGATCTGTCTATTCCAAGGTTTCTTGAAATTCCCGCCCCAACTCTAAATTTATTTTGGATTAAAATAATTCTCGCATCATTCTTTTTTAAATCAGAGATAAAAGTTAAATCTTCTAGATCCTCATCGTCATAGACAACTATAATTTCTAAATTTTTGTAAGTTTGTTGAATTACAGAGTTAATTGTACTCTTTATAAATTTTCTTTTTTTGTAATAAGGAATAATGACACTTACTAAATCCATTAAGTTGATATTTAGTTCTAATTAACTCTCTAAAAAGCTTTTAAGCTGTTTAGATCTGCTTGGGTGTTTTAACTTTCTCAAGGCTTTTGCTTCTATTTGACGTATCCTTTCTCTTGTTACTGAAAATTGTAATCCAACTTCTTCTAAAGTATGATCAGTATTCATTCCAACCCCAAACCTCATTCTTAAAACTCTTTCCTCTCTGGGAGTTAAAGTAGAAAGTATTTTTGTAGTCGCCTCGCTTAAGTTTGATTTAATAGCTTGTTCTAGAGGAGCTAATGCCTTTGTATCCTCTATAAAATCTCCTAAGCTACTATCTTCCTCATCCCCAACAGGTTTTTCAAGTGAAACTGGTTCTTTTGAAATTTTTAAAACTTTTCTTACTTTCTCCAATGGCATTCTTAGTTTTTTTGATAATTCCTCTGGAGTTGCTTCTCTTCCAAATTCGCTCAAAATTAATCTTTGGGTTCTTACAATTTTGTTAATAGTTTCTATCATATGGACTGGTATACGTATCGTTCTCGCCTGATCAGCAATAGATCTCGTAATTGCTTGTCTTATCCACCAAGTAGCATAGGTTGAGAATTTATATCCTCTACGATATTCAAACTTATCTACTGCTTTCATTAAGCCAATGTTACCTTCTTGAATTAAATCTAAAAATTGCAAACCTCTATTAGTATATTTTTTTGCAATAGATATAACTAATCGAAGATTTGCTTCTACCATTTCTTTTTTTGCTATTCGTGATTCCTTTTCTCCTTTCTGTACTCTGCTTACAATTTTTTTAAAATCTGTGACACTGATACCTAGTTTATGACTAATTTCTGTAAGTCTATCTCTTATATTTTTAAATTCATCTTTATTTTTATTAAAAAAGTTTTTCCAAGTTGGATTTGTACTTAAAAAATTTTTTAAATTTGGATTTATTTCATTTCCAATATAAAATTTAATAAATTCCTCTCTTGGGATTTTATTATTTACAGCTAATCTTAATAAATTGCCTTCGAGTGAAAGAATTTTTCTATTTTCAATATAATGATTTTGAACGAGGGTTTCTAATACTGATGGAGATAGTTGTAAAGATTTAATATTTTCTAAAATCTCACTCACAATTTTTTGATAACTCTTCTCTTTTGATGTAGTAAATTCAGAATTTTTTAAAAGACAGTCTAACTTTTCTTTTTGATATTTTATAAGTTTTGTATAGTCCTTTGTAAGTGTATTTATTGTATCCAATACCTTTGGTTTAATCTCACTTTCCATTGCAGCTAAAGTTGGATTGAATTCATCTTCTTCTACCTCTTGACTTTGTCGATCTTTTTTATTTTCATCTTTTGAATTTTTAAGATTGTTGGAATCATTTTTTTTGTCTTTCTCGCTCTGAGAAGTGTTCTCTTCCTCCATATAATTAGTATCTATATCAATTATTTCCCTAACCAAAATTTCATCTTTTTGAAGTTTTTCATTCCATTCAAAAAATTGTTGGGCTGTTATAGGACTTTGTGAAAGGGCGTTGAGCATTACATCTTTTCCAGCCTCTATTCTTTTTGCTATTGCAATCTCACCTTCCCTGGAAAGTAATTCTACACCTCCCATTTCTCTTAAATACATTCTTATTGGATCATCACTTTTTTCGATTGCTTTTGGCTCTTCCTTGTTTTGGTTGTCTCTTTTCTTTAGAGACTTAAAGTCTGATTTTTTTTCAACTAAAGAAATTTTCTCGTTCAAAATATGAATAAAGGCTTGAGCTAAATTTTCTCCAGATAAATTTCTTTTTCCTAGAGATTTGTTAAGCTCCTCATAAGTAATGAAACCTCTATGAACCCCACGGCCCATAAGTCTAGCAAATGATTTTGTAATTATTCTTTCCACAATTAAATACTTTGGAGTGCCTTATATAATGAGAATTTCAAAAAAATCCACGATAAATTTCCAGTATTAATTAATATTTTGCTCCTTTTTAAGCCTATTAATTTCATCAAAAGTGTTTTGACTAAAATCTTCAGCAAATTTTGATTCTAATTCCTGAATTCGTAATTCTAGATCATGTGTCTTTAGTTCGTTTTTTATATCATTAAAGATTTCTACAATCTTGCTCTCGTCTTTGTCGTTTGTACGAACTATATGTTTTATATTTGCATATTTTTCAATTTGATCGAAAAGTTGATCATCAATTTGTAAACCATCAAAATTTCCACTTTTTAAACATTCCAAAACTTTGTTAAAAACTAAACCATTTTCTTTTTTAAAAAACTTAACATTTTCCAACAAATCAGATCTTTGATAAAAAAAATTTAAATTATTAATCATAATATAAAGTAAACAAAATTCTTTGATATCTGTTGAAGAAAAGTTTTCAGTATCCTTAAAAAGTTTTTTTGTTTTGTCGAGTGGCTTATGAAAATTAATAGATGATTTTTTAAAATTTTTAAAGATTGTTTCTGGAGAGTATTCTGCCAAGTTTTCTAAAAAATATCCTAAAATATATTTTTTAACGACACTGTCTTTTACTGTATTTGCTATACTTTTAAGTTTCTTTTCGAGTGAAGCGAGTGATGATGGAGATGAAGAACTTTCTTTTTTGTAATGTTCAAATATCAATTTATGCACCGGAATTTTATTATTCTTATAATAATCTAAAAATTCCCTTTTTCCTTTTTTTTCTACATATGTATCAGGATCTTCTCCGTCAGGAAGAAATAAAAAATATATTTGTTTATCTGGAAGAACACTCTTAATTGAATTTTCTGCTGCTCTTATAGCAGCTTTATATCCGCTTTCATCACCATCAAAACAAATTACAATATTATCAAAAAACTGAGTTACCATATAAATTTGTTTATCAGTTAACGCAGTCCCTAAATTTGCAATACAATTTTCTATTTGAAATTTGCTTAAACCTATTACATCCATATAACCCTCAACCAAAAAAACTTCGTCGAACTTATGAGAAATTTTTCTTACTCTATCTAAGTTATATAAATTATTTCCTTTTCTAAAAAAATTTGTTTCTGGTGAGTTAATATATTTTGCATATCTATTTTTTGTGTCAATTATTCTTCCACCAAAAGCCATTGGTTTGCCTGATAAAGAGTTAATTGGAAAAATTATTCTGTTCCTAAATCTTTCAACATATATTTTTTTGTTTTCATCATAAAAGAATAATCCAGACTCATTTAAAATTTTCATCTCATAATTTTTGCTAAGTTTTTCGTAAATACTTGAATTAAAGTTAACAAATCCAATCCTAAATTCTTTGATAATTGAATTATCAATTTTTCTTTTTTTTAAATAATCTAAAGCAATCTTTGAATTTGGATTATTTAATAATTCATTGTGATAATAATTTGCATAGTCTAAATATATACTTGTGTACTCATTCCACTCTTTTTCTCTTTGCTCATCAACTTTAGAAAATCTATAAGGTGCCATTCCTGCTAAATTTGCTAAAAATTTTACTGCCTCTCCAAACTTAAAGTTTTGCATTTTCATTACAAAATCAAAAATGTTTCCGTGTTCTGAAGTACTAAAACAATGATAAAAACCTTTTTCATCATTTACTGTGAAAGATGGAGTTTTTTCATTTTTAAATGGCGATAATCCGACAAACTCTTTTCCTCTTTTTTTTAACGATACATATTTTGAAACAACCGTAGAAACTTTTAGCCTTATTTTAATTTCATCGAGATACTCTTTTGGATATTTCATTGTTTGTTCAGTAGCTCCTTCAACATCGATCCTGCTTTAGAAAAATCTATGCTATCAGAATAATTTTTTTTCAACTCACCCATTACTTTACCCATATCCTTAATACTTTGGGCCCCAACTTTTGAAATAATTTCTGAACATATTTTTTTAGTCTCCTCCTCGCTTAGTTGTTCAGGTAGGTATGTTGACAATAAATCAATTTCACCTTGTTCTATTTTAAACAGATCTTCTCTCTTATTTTTTTTATAAATTTCAATTGATTCGTTTCTTTGTTTGATCATTTTTTTTAAAAGTTTTTTTATATCGTCATCGTCTGTCTCTTTCTTGTTAGGGCCTGACCTATTTGAAATATCTAAATCTTTAATACCAGAAAGAATTAACCTATAAGTTGATATCTTGTTTTTATCTTTAGATTTAAGCGCTGTTTTATACTCGTTGTTAATTTTTTCTTTAATGGACATTTGTATTTAACTTAGCCTAAAGATTTTTTTCTTAAAAGAAAAATTGTTTTTTTTTTCAAATTTTGTATTAGTTCAGTTGCTTAACCTAAGCTTTTATTGTATTAACCTTTAACTTATGAGTTGTAATTGAATAAAAAACAAAAAGTAAACTCAAAAAAAAAATCAATTTTTAACCCAGGTATTTTAGTTCTTGAAAACAAATCAATTTTTAATGGAATTGGTATTGGATACGAAGGCACTGCCACAGGAGAAGTTTGTTTCAATACTTCAATCACAGGTTATCAAGAAATAATTTCTGATCCATCTTATGCGGGACAAATTATTAATTTTACCTTTCCCCACATTGGTAATGTTGGGACTAATAAACAAGATAACGAGTCAGAAAAAGTCTGGACTAGAGGTGTAATATTCAATTCAGAGATTACTAATCCGTCAAACTATAGATCTTTAATTGAATTGGATTTGTGGCTCAAAAAAAATAAAATTGTTGGTTTAACTGGTTTAGATACCAGAAGTTTAACAAACCTAATAAGAGATAAGGGAGCGCCAAGGGGAACAATTTCTCACAGAAAAAAAGGTGTTTTTCCTGTAAAAAAATTTATTAACAAAACATTAAAATGGCCGGGTCTCAATGGTCTAGATTTAGCAAAAACGGTTTCTACTAAAAATAAATTTACTTGGAAGGGATTACAAACTTGGACAAAAAAAAATGGTTTTAAAAAAATAAAAAAAAAAAAATTTAAGATAGTTGCAATTGATTATGGAATAAAAACAAATATTTTAAGATATTTTTCAAATTTTTACTGTGATGTAGTTGTCGTACCATGTGATGCTTCAGCTGAGTATATCATGACACTGAAACCAAGTGGAATTTTTTTATCAAATGGCCCTGGTGACCCCGCGGCCACAGGCGTATATGCAATTAAAATTATAAAAAATCTTATTAAAAAAGGTTTGCCAATTTTTGGAATTTGTCTTGGACATCAATTATTAGCGCTTGCATTAGGTGGTAAAACCAAAAAGATGAAGCTAGGACACAGGGGTGCAAATCATCCTGTCAAAAATCTTAAAAATAATAAAGTTGAAATTACAAGTCAAAATCATGGGTTTGAGGTTACCAAAAATAATCTGCCATTTAAAATTGAAATCACACACAGATCTTTGTTTGACAATAGTATTGAGGGTATCAAATTAAAGAATAAGCCAGTTTTTTCAGTACAGTACCATCCTGAATCAAACCCAGGCCCTCAGGACAGTCATTATCTATTTAATAACTTTATTATGGAAGTAAAAAAGTATGCCAAAAAGAAAAGACATTAAAAAAATTTTGGTAATTGGTGCAGGTCCGATCATTA
This sequence comes from uncultured Pelagibacteraceae bacterium, assembly GCA_902623785.1. Lineage (GTDB taxonomy): Bacteria > Pseudomonadota > Alphaproteobacteria > Pelagibacterales > Pelagibacteraceae > Pelagibacter. The sequence goes on from CACNVG010000009.1 coordinate 17,255, forward strand.
TTGGTCAAGCTTGTGAGTTTGATTACTCGGGAACTCAAGCATGTAAAGCACTTAAAGATGAAGGTTATAAAGTCATTTTAGTCAATTCCAATCCTGCAACAATAATGACAGATCCTGAAGTTGCAGATCAAACATACATTGAGCCAATATCTATTGAGGTCCTCGAAGAAATAATTAAGAAAGAAAAACCAAATGCTATTCTACCTACAATGGGAGGACAAACAGCATTGAACCTGGCTTTGAAGGCGGAAAAAAATGGATTGTTAAAAAAATATAAGATTGAGTTAATTGGAGCAAATTCTAAAGCAATTGCTAATGCAGAAGATAGAAAAAAATTTAGAAAAAATATGTCAGATATTGGTATTGATCTTCCAAAATCTGAGATACTAAACAATTTTAAAAATGCTTCAAAGTGTTTAAAAAAAATTGGATTGCCGGCAATTATTAGACCCTCGTTTACTCTAGGCGGGCTTGGAGGTGGAATAGCAAGAACAAAAAAGGATTTTTTTAAAATTGTTAAAGGTGGACTTCACGAGTCTCCTCAAAATCAAGTACTTGTAGAGGAATGTCTTGATGGTTGGAAAGAATTTGAGATGGAGGTCGTTAGAGATAAAAATGATAATTGTATAATAATTTGCTCAATTGAAAATATAGATCCAATGGGAACACATACGGGTGACTCCGTTACAATAGCTCCCGCGTTAACACTAACAGATAAGGAATATCAAGTGATGAGAAACGCTTCGATTGCATGTTTAAGAAAAATTGGTGTTGAAACTGGAGGTTCAAATGTTCAGTTTGCAATTAATCCAAAAAATGGAAGAATGGTAATTATTGAGATGAATCCTCGGGTATCTCGATCATCTGCTTTAGCATCAAAGGCAACAGGTTTTCCAATTGCAAAAGTCGCGGCAAAACTTGCTGTTGGATACACCTTAGACGAACTTCAAAATGAAATTACAAAAGTTACTCCAGCATCATTTGAACCAACTATAGATTATGTAGTCACGAAAATACCAAGATTTACTTTTGAAAAGTTTCAAGATACTAAAGCAATTTTAGGCACCTCAATGAGATCAGTTGGGGAAGCAATGGCTATAGGCAGAAATTTCAAAGAATCGTTTCAAAAGGCACTTGTGTCTCTTGAGGTAGGTTTGAGTGGACTAGATGACATTTTAAATTATTCAAAAAAAGAAATAATTAAAAAATTAAAAGAGAATATACCAAACAAATTGTTACTGATAGCGGAGGCTTTTAGAAAGAAAGTTTCTTTAGATAAAATTTATAAGTTATCAAAAGTTGATCCTTGGTTTTTAAATCAAATTAAAGAAATAGTAGACGATGAAAATAGAATTAAGTTTAATGGTTTACCAAAAAACTACATAGAATTTAATAGAATTAAATCATGTGGATTTTCGGATAAAAGGTTATCTAAACTTACAAAATTAAAAGAGGAAGTTGTTAAAAGAAAAAGGAAAGTTTTGAAAGTGGTTCCAGTTTTCAAAAAAGTTGACACATGTGCTGCAGAATTTAAATCATTTACTCCATATATGTATTCGACATACCAAAGAAATTTTGCTCAAAATTCTGAGTGTGAAGCAAATCCAAGTAATAAAAAAAAAATCATTATATTAGGTGGAGGTCCCAACAGAATTGGACAAGGTATTGAATTTGACTATTGTTGTTGTCAAGCTAGTTTTTCACTTAAAGATGCAGGATATGAAACAATAATGATAAACTGTAATCCCGAGACAGTTTCTACCGATTATGACACAAGCGACAGACTTTATTTTGAGCCTTTAATAGATGAATATGTGGAAAATATAATTTTAAAAGAAAAATCAAAAGGGAATCTATTAGGTATAATTGCACAATTTGGAGGACAGACTCCTATTAAACTCGCAAAATTTCTTGACCAAAATAAGTTGCCAATTCTCGGAACTCAATATTCATCAATTGATCTCGCAGAGGATAGAGACAGGTTTAGAGATTTATTGATTAAATTAAATTTAAAACAAGCAGAAAGTGGAATTGCTAAAAGTTTTAACTCTGCAGTTAAAATAGCTCGTAAAATTGGTCTTCCAGTAGTAGTACGTCCCTCTTATGTCTTGGGTGGGAGAGCTATGGAAATTGTTCACGATGAGGATCAATTAAAAAAGTTTATTAAACAGGCTTTTGATGCGTCGGAAAATAATCCAATTTTAATTGATAAGTTTATTGATAATGCAATGGAAGTTGATGTTGATGCGATTGCAGATGGAAAAGATGTTTACGTTGCAGGTATTATGCAACATATAGAGGAAGCAGGTATACATTCTGGAGACTCTGCTTGCTGTTTGCCGCCAGTATCAATTAAAGAAAACATATTAAAAGAGATAAAAGTTCAAACAAGAAAATTGGCTTTGGCTATGAATGTTAAAGGTTTTTTAAATATTCAATTTGCAATTAAAAAGGATGAAATTTTTGTTATAGAAGTGAACCCGCGGGCGAGCAGAACTGTTCCATTTGTTTCAAAAGCTAACGGTATCCCTTTAGCTAAAATTGCCTCTAGAATTATGGCTGGAGAAAAACTTTCTAAATACAATTTAAAATACAAGAAAAATAAGAGATATGCTGTTAAAGAAGCTGTCTTTCCATTTAATAAGTTTCCGGATAGCGATGTCCTGCTTGGTCCTGAAATGAAATCGACCGGAGAGGTTATGGGCTTTGATGAGGATTTTGGAATGGCAGTAGCAAAAAGTCAAATTGCTGCCTCTAATTCTTTGCCAGTAGGAGGAATGGCATTTCTATCTGTGAAAGACTCGCACAAGCAGGAAATAATAGGAATAGCGCAAAGATTAAAAAAATTTGGTTTTACTATTTCAGGAACAAAAGGAACTTCAAAAGTTTTGAATAACAACGGTATTAAATGTAAAACAATTAACAAAGTAAGTAGTGGTCGACCACATATCGTTGATGTTTTAAATTCAAAAAAGATTTCTTTGGTAATAAATACTGGAGGAGGAAATAGCGAACACAGAATTAACGACGCAAAGGCGTTAAGAAGAGGAGCATTGGCAAACAAAATCCCCTACTGCACAAACATGTCAACTGCTTATTCTTTTTTAGAAGCTATTAAATCTCTGAAAACTAAAAAGTTAGGCGTTAAATCTATTCAGGATATCTAGTCGACTTTCCAGTCAGTTTTAAAAGTTACGTAGTTCACTTGTAGGCATCTTCTCTCTTTACGAATTTCTTTTTTTTCCATACCATGCCATGTACCTGGACCACTAGTGAAAAAATAACCATAATTATCTTTATAAGGCATTGTCTTTACTTTTTTCAGGTCGTTATTGTAAAAGTCAGTTCCTAAGTCTTCACTTTCATTTGTTTTATTAACAAATAGCAAACACGACATTAATTTTTCTTCAATATCACAATGTGGTTTTAACCAAAAACCTTTCCTATCACATATGACTTCAACTCTTACATAAGAATTTGACAAATCTTTACCAACAAGTTTAGAGACTTTTTCATGAGTTTTCTTGCTCTGAAGCTCTTTAATCAATTTCATTAAGTTAGGGAATTCATTTGAATTATCTTTTGTTATGAAGCATCTAAACTTAAGCGCTTGTCCACCATGAGACAACCCTTTCCTAAATTCTGGAGCTCCACCATCGATTGCTCTTGTCCCATCATAATTCAAATCATGTTCAATGGGATTTGCAATATCAGCTTTGATTATTTCGTTAATTTGTTCATCGGTAAGAGGTTTGTCCAATTCCCAATGTAAAAATGGGTCTTCAAATTTCTTCGATTTATTTTCTAGAGAATTTAAAAATGACATTATAATTTCTGTTTTATTAAATTTGCAATTCTATTAGTTTCATCAAGTTTTTCATATTTCCATATTTCTAAACTATTATTTAAATTTTTTATAATATTTAATTTACTAAACAAGTCCCTAAATTGCCTAAACCTATGATCGTCTCTTTTTGGTGGTATTTGAGCTACATATATTGGTTTTCCAGTTAAAGCAGCTTCGGAAATCATCGAAGTCGAGTCACAAGTCACCACTAAAAATTTAGCGATGGACAGACCACTTAAATAAGCTTTTTTGTCAACATTTTGAATAACAAGATTTTCACTTCCAAAGAATTTATTCGCGTAATCAATGGTGTCAGCTGGAGTTCTCATGGAGGGAATAATAATAATTTGAAGATTATTTTTTTCTGCTAAACCCTTAATGTTTTCAAAAATCCTACTCAAGTTCTTTTTATCGTATTTGTAATACTTGTTAGGACCTCCTAAAATAAGAAGTATTTGTTGTTTATTTTTATCAATCTTATCACATAAGTACCCATGATTTTTTTCAATTTCTTTTAAAGTGAGATAATGCAAAGCACCTTTAGAGCTGATGATATTTTTACCGTTTAAGCCATCATGCTCAGGAACAATCACATAATCGAAATTTGATAATGATACTTTTGGATCTTGAATATGAATATTTACAATTTTTTTAGTTGAATTCTTTTTAAGATATAATGAAGGTATGACACTTTTTCTTCCACAAGAAATTACTAAATCAATTTCTGGTACAGTGAATTTTTTAAAAAATAAATTTGAAACAGGAGTTATTTTTGGGGGAAGAAGTTTTGCTAAAAAGTTTATTTCAACTTTTTGGTGAATGTAATCAATGCCTAATGCTTTAGCCAATCCTTCGACTTGACTTATCATACCATGCATTCCCTCTGTTAATAATAACCCTTTTAATTTAGACATAAATTACTATATAGCTTTGATATGAATCAAAATCCAACTAAACACACAAAAGTGTTAATAATTGGGTCTGGCCCAGCCGGATATACTGCAGCAGTTTATGCTGCTAGAGCTATGTTGAATCCAATTTTAGTTCATGGAATGGAACCTGGTGGACAATTAACTACAACTACAGATGTTGAGAATTATCCTGGATTTGCAAAAGTAATTCAAGGTCCTTGGCTAATGGACCAAATGAAGGATCAAGCTAAAGCTGTTGGAACTGAAATGATTGAAGATCATATTTCATCTGTTAATTTTAAGTCTAAGCCTTTTGAAGCTATTGGTGAAAGTGGTAAAAAATATACTGCAGATTCAATTATCATTTCTACAGGCGCTCAAGCAAGATGGTTAAATCTCGAGTCTGAAAAAAAATTTAGAGGCTTTGGAGTTTCTGCATGTGCTACATGTGACGGTTTCTTTTTTAAAGAAAAAACTGTTGCGGTAGTTGGTGGTGGAAATGCTGCCGTTGAAGAAGCAATGTTTCTCACAAAATTTGCTTCAAAAGTAAAATTAATACATAGGAGAGATACTTTACGAGCAGAAAAAATGCTGCAAAAAAAACTTATGGATAATAAAAAAATTGAGATTATTTGGGACTCAGTTGTTGAGGAGATTGTGGGGGATGATGATCCTAAAAATGTTAAAGGCTTGAAAATAAAAAATGTTAAGAATAACAACATAAGTGATTTAAAAATAGATGGATTATTTATTGCGATTGGTCATGATCCTGCAACTCAACTGTTTAAAGATCAATTAAAAATGGATAAAGAAGGTTATTTGATTACAAAGCCTGACTCCACAGAAACAAATGTTCCAGGAATATTTGCTGCTGGCGATGTGAAAGACAAAATTTTTAGACAAGCGGTTACAGCAGCAGGTATGGGATGTATGGCTGCTTTAGAGGCTGAGAAATACCTGGCAGGTTAAATATTATTTTAGACTTTCACAAAAAGATTTTATTCTTTTCATTGCTATCTCAAGCTTTTCCATTGAAGTTGCATAAGAAATTCTAAAAAAGCCCTCTAGCCCAAAAGCTGATCCTTGGACAACTGCTACATCATTATTTTCTAATAATGACTGAACAAACTCTGTGTCATTTGTAATTTTTTTTCCGCTTTTATCTTTTTTACCTAACAATCCTTTGCAGTTTGGAAAAACGTAAAAGGCACCTTGTGGTTTCAAACAACTTATTCCTTCAATGGCATTTAAAGAGTTTACAACAAAATCTCTTCTTTCCTGGAAAGCTTTTGCTCTAACTGGGATAAAGTCTTGTTTTCCATTTAGGGCCTCAACGGCTGCTGCTTGACTTATAGATGAAGGATTGGTTGTAGACTGAGATTGTATCTTGGCTATAGCTTTAATAATATCTTTATCACCGGCTGCATAACCTATTCTCCAACCAGTCATTGCGTATGATTTACTAACACCATTCATGGTAATAACCTTATTTTTAATTTCAGGTATTTGAGCAATTGTAAAAAATTTAAAATTATCGTAAGTGATATGTTCGTATATATCATCACTAAGTATATTCACATGCGGATTTCTTTTTAAGACCTGCGATAAATTTTTAATCTCTTGCTCTGAATAACAAGCTCCTGTTGGATTAGATGGTGAATTGAGTATAAGCCATTTAGTATTATTGGAAATTTTCGCCTCTAAATCTTTTGCACTTAACTTAAAACCCTGTTCCTCGGAACACTCTATAACAATGGGATTAGCTCCTGCCAATAAAACAATATCTGGGTACGACACCCAATATGGTGCAGGAATAATTACCTCATCGCCTTTGTTTAAGGTCGCCATCATTAAATTGTAAATTACGTGCTTACCCCCTGCTCCGACAGTAATTTGATCTATTGTATAATTAAGATTATTTTCCCTTTTAAATTTTTTAACAATTGCCTCTTTTAAATCTTTGGTTCCATCCACAGCTGTATATTTTGTATCGCCAGCTTGAATAGCATCAATTGCAGCTTTTTTAATATTGTCTGGGGTATCAAAATCTGGCTCTCCAGCGCCTAAACCTATAACATCTTTTCCTGCAGCTTTTAATTCCTTGGCTTTTTGAGTAACGGCGATAGTTGGAGAAGGTTTTATTCTTTTTAAGCTATCCGATATAATGCTCATTGAAATATAATTTTATTTTATTACTTTGTTTAATATATGCAAAATACATATCAAGATTTAATTACCGATTTAGAGGGAAAAAAACCACAAATCAGTGGAAAACTTGAGGGAGGTAAGAAGTTTAAAATAATTTCAAATTTTACACCCGCGGGTGATCAACCAGAAGCAATTAAAAAACTGGTCTCTGGGGCTAATAAAGAACAATTTAATCAAGTTTTATTGGGAGTTACGGGATCAGGTAAAACTTTCACAATGGCAAAAGTTATTGAAGCTACGAATAGACCAGCTTTAATATTGGCCCCAAACAAAACATTAGCAGCTCAACTTTACGGCGAAATGAAAACTTTTTTTCCTGAAAATGCCGTGGAGTATTTTGTTTCATATTACGACTACTATACACCTGAAGCTTACGTGCCAAGGTCAGATACATATATCGAAAAAGAAGCTTCAATAAATGAACAGATCGATAGAATGCGTCACTCAGCTACAAGATCTTTATTAGAAAGAGATGATGTGCTTATTGTTGCGAGTGTATCATGTATTTATGGATTGGGTTCAGTAGAGGCTTACAGTAAAATGACACTGACACTCCAAAAAAATTATGAATATAACAGGGAGCAAATAATTAAATCTTTTGTTGCTTTACAATACAAAAGAAATGATCAAAACTTTTATAGAGGCACTTTTAGAGTAAGGGGTGAAAATCTAGAAATTTTCCCTTCACATTTAGAAGATAGAGCCTGGAGAATAAGTCTCTTTGGGAATAAGCTTGAACAAATAGAAGAATTTGATCCTTTGACTGGTGATAAAGTAAGAGATTTAAACTTAATAAAAGTTTATGCAAACAGTCACTACATTACACCAAAACCTACTGTAGAGCAGGCAGTGATAAATATCCGAAAAGAATTAGAGCTTACACTTAAAAAACATAAATCTGAAAATAAGTTATTAGAGGCACAAAGACTAGAGGAGAGAACAAAGTTTGACTTAGAAATGATAGAGGCTACTGGATCTTGCGCGGGAATTGAGAACTATTCAAGATTTTTATCTGGTAGAAAACCGGGTGAACCTCCACCGACTCTATTCGAGTACTTTCCAGATAATGCAATTATATTTGTTGACGAGTCTCATGTAACAGTACCTCAATTAAATGGGATGTATAAAGGAGATAGATCAAGAAAAAGTACACTTGCTGAATATGGATTCAGATTACCTTCGTGTATGGATAATAGGCCATTAAAATTTGAAGAATGGGATTTAATGAGAACACAAACCATCTTTGTTTCAGCAACCCCAGGACCGTGGGAATTAGAGCAGACAAAAGGAAAATATATAGACCAAGTTATTAGACCCACTGGATTAATTGATCCAGAGGTAGAGGTAAGACCAGCAAAAAATCAGGTAGATGATTTAATGCATGAGTGTAAAAAAGTTGTTGAAAAGAATTATAGAGTTCTAGTTACTACTTTAACAAAAAAAATGGCAGAGGATTTGACTGAGTATCTCCATGAGAATGGAATTAAAGTTAGATATCTTCACTCGGATATCGACACACTTGAAAGGATAGAAATTATGCGGGACCTTCGTATGGGTGTTTTTGATGTTTTGGTTGGAATTAACTTATTAAGAGAAGGGCTTGATATACCTGAATGTGCATTGGTTGGTATTTTAGATGCAGATAAAGAAGGGTTTCTAAGATCTGAAACATCTTTAATTCAAACAATTGGAAGGGCTGCAAGAAATGTCGAAGGGAAAGTAATCTTATATGCAGATAAAGAAACAAAAAGTATTAAAAAAGCAATACTGGAAACAAAAAGAAGGAGGGAAATTCAATTAGATTATAACAAAAAAAATAAAATTGACGCTAAATCAATTAAAAAAGAAATAAGCGATATTTTAGAAAGTGTTTACGAAAAAGATTACGTAAAAATTAGTGAGGGATCAAATATAGGTGGCAATTTAAAAAAACACTTAAAGGGTCTAAATAAAAAAATGAAAGATGCTGCATCTAATTTAGAGTTTGAAGAAGCGGCTAAATTAAGAGATGAGATTAGAAAATTGGAAAGTACTGAACTTGAAATTACTTTAAATCCTAAAATAAGACAATATGATGTAAAAAATAAGCTTTATCCTAAAGGTAGATCCACACTAGGAATGCCAGGAACTAAGGTAACTAAAAAAAGAGATAGAAAGTGGAAGCACAAAAAATAATAATTACTGGGGGAGCAACTAGAATAGGCGCTGCAATCGCTAGGAGTTTATCTGGAATTAATAAAGATATAGTCATTCATTATAATAAATCAAAATCGAAAGCTGAAAATTTAAAAAAAGAATTAATAAAAACAGGATCAAAGGTTTATCTTGTTAAAGGTGATTTAAAGAAAGAAAAAGATTTAAATAAAGTAATAAAATTCGCAAAATCGAAACTTAAATACTTTGATTGTTTGATAAATAATGCATCAATTTTTGAGAACGATAAGTTAGAAAATTTCACCTCAAGTAGTTGGGAAAAACATTTATCTATAAATCTAAAAGCTCCAGCAATATTATCGAGAGAATTTGGAAAAAATATAAAAGGAAAAAATAACAATATAATAAACATTATTGATCAAAGGGTTTTTAAACTTACCCCATTTTTTTTTTCATATACTTTAAGTAAAACAGGCCTTTATACTTTGACAAAAACTAGCGCAATGAGCCTTGCGCCTCGTGTGAGAGTTAATGGAATAGCGCCTGGGCCAACTATTAAAAATAAAAGGCAATCAAAAGGTCACTTTAGAAGGCAATACCTATCAACACTTTTAAAAAAACAGGTAGACGTGGAAGAAATATGTAGTGCTGTTGACTTTTTTATCAAAAATAGTTCTATTACTGGACAAGTAATTTCAATTGATAGTGGTCAAAGCTTAAACTGGCAAACACCAGATGTCTTGAAAGGTAAGGAATGAAAAGAAGTAATTTAAAGATCGTAAAAATAAATAAATCTAAAAAGCTTTTTAATTATGAAAAAAAAGTTCTTATAAAAGAATTATTGCTAGATCTTAAAATTGGGTATTTCGACTTTGAAAAAGAAAAAAAACAAAAAGTAAAGTTTTCACTTGAAATAGATTATGTGGATAAAAAACCATCAAGTGATAAGGACATCAAATCAATTGTAAACTACGCAAAAATTGTAAGATTAATTAAAAAACTTGTTAAAAAAAAACATTACAATTTCCTTGAAACATTGGCAGAAGATGTTTTTGATGAACTTTTTAAAGATAAAAGAATAGACAAAATAAGCCTTCAAATAGAAAAACTAGAAATAATGAGAGATTGCTCTTCTGTTGGAATACAAATCTCAAAAAAAAGAAGTCATGATTAGCTCAGAAATTGGAAAAGAAATCATAAAGAAAGAGCTGCCTTTAATTCCCAAGCTTCCAGGTGTCTATAAAATGCTCAGTGATAAAGATCAAATTCTTTATGTTGGTAAAGCAAAAAACTTGCCTAATAGACTCAAAAGTTATGTTTCGGAAAAAAATCATATTATAAGAACTGAGAGAATGCTTTCTCAAACAAGAAGAATTGAGATAACGACTACATCAAACGAGAGCGAGGCACTACTTCTTGAAGCTAATCTTATAAAAAAACACAAACCAAAATTTAATATTTTATTAAGAGATGATAAATCTTTTCCATTTATTTTTATTGGCAATAAAGACAAATGGTCTCAAATCAAAAGACATAGAGGGAAAAAAACAAAGGAAGGTTTTTATTTTGGTCCTTTCGCATCTGCCGGCTCTGCTAACTGGACTATTAAAATGATACAAAAAATATTTCATCTAAGAGTTTGTGACGACACTGTTTTTAAAAATAGAGAGCGACCTTGTATTTTATATCAGATCAAAAGATGCTCGGGTCCTTGTGTTGGTTATATTGATGAAAGTGAATACAAGAGAACAGTAGATGATGCTATTGAATTCGTTTCTGGCAAATCGAGGAAAATACAAAAAAATTTATCCGATCAAATGGAAAAAGCAAGCGATAGTCTTGATTTTGAGAAAGCTGGAATTCTAAGAGATAGAATAAAATCGCTTAATATAATTCAATCATCCCAAAGAATAAATGAAGCAAACTTAGTTGAAGCTGATGTCATAGCGGCATATAAAGAGTCTGGGCAGACTTGCGTTCAGGTATTCTTTTATAGATCTAAACAAAACTGGGGTAATCAAGCATTTTTTCCAAAACATGACCCTGATGAAAGTTTAAGTAATATTTTAAATTCTTTTGTTTCTCAGTTTTATGAAAACAAAAGTGTCCCATCCTCAATTATTCTTTCTCAAGAAATTAAGGAAAAAATTTTAATAGAACAAACACTTTCTCAAAAAGAAGGTAAACAAGTAAATATTTCAGTTGCAAAAAAAGGTTCTAAATTAAAAGTAATTAATCAAGCTATAAAGAATGCAAAAGACAGTTTGAATAGAAAGCTCCACGAAACTCAAAATAATAGAGAGCTCTTTGAGTCAGTTGTAGCTAAATTTAATTTAGAGACAAATATTAACCTTATCGAGGTTTATGATAATAGCCATATTCAAGGAACAAATAGTGTTGGGGCATTGATTTCTTATGGAGATGAGGGATTTATAAAAAAAAGATACAGAAAATTTAATATAAAAACTAAAAAAAATGAACAAGACGATTATGGTATGATGAAAGAAGTACTTACCAGAAGATTTAAAAGAGCAGTTCAGGAAAAAGAGGGTCATCTTTCTTTTCCAGATTTGATTTTTGTTGACGGGGGAAAGGGTCAGTATTCAGTAGCTAGAGAGACTTTAAATGAACTCGGACTTCATGACATTCCATTAATAGCAATCGCCAAAGGGAAATTTAGAAATAGCGGGAACGAAACTTTTTTTCATAACGGAAAAGAGTATAAATTTTCAAAAAACGACCCAACACTATTTTTTTTACAAAGAATAAGAGATGAATCTCACAGATTCGCGATTAGTGCTCACAGAGCTCGCAGAAAAAAAGGTATAAGCAAATCTTTATTGGATCAAATAGAAGGTATAGGGTCAATAAGAAAGAGATCTTTGCTAAATCATTTTGGTTCAGCAAGAGCAGTGGAATCTGCAAGTTTGGATGAGATTAAGTCAGTGGAAGGAGTTGAGGAAAAAGTTGCAAAAAAGATATATAATTTTTTTCACGAATGAAAATAAAATTTCCTAATTACTTAACAATCGGCCGAATAATAATAGTTCCCTTTTTTGTTTTAGCATATTATTTACCAGGATTTTATGGGGACATTATACCATTCACTTTGTTTGTTGTTGCATCTTTCACTGATTTCTTAGACGGCTTACTTGCGAGACTATACAAAGAAGAGTCTAAGCTTGGAGAACTTTTAGATCCTATCGCTGATAAAATCATTGTGGCAACTGCTTTGATCTTACTTGTAATGGATGGGACTATAAAAAATTATGAAGTAATAGCTGCGATAATTATTTTAACTCGAGAAATTTTAATTTCTGGTTTAAGAGAATTTTTAGCAAAAGGCCAGGTGAATTTACCTGTATCGGGATTGGCCAAATTAAAAACTTTTTTACAGATGTTTTCAATATCTTTGCTTTTAACCGGAGAAACTGGGAATAAAATTTTTAATTTTCAAGATTATAACGCTCAAACTATTGGCATCATTTTATTATGGCTTTCAGCTTTTCTTACTTTATACACAGCTTATGACTATTTAAGGAAAGGTATTGACCATGCGATATCAGAAGATAATAAGTAATTAAGCGGCAATTTTTTTTCTTACAAAAGATTGATAACTGTCCGATAAATCCATAATTGTTTTGCAAACCTTATAATCAAAATTTGATATTTTTGAAACTGGTGTAACCTCTGCTGCAGTACCTGTTAAGAAGCATCCAACAAAATCCTTTAATTCGTTGGGTGAGATTTTTCTCTCAATAACTTTGATATTTTTAGATTTTGCAATTTCAATCACAGTTCTTCTAGTAATTCCGTCTAAGAATGAGTCTGGTACTGGAGTATGTAGTTCCCCTTTTGTATCCTTGAAAAAAATATTTGCACCAGTTGCTTCTGCAACATTTCCCTCGTGATCTAACATTAGAGAATCTGTATAGCCTTGTCTTTCTGCTTCGTGTTTTGACAAAGTGCAAATCATATAAAGTCCTGAGGCTTTTGTATCCCACGGAATTGAGTCGGGAGAAGGTCTTCTCCAATTTGATATATTTAACTTAATACCTTCGGTTTTAAGTTTGGGGTCGAAATAAGATCCCCACTCCCAAGTTGCAATTGCCACGTGAATTTTTGTTTGTTGAGCTGATATTGCCATCATCTCACTCCCTCTCCAAGCTACTGGTCTTACATAACCATTTTTTACATTTTGAGCTGATACAATTTTTTTCGTTGCAATATTTATATCGCTTTCAGAATAAGGAATTTCAAAACCCATTCTTTTTGCTGAATAAAAAAATCTTGAAGTGTGTTCCTCAAGTTTAAAAATATTTCCGTCATATACTCTTTCACCTTCAAATACACAGCTTCCATAGTGTAATCCGTGACTTAAAACATGTAGCTTTACATCAGACCAATCAACTAAGTCTGAATTGTACCATATTTTGCCATCTCTTTTATCGTAAGGAATCATATCAAAAAGATTTATTTATAAAAAATATATTCCTATATATAATATGTCAATATAACTTACCAATTATGAAAAATCTTCTTTACTTAAAAGATGAACAATTAAAAGGTTTTATTGAAAAAATCTTTGTTGGTTACAGAGAAACATTTAACGATTCAAAAAAAGTGCTTAAAAAATACAATTTAGGAACAGCCCATCATAAAGCTCTGCATTTGATATCATTTTATGATGGGATAACTATTACTCAATTACTTAACAAGCTAAACGTAACAAAACAAAGTTTAAATAGAGTTATAAATGATTTAAAAAAATTAAATTATCTAGAATTTAAAAAGGATACTAAGGACACAAGAGTCAAACATATTTTTTTAAATGATAAAGGTAAGAAAATATTTGATGAAATTTTCTTATCTCAAAAAAAAAGGATTTATAAAGCATTACTCAACTCGAGTTCAAAAGAAGTGGTAAATTTTGAAATAGTTTTAAAAAGAATAATCGATGGAAAGTTTTAAATCACATATCTTAGTAATAGATGACGACGAAGGAATAAGGTCATTACTTAAACAATTTTTAAATGAAAACGGATATTTAGTAAATACTGCTTCAAATGCATTGGAAGCAAAAGAAAAGATTTCAATAATAAAATTTGATCTTTTAGTCTTGGATATAATGATGCCTGGTAAAAGTGGGTTAGAATTTATTTCTGAAAATAAAAATAATTTAAATGTACCAATCATTTTGCTTACGGCTAAAGGAGAAGTGAGTGAAAGAGTTGAAGGGTTAGAAACAGGTGCAGATGATTATTTGCCCAAACCTTTTGAGCCTAAAGAACTTTTATTAAGGATAAATAATATCTTAAAAAAAACCAAAAAAGTTAATCTTAAACACGTCCTTGAATTCGGCTCAATTAAAATAGATTTAAATAAGTTGATGATTACCAATCAAAATAGTAATTTTAAAATTAACAATACTGAAAAAACTATTTTAGAAAAAATGATAAATAATCCTGGTAAAGTATTTTCAAGAATTGACATTGGTAATTTAATTAAAATCGATAAAGAAAGATCAATTGATGTAATTATTACTAGGCTCAGAAAAAAAATTGAAACAAATCCAAAAAATCCAAAATACTTACAAACAATTAGAGGTTCGGGCTATGTTCTCTGGGTTGAGTAGTTATATCAAAAAGTTACTTCCAAAAAGACTTTTTTATAGAGCATTACTAATTGTAGCTACACCAATAATAATATTACAAATTATTATATCGATTGTTTTTTTTGATAGCCTTTGGATTAAAACTAACAAAGGAATGACCAGGGCTTTAGTAGGTGAAATTAAATTTTTTATAGATGCATACGAAATTGAGGAATATGAAAAAGATAATTTGATTAAATTATTTAAAGAACATCATAATTTTAATGTGAAGTTTCAGACATTCGGGGATATTCCAGAAACAGATATGGAAAGATGGTTTAGTCCCATGGATAGAACTCTGAGAAGAGAATTAAAAAATAAATTTAAAAATTATTGGTTTGATACAACTACGTATAAAGAATTAATTGAGTTGAAAATTGAATATCTTAATGGTTATTTTGAATTTTTAATTCCAAAGAATAGAGTCACTAATACATCGGCCAGATTATTTGCGTTATGGATAACATTCCCAGCATTTTTGTTAATTACAATCGCTCTAATCTTCTTAAAAAATCAAACTCGACCAATAATTAATTTAGCAAAAGCATCAGAAAAATTTGGCAGAGGTGAAGATGTTGAGGAATTTAGACCTTCGGGTGCTCTGGAGATAAGACAAGCTGGTTTTGAGTTTGAGAGAATGAGAAAGAGAATATTGAGACACTTAAACCAAAGATCTGAAATGCTTTCTGGTATAAGCCATGACTTAAGAACTCCACTCACTAGAATTAAACTTCAACTTGCTCTAATTAAAGACGAAAAGATTTCACGTAAATTATCTGAAGATGTTGAGGATATGGAAAAAATGTTAAATGAATACCTTCAATTTACTAGCTCTACATCATCGGAAAAAACTGAACTTTTTGATATTTCAAAATTACTAAATCATTCAATTATGAAATACGATAATAAAAATATTACTTCAAATATAGAGCAAAAGATTTTTTTTAATGGAAGAAAAAGTTTAATAAATAGATGTATAGATAACTTAATTAATAATTCTCTTAAGTACTCAAATAAAGTTTTAGTAAGTTTAAAAAAGATACATAAAAGCTTGATAATTACTGTAGATGACGACGGTCCTGGAATAGTTGAGAGTGAATATGAAAATGTTTTTAAACCATTTTACAAAATTAATAAGGGAAGAGGTGATTCTAAGTCTAGCGTTGGCTTGGGTTTATCAATCTCATCAGATGTAGTGAGATCCCACGGGGGTAGTATTATATTGGATAAATCTAGTCTTGGCGGATTAAGGGTTAAGATCTCTTTACCTTTTTAATTTTTTTTGACTTCAAAGTTTTGATTTCCTTTTCTAATTTTTCTATTCGTTTCTTTAATACCTCAGTTTCCTCTTTGGTAGAAATCTTCATCCTTAAAACGATCTCATCCCTTTGAGATCTTACAATATTAACGATTTCTTCGCTTAAATCTTTATAAGATATAATTCCTTGTTCAAATAATTTTGCAAATTTTTCGATGATAAATTTAGACTTTGACATATTTTTTTTTTTTACGATAGTATATCTTATATTTCATTTTTATAATGTTTGTAAATAATCTAGATCCTGTTGCATTTGAATTTTTATCCTTTCAAATAAGGTGGTATTCATTAGCATATATTTTTGGTTTTTTAATAGGTTGGTTTTATATCAAAAATTTCTTAATTAAAGATTTGAGAGAAAAAAATTTAGTCGACGATTTTATCACTTATTTAATTTTAGGAGTAATTATTGGTGGAAGGCTAGGCTACGTAATTTTTTATAATTTTTTTTATTATTTAAGTCATCCTTTTGAAATATTTTTTATTTGGCAAGGTGGTATGTCTTTCCATGGTGGCTTGCTGGGTGTTTGCGTAGCCACTTATATATTTACTCAAAAATATAATTTAAACTTTTTTAGATATACAGATTTGGTGTCCCTTGCAGCACCGATAGGAATTTTTTTAGGTAGGGTTGCAAATTTTATAAATTCTGAACTTTACGGCAGAGAAACTGATTTTATTTTTTCAGTTAATTTTAATAAGGTAGATAATCTTTTTAGACATCCTTCGCAATTATACGAAAGTTTTTTTGAAGGTATTGTTTTGTTCATAATACTAAATTTCCTTTGGAAAAAATTTTCAGAAGTTCCTGGAGTAATATCGTCACTATTTTTAATTTTTTATTCTCTTTTTAGATTTATAATTGAGTTTACAAGGGAACCAGATCCTCATCTAGGTATCTTAATGAATACTTTTACATATGGGCAAATGTTATCAATTGCATTTTTAATTTCTGGATTAATACTTTTTAAATTAGTAAAAAAATGATCATTAAGGTTCAATCACTAGATAATTTTATTGATAAATCTCTTTATGAAAAAAATAAAGGTTATTATCAAAGAAAAATGGAATTTGGTCGAAGAGGAGATTTTATTACATCTCCAGGGATTTCAAAACTTTTTTCTGAAATGATTGCTATTTGGGTTGTATCATTTTGGAAAAATTTAAATAAACCAGAAAAAATCAATTTAGTAGAATTGGGTGCAGGAAATGGAGAGCTCATAGAAGTCTTAATTAATACATTGAATAAATTAGAAATTGTAAAAGATAAATTCAAATTTTTTATTTTTGAAAAAAGCATGTCTCTTAAAAAATTACAAAAAAAAAAATTTTCAAAAAGTGTTAAGTGGTTGGATAATTTTGATAAACTACCTAATTCTCCAACTATATTTTTGGCCAATGAATTTTTTGATGCTTTGCCAATAAAGCAGTTTATTAAAATAAATGAAGATTGGTATGAAAATTTTGTGTTATTAAATAAAAGTGGAAAATTCTCTCTTGAGAAAAAAAAAGTTACTAAAAAAAAGATGGAGAAAATTTTTAATCAAGGGATTGATGAAAATCAAAATTTTATAGAATTTTCACCTTTAATGGTCAAATATCTAAAAAGTATTTGTAAAAAAATTAAGTCTTCTGCGGGGGGTATTTTATTAATTGATTATGGTAGCTCTGACAAGAAAATGTACGATAGTTTACAAGGGATTAAAAATCATAAAAAAGTAAATATTTTTGATGACTACCAAAATATTGATATAACTCATCATATAAATTTTAACTTTATCAAACAAATTGTTAATTTAAATGGATTAAAAGTTGGTGGTATTACTAATCAAGGAAGTTTTTTAAAAAACATGGGAATAGATTTAAGAGCTGAAATAGTATCAAAAAAAATGAGTTTCCTAAAAAAAACAGATCTTTACACAAGAATAAGAAGGCTTACACACAAAGATGAGATGGGTGAATTGTTTAAAGTAATGTTTATAACCAGGAAGGATAACAATTTTAAGACAGGGTTTAATGACATTAAAGTCTAAAAAATTAGTAAAGTTTAGAAATATTTCACATGGTTTTTTTGGAAAAAAAGGAGGAGTATCAAATGGTATTTATAGTGCCTTAAATTGTGGCCCTGGTTCTAATGATAAAATTTCTAATGTTAAAAAAAATTTAAAAATTGTTTCGAAAAAGTTTAAAGTTTCTCCAAAAAACCTAATATTGCTTAAACAAATACATAGTAACAAATGTCACTTTATTTTAAAAAGGCCCTCAAAAAAACTTGTTGGCGATGGCTTGATTACAACAAAGAAAAATTTAGCTTTAGGTATTTTAACTGCTGATTGTGCTCCAGTTCTTATTTATGACAAAAAATTGCCAATGATTGCAGCTATCCATGTTGGCTGGAAGGGCGCTTTTAAAAATATTCTAAAAAAGTGTATAAAATTTATGATTAAAAAAGGCT
>CACNVG010000010.1 GCA_902623785.1 uncultured Pelagibacteraceae bacterium
AAAAATTTAAATAAAAACTTTTCTGATCTAAACTTAAATTGGACAGAGGTCCAAAAAGACATGAAAAATAAATTTGGTTTGGAAATATACGAGAGTTGGCTTAAAAAAATATCATTTGAGGAACAACAAAGAAATTATGTTTTATTATCTGTCTCAACAAGATTTATCAGAGACTGGATTGTTTCTAGATATTTAGATCAAATTTTAAGAATTATAAAAAATCAAAATAAAGAAATAACTAGAATAGAGTTTAAAATTGATAACAAAGATCTTTTAAATAAAAAAAAGGAGAAAGATATAAGTTTTGAAAAAAACGTTTCCTTTTTAAAAGAGAGTTTTTTACAATACAATAGAATAGATAAAAATAAATCTTTGGATAATTTTATAATTGGTCAAAGTAATACTCTCGCATTTGAGGCTTCCAAAAAAGTTACGGAAAACATATCTCAATATAATCCACTATATTTGTATGGTGGCGTAGGAATGGGAAAAACTCATCTTCTAAATGCAATTGGACTCAAATTAAAAGAAAAAAACAAAGTCACATTCATATCAGCAGAAAGATTTATGTATCAATTTGTGAAGTCAATTAAAAATAATGAAATGGTTAAGTTTAAAGATAATTTTAGAAATATTGATATTTTAATAATTGACGATATTCAATTTATGGATGGAAAAGAAGCTATGCAGGAAGAATTTTTTCACACATTTAATGCTTTATTAGAAAAAGGCTCACAAATGGTAGTTTCTGCAGACAGGCCACCAAATAAACTCAAAAGGATACAAGAAAGAATAAAATCGAGATTTTCGGGGGGCTTAGTTGTTGATATCCAAAATCCAGAATACGAATTACGTCACAAAATAATTAAAAAGAAAACTGAAGAATTAAATTTGTTTTATAACGAAAAAATTAATATATCAGATGAAATATTAAAGTTTATCAGCTCAGAAATTAGAAATAGTATAAGAGAGTTGGTAGGTGCTTTAAATAGAGTCGCTTCCTTTTCAAGGATTTATAATAGAGTGCCAACATTAGGAGAGGTAAAGATTATACTCAAAGATCTTCTTAATATAAATGAGAACAAAATCACAATTGATTACATACAAACTCTAGTTTGCAAATATTTTAAGATTAGTAAAAATGAAATGTTATCTTCAAGAAGATCAAGATATTTAGTAAGACCAAGACAGGTAGCGATCTATTTATCTAAAATACTTACTTCAAAATCGTTACCTGAAATTGGAAGAGAATTTTCAAATAGAGATCACACTACAATCATTCACTCTGTTAAAACTATTGAAAAATTAAAATTAGAAAATAATGAAATAGGAAGTGGAATAAATCATTTAAAAAATCAAATAATGTATAATTCAGAAAATGAAATTTAGTGTAAATCAGAAGGATCTTCAGGAGTCATTAAATTTTTGTCAAAATGTAATAGAGCGTCGAAGTACACTACCCATACTATCAAATGTACTGCTAGAGGCAAAAAATCAAGCACTTGTTATAACTGCGACAGACTTAGATATGATTTTTATACACAGAATTAATAACATAGAAATTGAAAAAGAGGGAAAAACAACAACAAACTCCCTGATAATGTACGATATAGTAAGGAAGTTTTCATCAGGAAAAAAAATTAATATAGAAAGTATTTCTGAGAGTAAAATTCAACTCGAGTCTGAAAAATCAAAATTTAAACTAAACTGTATTGATGCTCAAGAATTCCCAATTATGGATGATAATTTCCAAAGTGAAGAAATCGAATTAAGTTCGCAACAATTCTTGAAATTATTGAATAAATGTAAGTTTTCAATTTCAAACGATGAAACAAGACATTATTTAAGTGGAATTTTCTTTCATCATACTAGCGGTGATGAAAAAAATTATTTAACAGCTGCGTCAACAGACTCTCATAGAATGTCCATATCTAAAATGCGACTGGACTCCCCGATAAAATTTGAACCAATTATTTTGCCAAAAAAAACTATTTTTCATCTGTGTTCAATTTTAGAAAATTATAGTAACAAAATTAAAATATCTAATTCTAAATCAAAAATAAAAGTTTTACTCGAAAATAGCATTTTAATTTCGAAAGTGATCGATGGAAAATTTCCAAATTATGTTCAAGTTGTTCCAAAAAACAATAATAAAAAATTAGAAGCTGATCTTGAAATATTCAAAAACTGTGTTGACAGAGTGGCCTCTGTTTCAACAGATAAAAAAGACGGTGTAAAATTTAATATGTCAAAAGATAAGCTGGATCTCTCCGTAAATAACACACAAAGTGGAGATGGAAAAGAGAGCTTAAGTGTTAAATTTGAACACGAATTAGATATAAGCTTTAATCCAAAATATTTGATAGATGTTGCAAGTCAGTTAGAGGGAGAAAAGATAGAAATTTATTTTAATGATACAGCGTCTCCTGCTTTAATAAAAGACCCTGGTGATTTTGATAGTATTTTTGTGATAATGCCGATGAAAGGATAAACTTTAATTTATTAAATCTAATTCTTTATAAATTAAACTTTCAACTTGAGTAGAGAACTGCTCTAATTCCTGACCGGGTTCAAGACATTTTAAAATAGAAATTGTTATACTTTGATTACTTTTTAAAAATGACGATTTTGGCCAAGTTTTTCCAGAATTAATAGCAATAGGAAGGCAACTTATTTGAAAATCTTTGTAAATTCTCGTAAATCCTTTTTTAAACTTTGATCTATCTTTAAAATCTTTTCTTGTGCCTTGAGGGAAGATTATTAGTGTATTTTTTTTATCATCCAAAACTTTCTCAACTAGCCCTGTGAAACCCAAATTTTCTTTTGAGATTTTATCTCTATCAATAGATACACACCCCATCTTTTTTAAATATGCACCAAATAAAGGAATCTTCATAAGCTCTTTTTTTAAAATAAAAACAGATGAGTAGAAAATTGTTTGCAAGAAAAATGTTTCAAACATGGACTGATGTGAACAAACAACAAAGTACTTTTTATCGCAAGGGATGTTTTCTAAACCTTTCACTGTGATACCAACATTTAAAAAAAGCTTTAGACAAATTCTGGTCCAAATACCCATTAAGCGACCACCAAAATGCACGCATCGTTTAGAAAAAAAAAGTGTCGGAATAAATAAAATTGAAATTAAAATTATCCCTAGATAAAAAAAAAGAAAAAAAAATATATTTCTTATCATTTAAATAAGATCTTTGATGGACTGTCTTTTATTAATAACTTGGGTTTTTGATCTATCAACCATCACTTCTTTTGGCATCGGTCGTACATTGTAGTTTGATGATAATACATAACCATACGCTCCTACATCTTTCAGAATTACAATATCCCCCTCATTTAATTTTTGAAATTTTTTCATTTTCAAAAACCTATCTGAGGTTTCACAAATTGGACCAACAAAATCGTATTCTTTTTTACTTTTTTTATTCGATTTATTTGCTGGAATAATCATATGTTCTGCATTGTATAAAGCTGGTCTAATTAGATCATTCATACCAGCATCTAAAATAATAAAATCTTTTTTTAGATTTTCTTTTATATAGATAACCTTAGAAATAAGTACAGCAGTATTCCCTATTATAGATCTTCCTGGCTCAAGTATAATTTTACATTCATTTCTCTTTGAAAATTTATTAATTTCTAAAGCAAGTTTTTTAAAATCAAATTTTTTCTTATTTGCATAATCGATACCCATTCCGCCCCCAAAATCTATATATTCAAAATTTACCGAAACTTTTTCTAGGAAACTATTTACAACGCGCATCATTTTTTGATAAGGCACATTACTTAAAATTTGGCTACCAATGTGAACACTCAAACATTTAAATCTGACTGAATTCGAATTTTTGTATTTATCAATTATTTTAATTGCGTCTTTAAAAGCTAAACCAAATTTATCTTGCATTCTGCCAGTTGAGATTTTTCCTATAGTTTGAGCGTTTACATTTGGATTTAACCTTATCCCTACATTGACTAAAGACTTTTTATTTTTTGAAAGACTGATAATATTTTTCAACTCACTCTCAGACTCAACGTTTATCAATAGTATCTTTTTTTTAATTGCAAAGTCTAATTCACTCATAGTTTTTCCAACTCCTGAAAATACAATTTTACTTGGTTTAAAACCTACTTTTAAAGCTTTTTGGAGCTCTCCCAGGGAAACAACATCAGCACCTAATCCATTGTTTTTAATTATTTTTAAAAGTTTCGAATTTGAGTTAGATTTTACAGAAAAACATATTAATGGTTTTGTTTTTTCAAAGTTTTTATTAAAGTTTTTAATGTTTTCATTCAGTCTTGATTTTGAATAACAGTAAAATGGAGTTTGAAACGATCGAACTAATTTCTTTACAGGAATATTTTCTATATAGAATTTACTATTTTTATAATTCATTAAGATTTTTGAATTAAAATATTTGTTTTGATTGAACCTTTATATTCTGGATCTCCTTTTTTTCCACAGGAGATTAATAAAAAACTTAAAACAATAATAATAAAAAATTTTTTCATTTTGTTTCTTTTTTATATTTTCTTATCATTTTCTTAATGTTTTCAAAAGAAGTTCCACCATATGATTTTTTGGAGTTAACAGAGTTTCTTAAATCTAGATTTTGCATTACATCGAGACTTATTTTTGGAATAATCTTCTTTAAATCCTCATGCCCAATTTCATTTAAAGCCAAATTTTTCTTTTCTGCTAAATTTACGACTTTTGCTGTTAATAAATATGCTTCCCTAAATGAAAAATTCATGTTTTTAACTAATGCATCAGCAAAATCGGTTGCTGTTGTAAATCCTAGTTTAGCAGCTTCTAACATCGCTTTCTTGTTAACAATTATTCCATTTATTACCTCATCAAAAATTATCAAACAATTTTTCAAATTATCAAAAGATCTGAAAACAAGGTCTTTATCGTCTTGTAAGTCCTTAAAGTAGGATATTGGCAAACCTTTAACAATTGTTAACATTGAAAAAAGATTTCCAAATATTGATCCAGTTTTTCCTCTTAAAAACTCCAAAGTATCAGGGTTCTTTTTTTGGGGCATTATCGATGAGCCTGTTACAATATTATCTTTTAAGCTAATAAATTTAAATTGGTCCGAATTCCAAATAATTAATTCCTCAGCAATTCTTGATATATGCATTGAGCATACAGATGAATTGTATAAAAAATCTAAAACAAAATCTCTATCAGAAACAGTATCTAAAGAATTATTTGTAGGTTCTTCAAATTTTAGCTTCTTAGTGGTATACCATCTATCAATATTGAAAGATGTTCCTGAAAAAGCACCAGCACCTAAGGGATTTTGATTCAAACTTTTCATGCTTGATGAAAATCTAAACTGATCTCTTTTGAACATTTCAACATTAGACAAAAAATAATGCGCTAGAGAAATTGGTTGAGCATTTTTTAGATGAGTAAAACCTGGCATTATAGAATAAATATTTTTTTCCGAAATTTTGATTAAAGATTTTATTACTTTTAATAACAGATTATCAATTTCTGTTGTGGATTTTTTTAACCATAATTTTAGATCCGTAACTACTTGGTCATTTCTAGATCTTGCTGAATGTAAATATCCAGCATCATTACCAATAAGTTCAAAAAGTCTATTTTCTATATTCATATGAATATCTTCTAAATCCCTATCAAATTTAAATTTTTTTCTTTCAATTTCATTTTGAATTCTTTTCAATCCCCACAAAATTTTATCCTTAATCTTAATTGATATTATTTTTTGTTTATATAACATTTCTGCATGTGAGACAGATGCTAATATATCCTCTTTGTACAACCTCTTATCTATCTCAATGGAGGAGCCAACTTTCTTAAAAATGTTTGAAGTCTTTTTTTTAATTCTAGTGTTCCAAACTGCATTATTGTTTTTATTTTGACTCATGATATGTAACTATACTACTTTATATGAAATTATTAACTTTAAAGTTATTTGTCCTATTAGCGGTAGTTTTTATCCCAAATGCAGTTAATTCAAAAGAATTAAATGATTTAAAAAATTTAGTTATTTATGATGATAAAAAAAAAATTAGCGAAATATCATTCAAAAATGAAAAGGATATGAATATTTCATTATCTGAATATGAAAATAAATTACTAATTTTAAATTTTTGGGCTACATGGTGCGAACCTTGCAAAGAAGAAATGCCATCTTTGCAAAATCTTCAGAAAAACACGAGTTTTAAAAATCTCAAAATTTTACCAATTAATATTGGCCAGGAGGATAAAGACACTATCAAAAAGTTCTTTTCAGATGTGAAAATTAATACTTTTGAAATTTTTTATGACTCTGATATAAAATTAGCAAAGAAATTTTCGTTACGAGGTATTCCAACATCAATTTTGATAAATAAAGATGGTTATGAATTTGCAAAAATTATTGGGTCTATAGATTTTGAAGATCCTAAATTTGTGAACTGGCTTTTAAATTACGATTAATCTTTAAAAAAATACGCTAAACAAACTAAGACTATTATGGCCACAAACTGCAACAGAACTCTAAGTTGCATAAGTTTATTAGAGTATTTTTTGCTGGTGTCCCCACCTTTAAATAAGGTTCCAATGCCTAATATTAGTACTACAGCAACTGTAACTAAAAGTATTACCGCACTTACTTTGACAAATATTTCTGTAATCATAAATTATATGTATTACATATTTAGAGAAAAAAAATTAAAATATTTATATAAATGACATTTTGCCTAAACGCTAAAATAATTAAGCCTGAAGATAAAAACATCAATAATGCCGTAATTTTGTTACATGGTTACGGTGGAGATGGCAACGATATAGCCCCTGTAACAATTAATTGGAAAAGATTTTTACCTAATACTATTTTTATCTGTCCAGATGGACCAGAAACGTGCTCTATAAACCCCGCTGGTTATCAATGGTTTGATTTAAACTCTGAAGATGAAGAATATATAACCAAGAAAGCATTAGAGGCAGAAAAAATATTAAAAAAATTTATAGCAGAGATTAAAAATGAATTTGATTTGCTTAATTCAAATATCTGTTTGTCCGGTTTCAGCCAAGGCTGTATGATGTCTATAAACGTAGGATTATCTGAGAAAGAGAAATTCGCTGGAATTCTTGGATTTTCAGGAAAGGTGATTAATAAAGTTGATTTAGACAGTAGAATTTTTTCAAAGCCTTTTACATTATTAATTCACGGAGATCAAGATGAAATAGTACCACCGGTTAATTTGTTAGAAGCTAAAGATTTTTTTGAGAGAAATAAAATTGATATAATTACAAAAATGATAAAAGGCTGTGGTCACAATATACCTATAGAGGCGTCTAGTACTGGGCTTATTTTTTTAAAAAAAATATTTAATATAAAAACTTAATTATCTTAATTGACCCATTGAATTAAAATATTTTTTAGGTTAACTTAATAAATATTATGATGATAAATAGTGATAGCATGTCTCTAGAAAAGTGTCCTGCACTTGTTTTAAACGCAGACTATAGACCATTAAGTTATTACCCGTTGTCATTATGGAGCTGGCAAGATTCCATTAAATCAGTTTTTTTAAATAGAGTATCTATTGTGAGTTATTACGATAGAGTTATTAGAAGTCCTTCATTTAGCATGAAGCTCCCAAGTGTGATTGCATTGAAAAGTTATATTAAACCATTATCAAATCCAAACTTCACAAGATTTAATGTTTTTTTAAGAGACAAATTTTCTTGTCAATACTGTGGAAGTAATAGAGAGTTAACTTTTGATCATTTATTACCTAGATCAAAAGGAGGAAAAACTAATTGGGATAACGTAGTTACCGCTTGTTCATCATGTAATGTAAAAAAAGGTGGAAGGTTGCTTTCAAAATCAGGTATGACTTTAAATAAATTGCCATTTCAACCATCAACTGAAGATCTACACAGAAATGGAAAGAATTTTCCTCCAAATTTCTTACATAAAAGTTGGATGGATTATCTATATTGGGATGTTGAATTAGAACCTTAAACTAGATTTTTTCAGAAATATTGATTGCTATTCTTGACCCAGTTTTTATTACTTTGTCCATAACAGAGTATAAACCTTTTTTTGTTGCACCTTCTTCATATGCGATATCTTTGTGATCAATTTCGTCTTGTCTGAATTTTTTAATTTTTTCTCTTAATTTCTTTTCATCATCTTTTATTTGGTTTATTTGGTTTAGGTAATGTTCATCAATCACTTCTTCTACAGAGGCAGTACAAAGCATGGCGGCCTTTTTTCCTAATATAGTACTTCCAAACCCAAGACCTAATCCTAAAAGGTCCCACAAAGGCAAAAACTTAGTAGGACTTATATTTCTTTTTTTAATCTCCTCTTCAAAAAATGAACAGTGTTCATCTTCGTGTTTTTTCATGTCTTCAATCTTTTTTTTTAAAGTCTCATCTTTAATAATTGTGTTCAAAGCTAATAGCTGACCTTCATAAATTTTGATTGCTCCTCTTTCCCCAGCGTGATCAACTCTGATAAATTCTTCTAATTTTTGTTTATTAGTTTTTTGCATAGTAATACAAATAATAAGAAACTGAGGAAATTACAAATGATAATACAAAATTTATAGTCGCAAGTGATACTCCAAATATAGCAAAATTTACGTTTCTACAGTCAGGATTTATCACATTTAAACTCTCAAGCAATTTACCTTCTTCCAAAATACCCAAATTATCGTCTGAGCAATTAAAAATTGATTGGTATAATTCTTGTTCAATACCAACATGGTATCCAGATAATGTCATGCTTATTGAAAAGGTTAAAAATACATAGATGCACATTTTTGTATTTGAAGGATTAAAAAAACCAAAAAGTCCAATTATCAAACCCAGAACATAAGGCACTCTTTGATACTTGCACAAAATACATGGTTTATATCCCAAAAAAAATTCTACAAAAAAAGCGTAAAATATCGAAGTCACACACAACAATATAATAAACAAATAAAATATCTTAAATTTTTTTTCTAAGACCATCTAGGATGTAAATTTAATTAAGAAATTATATACAAAGTAAGCAATTATTACTAAAATAACAGATATTATTATTGAAACTGTAACTAACTTTTTTTCAATTATTTTCTTCATAGCAGGTCCAAAATTTCCAATTAAAAATGCTATTAAAAAAAATCTAGAACCTCTTGTTAGTAAAGATACAATAACAAAATAGAAAAAATTGAAGTGCACAAATCCACTTGTGATAGTGAGTAATTTAAATGGTACAGGCGTGAAACCAGCAATAGCCAACAAAGTCAACCAAGCTATTACTCCACCTTCTGAGGACATTTTCTCTTTTAAAAAGTTAGCATTATCAACACCGTATAATTCAAATATTTTTACACCAATCTCGTTAAAAAAAACGTAACCAATAAAATATCCAAGACATGCTCCCAAAACAGATCCAATGGTAGCAATTAAAGCAATTCTAATCCACTGAGCTCTCTTAGCAATAGTCATTGGTATAATAAAAACATCAGGCGGTATTGGAAATATAAAACTTTCTATGAATGAGATAAAACCTAGAAAAAATTTTGATCTTTTATGACCTGCTAATTCAATTGATTTTCTATATATTTCTTTAAACATACTAAATTTGTTTTTATACTATAATTATAAAAATGAAATTATTAATATTGGGCGAATGGCGGAACTGGTAGACGCGTTGGACTCAAAATCCAATAGTAGCAATACTGTGAGAGTTCGATTCTCTCTTTGCCCACCATTTTATGAAAATAGAAAACATAAATAGTTTAGTAGAACTTTATTTCAAAAAATATGATGAAATTAAGAATAAAAAAGGTCCACCTTTTTTATTTGGATTGAGTTCAAAAGATAAAAACTATTCGTTAAATTGGAATGAAGTAACATTAAAGATCAAAAGTTTAACTACTTTTCTACAAGACTATATTTCCCCTGGGGATAGATGTGTATTATTGTCTGAGAATAGACCACAATGGTTAATTGCTGATATTGCAATAATGAATTCTGGAGGTGTAACAGTGCCGTTATTTACCACTTACTCAGACTCAGACTATGAATATATAATTAATGATTGTGGACCAAAAGTTTGTATAGTTTCAAATAAATTACAATATGAAAAAATAGAAAAATTTTTAAATGACAAGATTAAGATAATTTCAATTGATGAATTTACAAATCAAATTGAAAACTTTTCAGAAATATTCAAAATAACAAATTTTACTAATAAAAGTTATAACGATAAAATAAAAAGAAATGACTTAGCTTGTATAATCTATACCTCTGGTACGACAGGTAAACCAAAAGGAGTAATGTTAAGTCATGGTGGAATTCTTTCAAATTGTGAGGGAGCTTTAGAAATATTGGCTTCTATTGTCAAAAAGAAAAAACCAGTTTTTTTGACGTGGTTACCTCTTTCACATTCGTATGAACATACTGTTCAATTCGTTCAAATTTCTCTAGGGGCAAAAGTTTATTATGCTGAAAGCCTAGATAAACTTATTCCTAACATGTCAGTGGCAAAACCAACTATCATGACCGCTGTTCCAAGATTCTATCAAAATTTATATAACAAAATTTCTTTAAATTTTTCTAAATTGGAGGGCTTTAAAAAAAAATTGATAACCAACACTCTTAAACTCGGCACAAAAAAACTTAAAAAAGAAGACCTAAATTTTGGAGAAAAAATATCTAATCTTTTATGTGAAATTTTAGTCAGGAAAAAGATCAAAAAACAGTTTGGTGGAGAGTTACAAGCTTTTGTTTCAGGTGGTGGTGCTCTTGACCAGAAAATTGGAGAATTTCTTAATTCTATTGGATTACCAACATTACAAGGATATGGGCTAACTGAGGCTTCTCCAGTTGTAAGCTGTAACGTTCCTGGAAATATTCAAATTGAGACTGTAGGACCTCCTTTTAATACTAATAAAGTAAAAATTTCAAAGGATGGTGAAATATTAGTTAGAGGAGAAAACGTTATGCTTGGATATTGGAATAAAAAAGATGAAACTAATGAAGTTATTAAGGAAGGATGGTTGCATACTGGTGATATAGGAGAGTTTACAAAAGATGGAAATTTGAAAATAACTGATAGAAAAAAAGAAATCATTGTAAACTTAGGTGGAGATAACATTTCCCCGTCTAAAATTGAAAATTTACTTTGTTTAAATGAAAAAATTAAACAAAGTTTAGTTTATGGAGATAAAAAAACATATCTCGTTGCATTAATTGTAAGTGATAACGAGGAAAACAAGGAAGAAATAAATTTATACATTGAAAATTTAAATAAAAACTTACAATCAATTGAAAAAGTTAAGAAGATTAAACTTATCAAAGAAGAATTTACAATTGAAAATGGAATGTTAACACCAACTTTGAAACTAAAAAGAAAAAAAATTTTAGAAAAATATAAAGAAGATTTAGAAAAACTTTATTAAATTTAACAAATAAATTTGATTATAATGCGCATAAACACTATTCTTTTTTAACTTTTAACATTTACAAAAATAAATTTAATTTTTTCATCGTTGATGAATCAATTTATAACTAATTAAATGTTTGACATAACAAAAGAAAATATTTAAAAATTAACTTATAACGAATCAAAAAGATTCGTAACAACAGGGAGCTAAAGATGGCTAAAAGAAGAAAAAAAGCTAAGAAAAAAGCTAAGAAAAAAGCAAAAAAAAGAAGAAGAAGAAGATAAGTTTTCTTTTTTAAAAACGCTTCTCATAACGTTTGTGTGAGAAGCGTTTTTTTTATGTCTCTTCGTTAGAATTTTCTAAAGTTTCAGCTCCCTCATCATTTGATGAGTCACTTTCAATTTTTTTTTCGATATTTTGCTGACTTTTTTCTAAATTTCTTTTTAGAGCTTTATCCAATTTTTTTTGTGTATCTTCTAACGAAAGATTCAAAACAATTTGAAACTCGGATAATATTCGATCATAAGCTTTTTCAAAAAGCTGTCTTTCGCTATAGGATTGGTCAATCATAATATCGTCACCTTTATTTAAATCTCTTACTACTTCAGCCAGCTCATAAATCTTACCTGATGTAATTTTAGCATCATACTCTTGAGCTCTTCTACTCCACATTGACCTTTTAATTTTAGGTTTCCCTTTTAAAATGCTTATGCACTTGTTTAGTTGGTTTATTGTTGCTAATGGTCTTAATAAGGATTGTTTATTGATGGGAAATTTTAATTCTACTTTTTCTCTAACTAATTTAATAATATAAACTTCAACATCAATTCCACCGATTACAATTTTTTTAAACTCTGTAATTTGTCCTACACCATCTTTAGGATAGACGACATAGTCCTTAACTTTATACTGTCTTTTTTCAGTTTCTTGTTTTTTTATTTTTATAATTTCTGGTTTTTGATCTTGAGTTTTTGTCAGCTTTAAATTTTCAGGATTTTTATTCTTTAGGACAGGTAATTTATTTTTATTTTTTACTGTTTTTTTTGACTTAGGCCTTCCAACTTTTTTTTTTATTTTATTACTTATAGTTTTTTTTATCTTGGCTTTAGCTTTTTTCTTTATTTGAACTTTATTTCTTTTTTTAAAGGTTTTCTTTAAAATACTTTTCAAATTTATTTTGCTCATCTTTATATTTTTCACTATCTATTGGTGGATCTTTTTTCTGGGATATATTTGGCCAAATTTCTGAATATTTTTTGTTCAACTCTAACCATCTTTCACTTCCACTTTCTGTATCAGGCTTTATTGCATCTACTGGACACTCAGGTTCGCAAACGCCACAATCTATACACTCATCTGGTTTAATTACAAGCATATTTTTTCCTTCATAAAAACAATCAACTGGACATACTTCTACACAATCCATTAATTTACACTTAATACATTTGTCATTTACTATGTAAGTCATTATTTATCGTTAAGCACTTTAATTTTTGTTTTACCAATTATCTTATCATCTAAATAAAGCAACCCAGCCAAACGTCTCATAAGGTTATTTTCATAAATATCTGATTTTCCATCTGATAATATTATTCTCCAAAGAGTTTCAATAATTAAAATTTTGTTTTCCATACTTAAAGACTTTACGTTTCTGGTAAATTCCTGAATATGATTTGTATCATTTTCTTTTTGCTCTGATTTTGTAATAATCCCGTCCAAATTATCTAAATCAGGGAATAATTTATTTATTGTTTTCTTAATTATTTCTCTCTCTTTTGATGTGTAATTTTCATCTATTTTAGCCGCATGAATTAAAAGACACGCAACATTAATAGATTCATCGTTTTTACCAGGTTTTTCTTTATCCTTATTCAAAAATTTAAATATCATTTTAGATCTAGCTGCTTTAATGCTTCAAAGGGATTATCTTTATTGAT
Organism: uncultured Pelagibacteraceae bacterium; assembly: GCA_902623785.1. GTDB lineage: Bacteria > Pseudomonadota > Alphaproteobacteria > Pelagibacterales > Pelagibacteraceae > Pelagibacter. The sequence continues at coordinate 13,362 of CACNVG010000010.1, forward strand.
TTTAAAATCTAAACTCTTTTTAATCTTTTTTAAAGGTTTATATTTAAAAAATGTTTCATTTTTTTCTTCAAAAACTTTGTATCCCATTAACTTAATGATTTTAATAAAGCTTTCTTTATTACAACCTAATAAATTCAACATTTTAGGTAATAGCTTTATTTTATCAGATTTATTTTCATTAGAGTTTATGATTTCAATAAACAATCTTTCTAAAATATCTATTCTAACAAAAAACTTATCAAATTTTTCAAATCCGCATAAAAGCATAAATTTTCTTTTTTTATATTTAACATTATCAACAAAATTTAATCCAAAGGTAGGAGGATATAGATCATGATCTTCTCCATTAAAATTTTTCCAAAGCAGAATTCTTAATGATACAACACTAGGTTTAAAAAGTTTGAATAAAAATATATGATATCTTCCAAATTTTACTCCTAAATCTCTAAGTGTTTTCCTATCATCTTGGCTCAAATTTTTTATGATATCTACAACTTCTTCCCTTTTTACTACACCGTTATTTTCATATAATTGATATGATAAGGCTCTTATCTGGGCATTTACTGAATTTATATTTTTCAGTTTAAACAAACTATTCAATTCGTTAATGATTTTTGTTTCTAACCATTTTTTCAAAAATGAGTAAAGTTTATATTTTTCATTATTTTCAACAATTTCATCTACAATTAAGTTTAGATCTGGGGACAGGTAATCTGAACCCTTATTTAGCATTGCTATTGGAAAATTATTCCAGTAAATTTTTCTATCTTCTCGTAATTCAATTTGCTTTGCATCAATAATTTGATTAATTCTTTTTGAAATTTCTGGACTTACATTTTGTCTTGCAGCTTTTTTTAAAGATTTTATATCAGTTTCTAAATCACCAACTTTGAAATCTAATTCAAGCTTTAGACCTTTTAAATTTCCGATAAATTGATTGTTGATCAAAACTTTCCCATCATTTTCAATTTTTGTATCAAAAGAGATATCTTGTTTTAAACCTCTTGCAAGTACACTTGCTCGTTTATCTATAAAACTCTTAGTAAGCTCTTCATGCAATCTATCAGACAATTTGTCCTCTAAAGATTTTGTTCTTTTTACCCAATAATCCTGATTTTCTACCCACCCATTTTTGTTAGAAACATAAGACCATGTTCTAACATTGGCAATCCGATTAGATATAGAATCTACATTTCCGTCAACTTTATCTAAAATTGAAAGCTGTTCTTTCATATATTTATTTGAAATTTTTCCTGTTTTTTCTCTTAAAAAATTAAATACTTTTCCAATTACCTCTAAATGATTTCCATAAGTTTTTTTAACAAAATCAGGAATCTGGCAACATTCCCATAATAGTTTTAATTCAATTTCATTATTATAAATTTGTAATTTTTCAGTATCTTTTAAAATATATTTTAAAACTTTTTCGTCTTCACACTCTGAAATTCTTTTAAGCCAAGGTTTGTTTGGCTTCTCTTCTAATGACTTGATTAGCGATTGTCCATTTTTGAAATTTAAATTTGGATTCCTCCAAAAAATTGTATTGATGTCGTCAATTTTATGAGTTTCAAGTAATTCAATTTCCTCTGGACTTATCTCTCCACATTCACCTGTAATACCAAATGATCCATCATTAAGATATCTGCCTGCCCTTCCAGCGATTTGAGCAATTTCGGATAATCTAAGTCTCCTAATTTTTTTACCATCAAATTTTTTTACACTTGAAAAAAAAACATTATTTAAATCCATGTTTATTCCCATTCCAATTGCATCAGTTGCAACAAGATAGTCAACATCACCAGACTGATATAGACTTACTTGGGAATTTCTTGTTTTGGGACTTAAAGAACCCATCACAATTGCGGCCCCACCCTTTTGACGTCTAATTAATTCTGCAATGGCATAAACTTCTTCTGCTGAAAATGCTATTATTACGCTTTTTCTTTCTATTCGAGAAATTTTTTTATGACCCGAGTAACTTAATTTAGATAGTCTTTTTCTATCAATATATTCTACATCACCATCTAATTTTTCAATAATATTTTTCATTGAGTTTGATCCCATGAACATTGTTAATTTTTCACCTCTTAAATTCAATAATCTGTCAGTGAAAATATGACCTCTTTCATGGTCAGAACACATTTGAATTTCATCTATTCCAACGAATTCTAAATCTTTTTCTATAGGCATAGACTCTACAGTGCAAAAATAATACGTAGCGTTTGGAGGTATTATCTTTTCTTCACCTGTTATTAACGCAACTTTATTAGGATCAGTTTTTTTTATAACTTTGTCATAAACTTCCCTAGCTAAAAGCCTCAAGGGAAAACCCATCATTCCAGAGCTAAAAGACAACATTGTTTCAATAGCGAGAAAGGTTTTTCCTGTATTGGTAGGTCCGAGAACAGCAGTTATTTTATTTTTTGTCATTCCTACTTTTAGTGTGTTAAATTTTTTTACTACTATATATTGTTATCACTTAAGAACAAAAATAGTCTAAAACAAGTCCGAATCATTTAGATAAAAGTTCTCATTTTTATTTTTTTTCAATATTAACACATTTGATCAATTTATGCAGCTTTATATTTCTTTACACAAGAATTTGCTAGTATCAGATTTGGATCAATAAAAATTTTTGATTTTTTTGCTTTTTTAAAAGATTTGAATGCAAAAATTGCTATAGGTAATTCTGTACATCCTAAGATTATTTTTTTACAATTTACTTTAATAAGATAATCAATTGCAGGCTTAATTATTTTTTCTGCCTTTCTGACATTGCCCATTTTTACAAATTTGATTGCTTTGTTTACATTTTTTTTCTGAATTTTTATAGGTGGTGATAATAGTTTAAATCTTTTATTGAAATATTTATGATAAATTTTCGTATTTAAGGTAGCTTCTGTAGCAAGTATTCCAATTTGAGAGTTATTTTTACAGCTTTTTTTTGTATGCTTATAAACTTCCTCGGGCATACTTAAGATAGGTATCTTCACTTTTTTTTTTAGATCTTCGTACCAAAAATGCGCTGTATTACAAGGCATTACAATAAACTTACATTTATTCTTTTCTAATAATTTGCAACCTTTCACTAATTCTTTAAGGACATTAAAATATTTTTTTAAGTTTTCTGGTCTTTTTGGCGTGTCGGACTTATTGTATAATATAAATTTTGGATATTGCTGATCTTGTTTTCCTCTATATGAAATAGCAATTTTGTTACAGAAATCTAAACCAGCTTGTGTCCCCATTCCTCCTAAAATTCCAATCATATCTTTTTTACTATTTTCCAAACGCCTGTTGCTGATGCAATAATATTTTTGTTTATATATAAATTACAATTCACAAATAACATTGACTTTGTTTTTTTTAATATGTTTACTTTTCCTAATATTTCATCCCCTAGTCTAGATGGCGCAATAAATTTTACATCTAATGAAATTGTAACACACGATTGATTATTACTAGCTCTATACACAGCAGTTCCAGCACCTGCATCGATTAAAGAACAAATAAATCCCCCATGAGTGATCTCTCTTTTATTTAAGTGCATGTCTTGTATTGTGCTTTTAAACTCGAACTCAGTATCTGATACATCTCTAAAAAGAAGTCCACCATTGTGTTTCATAAAACCAGAAACTTTACTGATTTGTTCAAATTCGTTTTTCATTTTTATAAAAAAATTGTTAATAAAATTAAAACTATTAATACTATAGCAAAAAAATATACAACACTTGATTGCAAAGAGATTTTCATAATTTTGGTGCGCCTGCTAGGAGTCGAACCCAGAACCTCCTGGTCCGTAGCCAAGCGCTCTATCCAGTTGAGCTACAGGCGCTAAATTATAAAAAATAATCATATTTAATAATGTAATTTTTAAATAAATAATTATTCTATATTAATGTCAAAAAATTCTAAAGATATTGTTTTTGTTGCAGCTCAGAGATCAGCCATAGGAAGATATAAAGGTATTTATAAAGATCTACAGGCTCATGATCTAGGTTCATTAGTAATCAAAAGTTTAATTCAAAAGACCAAGTTAAAAGAAGATATGATTGATGAGGTAATATTAGGACAAGTTTTAACAGGATCATGTGGACAAAATCCAGCTAGGCAAGCAGCTATAAATTCTGGAATTCCAAAAGAAAAGACTGCAATAATTATTAATCAAGTGTGTGGGTCTGGACTAAGATCTATTGTTAATGGATATCAATCTTTAATAACAAATTCTGCAAACTTTATAATTGCTGGAGGCCAAGAAAGTATGACCAATTCACTTCATAATCAAATGATGAAAGATGGTTTAACGGATGCTTTTTATAATTACCATATGGGTGTTACAGCTGAAAATGTTGCTGCAAAATATAATATATCAAGACAAGAACAAGATGAATTTGCAGTTGAGTCTCAACAGAAAGCAAATATAGCAATAAACAAAAAAAAATTTGATAATGAAATTATTAACGATGATACCGATGAACATCCGAGATCTGGAATTACAATAAATGATCTTTCAAAATTAAATTCTGCATTCAAAGAAAAGGGAACCGTCACTCCTGGAAATTCATCTGGCATTAATGATGGAGCCGCTGCAGTTGTTTTAACTACAAGAAAGTTAGCTGAAAAACACAATTTAGAAATATTAGGAAAGATTATATCTTGGGCAACCTGTGGTGTTGATCCATCCATGATGGGATTAGGGCCAATCCCTTCGTCAAACAAAGCTCTTGAAATAGCGAAATGGAATGTAAAAGATTTGGACTTAGTTGAAATTAATGAAGCGTTCGCCGCACAAAGCATTGCTGTAATAAAAGAGTTAAAAATTCCTAAAGAAAAAGTAAATGTCAATGGCGGAGCAATAGCACTCGGTCATCCTATAGGTTCCTCAGGAGCAAGAATTGTTGTTACGCTTTTAAATGAATTAACAAAAATAAGTGGAAAAAAAGGTTTGGCAACACTATGCATCGGAGGAGGTATGGGAATTTCGATGTGTATAGAAAAAGATTAATATTTGAGTGTTTTATAATATTTATTTAGAATAATATTTTGTATCCAAATTTTCGCATCTAAATTTTTATAATTAGGCTTTTTCTTTATAAAATTAATCAATATTTTTAACATATACTAATTAACCCATTTTAGGATGACGAAAAAAAGATATAAATATGTTAAAATATTGATCTTTAAAAATATAGATGAAAAAAGATATTCTAGTACCTGATATAGGAGATTTTGAAAACGTAGAAATTATTGAAGTCCTTGTTAAAGAGGGTCAAAAAATTCAAAACAACGACTCTATTGTTACACTTGAAAGTGATAAATCAAGTGTGGAGGTCCCAAGCACGGGAGAAGGTGAGGTCTCAAAAATTTTAGTAAAAGTGGGTGATAAAGTATCGAAGGGGGATAAGCTAATAGAAATTCAATCTGCTTCTGAAAAAAAACAAGAACCTGAGAAAAAAGAAGTCAAAAATTTAGATATTCCTAAAGATACTGAACAAATAATTGTAGACGCAGAAAAATCTCAAAGAGTAGAACAAGAAAAACCTGTTGAAACACAAACTATTAGCCAAGAGAAAAAGAAACCAATCAGAAATATTGAAATAATATCTGATGGCAATGATTTAGATCCAACTGAAACTAAAGAGTGGCTAGAGTCTTTATCTGCAGTTCTTCAAAATGACGGTAAAGAAAGAGCTCAATATTTAATAAAACAATTAATTGAACATTCTTATAAAGAAGGCTCAGATTTAATCTTATCTCGAAATACACCTTACATAAATACTATTCCTCCTGAAGAGGATAAAAAATCTCCAGGGGATCAAAACATTGAAAGAAAAATAAGATCTTTAATTAGATGGAATGCAGCTGCTATGGTTGTAAGAGCAAATAAAAAGAACCCCGATCTTGGAGGTCATATAGGAACCTTTGCTTCAGCTGCAACATTATATGACGTTGGCATGAATCATTTTTGGAGAGCAAAAAATAATAAGTTTGGTGGAGATTTAATATATTTCCAAGGTCATAGTGCTCCTGGAATTTATGCAAGATCTTTTTTAGAGGGAAGATTAACTGAGAAACAACTAGACTCGTTTAGACAGGAGGTTTTACCAGGTGGTTTATCCTCTTATCCTCACCCTTGGCTTATGCCAAACTACTGGCAGTTTCCAACTGTATCAATGGGTCTTGGTCCAATGCTAGCGATCTATCAGGCTAGGTTTATGAAATATTTAATTAATAGAGGTTTGATTAAAGATGAGAATAGAAAAGTTTGGGCCTTTTTAGGAGATGGGGAAATGGATGAACCGGAGTCTTTAGGTGCAATTGGATTAGCCTCTAGAGAAAAATTAGATAACCTAATATTTGTAGTTAACTGCAATCTTCAAAGATTAGATGGACCTGTAAGAGGTAATGGAAAGATAATTCAAGAACTTGAGGGAATTTTTAGAGGAGCTGGTTGGAACGTGTTAAAGGTGATATGGGGATCTTACTGGGATCAATTATTAGCAAAAGATAAAACAGGTTTATTGGTAAAAAGAATGAATGAAGCTGTTGATGGTGAGTATCAAGCATTTAAGGCGAAGGGTGGCGCATATGTAAGAGACAAATTTTTTGGAAAATACAAAGAATTAAAAGAAATGGTCTCAAGCTTAACCGATAGAGATATTTGGAAGCTCAATCGAGGAGGCCATGATCCACATAAAGTGTATTCAGCTTACCATAGAGCAGTAGAAAACAAAGGTAGTCCAACAGTGATAATTGCCAAAACTATCAAAGGTTATGGAATGGGTAAATCTGGAGAAAGTATTAATACCACCCATCAACAAAAGAAATTGGACGTAGACGATTTACTTTATTACAGAGATCGATTTGATGTTCCTTTAACTGACGAGCAAGTAAAAAATATTGAATACTACAGACCAAAAGAAGACTCACAAGAAATAAAATATTTAAAAGAGAGAAGATTACAACTTGGTGGCTTCATTCCTGAGAGATCATCTTTTGCCAAACCAATTAAAGCTCCTCCAAAAGATATTTTTGATGTAATGAAACAATCGACAGGTACTAAAGAAATGTCAACGACTATGGCTCTGGTCAGAATGTTAACGAACCTCTTAAGAGATAAAAATGTTTCACCGAAACTAGTTCCTATAATTCCTGATGAGGCTAGAACTTTTGGTATGGAAGGTTTCTTTCAAAAAATTGGTATTTACGCACACGAAGGTCAAAAGTATGAGCCAGTAGACTCGAAGTTACTTTCATCTTATAGGGAAGATAAATCAGGACAAGTATTAGAGGAAGGAATAACGGAGGCCGGTTCCATGTCATCTTGGATAGCAGCAGGAACATCATACACTAATCATGACATAGAAATGATACCAATATATTTGTTCTATTCAATGTTTGGTTTTCAAAGAGTGGGTGATTTTGCATGGGCTGCAGGCGACAGTCAGGCAAGAGGATTTCTTATAGGCGCTACATCTGGAAGAACAACCTTGGCTGGAGAAGGATTACAACACCAAGATGGACATAGCCATCTACTTGCTTCCACAATACCAAATTGTGTTTCCTATGACCCAACTTTTGCTTATGAGCTAGCTGTGATATTTCGAGATGGTTTAAGAAGAATGTACGAAAAAAAGGAAAATGTTTTTTATTACATTACAACAATGAATGAAAATTACCCACATCCAGCAATACCAAAAGATAAAAATATTGAAGATGCAATCTTAAAAGGAATGTATAAAATTAAACAAATTTCAAAAAATAAAAAAACAAAAATTCAACTGTTAGGATCTGGAACAATTTTAAGAGAAATGATGCAGGCGGCAGACATATTGGACAAAGATTTTAAAATTGATTGCGATGTGTGGAGTGTCACAAGTTTTAATGAATTAAGAAAAGATGGTATGGAAGTCGAGAGATTTAATCTTTTAAATCCAAATGAAAAACCTAAAAAAACATATGTTGAAAATTGTTTAAAAGATGCCGAAGGTCCTATACTAGCTGCATCAGACTATATGAGAATTACATCAGATCAAATAAGACCATTTACAAATAAAAGTTTTTACTCTCTCGGAACAGATGGATATGGAAGAAGTGACAGTAGAGAAAAACTTAGAAATTTCTTTGAGGTGGATAAAAAATATATTGTTACTTACGCTTTAAGTGTTTTAGCAAAAGAACAATTAATCCCCTCAAAATATGCAGAACAAGCAATTAAGAAATACAACATTGATAAAAATAAACCAATACCAACAAAATTATAATAATGATTAATAGAATACTCGCTACTCCAAAAGTTAGAAAATTTGCAAGAGAATTAGGAGCTGATATTTCAAATCTTAAGGGGTCTGAAAGGAATGGGAGGATAACAGAGGAAGATGTTAAAAATTTTATAAAAAGTTCTAAAAAGAACACACAATTAAAAGAAACACAAAAACCACAGCCAAAAAATAACTTAATTGATCACTCTGAATTTGGTGAAATAGAAGTTGTTGAAATGCCACGAGTAAAAAGGCTTGCAGCACCGCTGTTATCAGAGTCGTGGAGAACTATCCCACACGTTACCCATCATGATGAGGCTGATGTGACTGAACTTGAAAACTTCCGTAAAAATTTAAAGGATGGTTACACAGGTGAGCAAAAGAAAATTACCCCACTTGCTTTTATAATTAAGGCATTAGTGAAGAGCATGATGAAATATCCAATCTTCAATTCATCTATAAAAGACGAGGAAAATTATCAAATAATATTAAAAAAATATTTTCATATCGGTATTGCAGTAGATACTCCACATGGTCTCATGGTTCCTAAAATAAGAGATGCCGATAAGTTTAAGATATCTGACTTATCGCAAAAATTAAAAGAAGTAAGTGATAAATGTAGAAATCTAAAAATTGATAAAAAAGAATTTCAAGGTGGCTCAATAACTATCACTAGTCTTGGAGGAATAGGTGGAACATTTTTTACACCCATAATAAACCCTCCTGAGGTAGCCATATTAGGAATAGGGAAAATATTTCAAAAAGATAAAAGCGAGAAACTTATACTTCCACTGTCACTCTCATATGATCACAGAATTATTAACGGAGCAGATGCTGCTAGGTTTTGTAATGAGATTAAAGAAAACTTAGGTAAAAATTTCGCTTACAACCTCTCAATATAATTAACTAAATGTCAAAGAGACTTTCACTTATAAGCGCGTTTGTTTGTTGTTTAATCTGGGGTACTACGTTTATTGCACAAGATACAGGGATGGACGAAATTGGACCTTTTACATTTAATGGTGTGAGGTTTTTTGTTGGTTTCCTAGCTCTGGTCCCCTTTTTTTTAGTAATTGAAAAAAAGAAATTTTTTAATGAATTTAATAAAGATAGAAGAAATTTTCTATATCTTTCAATCTCTATAGGTATTTTTTTATTCTTAGCCTCTGCGTTACAACAAGTTGCACTTCTTTACACTGATGTAGCTAACGCAGCTTTTTTTACTATTTTTTATGTGCCTTTAGTACCATTTGTTCTTTATATACTTTATCGAAAAAAAGTTCATTGGAGTGTCTGGCCATCTGTTTTGTTATGTGTAGTTGGAGGATATCTTTTAACAAATTTTTATGACGCTTCGGTTAGAAAAGGAGACATATTAGTATTGATATGTGCTTTATTTTGGAGTTTACATATTATTTTTATTGGACAATTAGTAGAAAAATTCGATTTACCAGTCACAGTTGGTCTTATTCAAACTTTTATTGTTTCTATCTTATCAATATTAATTGGATTGGTTTATGAAACATTTACAATTTCAAATATTTTATCTGAGACCTATGAAATTCTTTATGCAGGTGTATTATCTGGTGGATTTGCCTTTGTTTTACAAATTTATGCACAAAAAAATATCAGTCCAGCACCCGCAGCAATAATTTACTCATTAGAGGGTGTTTTTGCAACAATAGCTGCTTGGATTATATTAAATCAAATTTTAAACATAGATAATATTTTAGGATGTTTATTTATTCTTGGAGGTGTTTTGCTGTCTCAATTAATGCCAGAATTTAAACGTTTAAGTATAGATAAACCAAAGTAAAACTAATCCTAAACAAATTCTGTAAACTACAAAAAATTTCATACTAAATTTTTTAACAAAAATTAAAAAATATTTAATTGTGATATACGAGAAAATAAAAGAGCAGATTACTGCGAGCAAAATTATAAAATTTACTTCAATATTCGAAAAGGTTAATTCTTTTAAGTTTAAAAAACTAGCACCAGCGATCGCTGGCACAGATAAAAAAAGTGAAATTTTGGCTGAGTCGTATCGGTCAAAGTTGAGCAATCTTCCAGCAGTAATAACAATTCCAGCTCTACTAACTCCTGGAATTAATGCAAGTACCTGAAAAATTCCAATAACAAGTATCGATCTTAAATTTAAATCTGTATCTATTTTTTTTCTTACAGAAAATTTATCAGCAATATATAAAAAGATTGCGAAAATTATGGTGGTCCACGCTATTATTTCTATGCTCCTAAAATAATTAATTAAGCCGGTTTTGAATACAGCGAAACCAACAATAATTAGGGGTAGAGATCCAAAAATCAACAATTTAAGTAATTTTTTATCTTTGAATAATTTTAAAAAATCATCTTTAAAATAAAACAGTATTGCTAATAGTGATCCTAGATGAAGAGACACGTCAGTTAAAAGAGACTTTATCTCAAAATTTTGTACTTCAGATATTAAGTACAAATGGGCTGATGAACTGACAGGAATAAATTCAGATATCCCTTGTATTGCTGATAAGATTATAATTTCGAAGAATTCAGCCATTATTAATTATTTAACTAAACTAATTAAGCGTAAATTAAAGCAATAACATGAATGCATATGAGGTATGCAAAACAAGAAAAAACTAGCAAAAACAGTGAATTTTCTAAAATATAGGTAATGATAACTGTCCTATTTTTCATTTAATTCGACTCCTTATTAATATATATACCCTCACACTATGTCTGAAAAAATGCTCAAATTCGTAGAAATAGGTCAACAAAATCCACCTAAAAGGAAAACTGATTCTCGGAAAGAAGATTTTAATGAGATTTATAAAGAGTTTATTCATGAAGGTGCGAAAGAGCAATCAAGCAGATGCTCACAATGTGGTGTTCCTTTTTGCCAAGTCCACTGTCCTTTAAGTAATAATATTCCAGATTGGTTAAAACTTACAGCAGAAGGAAGATTAGAAGAGGCTTACAATTTATCTCAAAGTACAAATAATATGCCAGAAGTCTGTGGAAGAATTTGTCCGCAAGATAGATTGTGTGAAGGGAATTGTGTTATTGAACAGTCCGGTCATGGGACAGTAACGATCGGATCTGTTGAGAAATTTATAACTGATAACGCCTGGGACAAGGGTTGGGTAAAACCAATTAAAGTTGAGAGGGAATTAACTCAAAGCATAGGAATCATTGGATCTGGACCTGCAGGTATGGCTTGTGCCGAACAGTTAAGAAAAAAGGGTTACCAAATAACTATATACGATAGATATGATAGAGCTGGCGGATTATTAATATACGGAATACCTAATTTTAAATTAGAAAAACATGTTGTCGAGAGAAGAACAAAGCTTTTACAAGATGGTGGAATTAAATTTGTTTTAAATTTTGAAGTTGGAAAAGATGCTTCATTAAGTGAATTAAAAGAAAAACACGATGCTATTTTGATTTCTACTGGAGTTTATAAACCAAGAGAAATTGAAATTGAAGGAAGCGATTTGAACAACATTTATCCTGCAATGGAATTCTTGACTGCATCAAATAAAAAAGGTCTTGGAGATAAGGTTGAAAACTTTGACAATGGATCTCTAGATGCAAAAAATAAAGATGTTATTGTAATTGGGGGTGGTGATACAGCAATGGACTGTGTAAGAACTGCCGTAAGACAGAAAGCTAAGTCGGTGAAATGTTTATATAGAAGAGATAAAGAAAACATGCCTGGTTCATCAAGAGAAGTTGCAAACGCTGAGGAAGAGGGTGTTGAATTTGTTTGGTTATCTAGTCCAAAAAAGTTTTTAGGTAAAAACAAAATAGAAAAAGTTTCTGTGGATAAAATTAAACTTGGAGATCCTGATGAAAGTGGAAGAAGAAAACCTATTATTCAAGAAAATTCTGATTTTGAATTGAAAGCTGATATGGTCATCAAATCATTGGGCTTTGACCCTGAAGATCTACCAGTTTTATTTGGTGAAAACAAATTACAAGTTTCAAGATGGGGCACAATTAAAATTGATTTTGATACTATGGAAACAAGTGTGAAGGGCGTATTTGCTGCTGGTGATATAGTTCGGGGAGCTTCATTGGTTGTTTGGGCTATAAAAGATGGAAGAGATGTTGCCGAACATATTGATGAGTTTCTTAAAAGTAAAAGATCAAACAATAAAAAAGTTGCATGAAAACAAAAGAGTTAAAGAAAATATCTGATTCTGAAATTTTAATTGTTGGTTTGGCAAACAACTGTTCAAAAACTATAAAGGATGAAATAAAGAACATTGATATTTCATTTTCAGGATTTAAAAAAAAAAATTGGCTTATAGTGGAGTCCGACAGTGATGACAATACTCTTGAGACATTAAATTCTATTAATGATATTGAAAATTTTTATTTTACAGGGTTAGGAATTTTAAAAGACAGGTTTCCAAAAAGAACAGAAAGAATTGCTTATTGCAGAAACTATTATTTAAGAGAATTAGAAAATAATAAAAAATATAAAGATATAGATTTTTTAGTAATAGTTGATCTTGATAATGTGAATAACATGTTAACTGAGAAAGCTGTAAAAAGTTGCTGGGATATGACGAATGAGTGGGATATGTGCTCAGCCAACCAATCAGGACCTTATTACGATATTTGGGCTCTAAGACACAAAACATGGTCTCCAAAAGATTGTTGGAAAGAGGCAAAAGATCTTCTCAATTCTGGAATGAAAAAAGACGTGTGCATATCTGAGGCTGTACATTCAAAAATGATAACTATTCCTGAAAGGTCAGATCCGATTGAGGTTGATTCATCATTTGGTGGATTAGCAATTTACAAGAGGGAATTGTTCTTAAATAAAAAATACTATGGCTTAGATAAAAATGGATTAGAGGTTTGTGAACACGTTGAAATGCACAAAGAAATGAAAAATGAGGGAGCAAAATTTTTCATAAATCCCAAGCTGATAAATTGTAAATTTACTGATCATTCGAAAAATATTTCACTAAGAATTAAGAATCTCGAGAATTTAAAAAAACATGGTGTTTATCACGAAAGTATGGAGCATGATGCCTGTGGTGTTGGTCTCGTTTCATCAACTGATGGAAAAAAATCTAGAAAAGTAGTTGAATATGGAATTGAAGCACTTAAAGCTGTTTGGCATAGAGGTGCGATTGATGCTGACGGAAAAACAGGCGATGGTGCTGGTATACACATAGAAATTCCTTCAGACTTTTTTGTCGAAAAAATTGAAGCTACAGGTCATAAACATGATAATTCAGAAGTATGTGTTGGAATGTTATTTCTTCCAAGAAATAATTATGGCGCCCAAGAAGCTTGTAGAACTATTGTTGAAAGTGAATTAACAAAAAGTAATTTTAATATCTATGGTTGGAGACAGGTTCCTGTTAACCCTTCTGTTCTAGGAGAGAAAGCTGAGTTTAATAGACCTGAAATTACACAAGTCTTATTTAAATGTAATGATAAAAACAAAAAAGGTAAATCACTAGAGATAAAACTTTATGAAGCTAGAAGAAAGATTGAAAAAAAAATACTTAATGAAAACCTTAATGAGTTTTACATATGTTCCTTTAGCTCTAAATCAATCATTTACAAAGGAATGTTCCTTGCTGAGTCTTTGTCTGATTTTTATTTAGATCTTAAAGATCCAAGATTTGTATCAAGATATGCAATTTTTCATCAGAGATTTTCGACGAATACCGCACCAAGCTGGGATCTGGCACAGCCATTCAGAGCTCTAGCGCATAATGGAGAAATAAATACCCTTAAAGGAAACGTTAATTGGATGAAGGTTCATGAAGAAGAAATGTTCAGCCCGGTTTTTGAAGATATGGAAAACTTAAAGCCAGTTATCCCAAGCGGAAATTCAGATTCAGCTTCATTAGATAATGTTTTTGAGTTACTTAATATTTCTGGTCAACCTGCGCCTTTAGCAAAATTAATGTTAATACCTGATGCTTGGTCCAAAAAAAGTAAAGTGCTACCAGCTGAACATCAAAAATTATTTAATTTTCTAAATAGTACAATGGAGCCATGGGATGGTCCTGCAGCTATTGCTGCCACAGATAATGAATGGGTGATAGTTGCTACAGACAGAAACGGTCTTAGACCTATGAGATACACAATCACAAAAGATAACTTACTTTTTGCTGGATCAGAAACTGGAATGATTAAACTTAATGAAAAAAAAATAATTTCTAAAGGGAGGTTAGGTCCTGGTGAAATTTTAGGTGTAAGAATAGAAAAAGGAAAGATATTTAAGAATAAAGAGATAAAAAATTACTTAGCAAAAGAGTACAAACATTTTAATAACCAGATTATTGATTTAGATAAAAAATTCCCAATCAAAAATGAGACAAATTTATTTAAGAGTGATCAATTAAGAAAACTCCAGCATTGTTTTGGATACAGTCTAGAGGACCTTGAATTGATACTTCATCCAATGGCAGAGGACGCAAAAGAGGCGACTGGATCAATGGGTGATGATACACCCCTAGCAGTTTTGTCTAACAAATATAGACCCTTGTATCATTTTTTTAGACAGAATTTTAGCCAGGTAACAAACCCACCAATCGACTCATTAAGAGAAAATAAGGTTATGAGTTTAAAAACAAGGTTTGGAAATCTTGGCAATATTTTAGATTTTGATAACCTTACTGAAGAAAATATTTACGTACTAAACAGTCCAATTCTATCAAATAAACAGTTTGAAAAATTTATTTCTTTTTTTGACAAGAATAATCAAGTTTTAGATTGTACCTTCACTAATGAAGAAAATTTAGAGTCTTCACTCGAAAGATTAAAAAAAGAAGCTGAAGTTTTAGTAAGACAAGGGGTAACGCAACTTATTCTAAGTGATAAAGAAGTTTCTAAAGATAAGTATCCAATTCCTATGCTTCTATGTATTGGTGCTGTTCATACTCATCTTATCAAATTAAAGTTAAGGGGTTATGTTTCAATTAATGCTCAAACGGGAGAAGCGCTGGATACCCACTCTTTTGCAACTCTTATAGGAGTTGGAGCTACTACAGTTAATCCTTATTTAGCATTAGACAGTCTTTACCAAAGATTTGAAAAAAAATTATTTGGAAAATTTATTTATGATGATTGTGTAGAAAGATATGTAAAATCAGTAAATTTAGGCCTCTTAAAAATAATGTCAAAAATGGGTATTTCTGTCATTAGTTCTTACAGAGGAGGATGTAATTTTGAAACTGTAGGACTAAGCAGAACAATTGTTAATGATTTTTTTCCAGGTGTTACCTCTAAAATTTCAGGTATTGGACTTACAGGAATTGAAAAAAAAATAAGAGGTATTCATGAAGAGGCTTTTAGGTCTGACACAAACGTATTGCCAATAGGAGGAATTTATAGATATAGAAAAAATGGTGAGACGCACCAGTACCAAGGTAAACTAATACATTTACTTCAATCGGCAGTTACTAACAAATCTTATGAATTATATAAAAAATACTCTAAAGGGATATATGAATTACCACCTATAAATTTAAGGGACTTAATTGATTTCAAGAAAAAAAATACAATTAGCATCAATGAAGTGGAACCAGTTGAAAATATTTTAAAACGTTTTGGTAGTGGAAGCATGTCTCATGGAGCATTATCAAAGGAAGCTCACGAAACATTAGCTATCGGAATGAATAGGATTAAAGGAGCATCTTGTAGTGGAGAAGGTGGTGAAGATGAAAAAAGATTTCAAATTCAGTCTAATGGAGATAGTGCTAATTCAAGGGTGAAACAAATAGCATCTGCAAGATTTGGAGTTACAATTAACTACTTGAATAATTGTAATGAAATAGAAATTAAAATTGCACAAGGCGCTAAACCAGGCGAAGGTGGACAGCTACCTGGATTTAAGGTTACAGAAGAAATTGCAAGATTACGACATTCAACTCCAGGGGTTACTTTAATATCGCCCCCTCCCCACCATGATATTTATTCAATTGAGGATTTAGCACAATTAATTTATGATTTAAAACAAATAAATCCTAAAGCTCGTGTTGGAGTTAAACTTGTTGCATCTTCAGGTATTGGCACAATTGCAGCAGGAGTTGCAAAGGCAAAAGCTGATATAATTTTAATATCTGGGCATAATGGCGGAACAGGAGCTACCCCACAAACTAGCGTCAAATATGTAGGTATACCCTGGGAGATGGGATTAACTGAAGCAAATCAAGTTTTAACCCTAAATAATTTAAGACATACAGTAACACTTAGAACAGATGGGGGAATAAAAACTGGAAGGGATGTTGTCATTGCTGCAATGATGGGAGCAGAAGAATTTGGCGTAGCAACAACTGCTTTAGTTGCAATGGGATGTATTATGGTAAGGCAATGTCATTCAAACACATGTCCAGTAGGAGTTTGTACACAAGATGAAAAATTGAGAGAAAAGTTTAACGGAACTCCTGACAAGGTGGTAAACCTATTTACTTTTATAGCTCAAGAGGTGAGAGAAATTCTGTCTGAACTTGGCTTTAAATCTTTAAATGAAATAATTGGAAGAACAGATCTCTTAAGACAGGTAAGTAAAGGATCTCCAAATTTGGATGATTTAGATCTGAACCCTCTTTTTGTACGAGCTGATCCTGGTAAAAATAAAAGATATTGTGAAAAACAAATAATAAATTTTGTACCAGACACTTTAGACCAAAAAATTTGGCCAGAGATAAATAAAAAAATTGATAATAATGAAAAAATTGAAAAATCCTACCAAATTGAAAATACTCATAGAGCTGTAGGAACACGTATTTCTTACGAATTATATAAGAAATATAATAATGCAAAATTAAACGACGACCACCTAACCCTAAATTTTGAAGGATCTGCAGGACAATCTTTTGGCGCATTTGGTATTAAAGGACTTAAATTAATTTTGAGTGGAGATGCAAATGATTATGTTGGAAAAGGATTATCAGGAGGTAAAATAGTCATTAAACTAAGCAAAGAGAGTAATTTGATTTCAAAAGACAACACAATTATTGGTAATACAGTTTTGTACGGAGCAACTTCAGGAAAATTATTTGCGGCCGGACAAGCAGGGGAAAGATTTGCTGTAAGAAACTCTGGTGCCACAGCTGTTATTGAAGGATGTGACTCAAATGGTTGTGAATATATGACAGGGGGAAATATAATTATTTTAGGAAATACTGGAGATAATTTTGCAGCTGGTATGACAGGTGGTATGGCTTTTATTTATGATAAAGAAAAAGAATTTGAAAAAAGGGTTAATCCCGAGAGTGTCATTTGGCAAGGTGTTGAGACAAAATACTGGCAGGAATTTTTAAAAAAAATTGTTGAAGAACACTTCCATGAGACAAATTCAAATGTTTCCAAAAAAATACTAGAAAACTTTGACACAGAGATACAAAATTTTATTCAAGTCTGTCCAAAAGAAATGATCGACAAACTTGAAAATCCTATTACAAATAAAATCTCTAATTTCGCAAGTTAATAAAATATGAAATTATTTTGTTTCGGTTTTGGACAAGTAGCCCAATCTTTTGTGGACCATCTATTAAATTGTAAAGTTGATTTAAAATTAACGACCACGTCGAGAAAAAATACCTCTGAGCTTACTTTTAAAAATTTAAAATATTTAACTTTTTCGTTTAATGAAAATGATTTTGATAAAGATTTGATCAATCCATTACAAGAGTCTGATCATATTTTAATATCTGTTCCTCCAATAAATGGGAAGGATATGTTTATAGAAAGATTAGTAAAAAATAGTTTAGATTTACCGAACCTTAAATGGCTGACTTATTTATCCTCAACAAGTGTTTATGGAAATCACGATGGGGCCTGGGTAAATGAAGACAGCACAACGAACCCACAAACGCTTGCAGGAAAAAATAGATTAAATGTTGAGAACGATTGGTTATCTTTTGGAATAAAATATTCATTACCGATTCAAATTTTCAGACTTTCCGGAATTTATTCTGATAAATATAATGCAATTACCAGACTTAAAAACAATCAAAAATTTGTCGTTGATAAAAAAAACCACTTCTTTTCTAGAATACATGTTAAAGATATAGCTCAAGCAT
>CACNVG010000011.1 GCA_902623785.1 uncultured Pelagibacteraceae bacterium
GTATACCTGGATCAGATAAAAAAATTTCCAATTCTTGATGCTGAGGAAGAATACATGTTAGCCAAAAATTGGAAATCTACAGGAAACTTAAAGTCAGCAGAAAAATTAGTTACAAGTCATTTAAGATTAGTTGCCAAAATCGCGATGAGCTATAAAGGTTATGGTTTGCCAATGAGTGAAATAATTTCAGAGGGAAATGTTGGTTTAATGCAAGCAGTAAAAAAATTTGAGCCAGAAAAGGGTTTTAGATTAGCAACATATGCTATGTGGTGGATCAAAGCTTCAATACAAGAGTACATATTGAGATCGTGGAGTCTTGTAAAAATTGGTACAACTACCGCTCAAAAAAAATTGTTTTTTAATTTAAAAAAATTAAAAAATCAAATAGCTCCAAGAACTGAAGGTGATCTAAAAGATGCAGATGTAAAAAAGATTGCAAACTCACTCAATGTTAGTGAAGATGAGGTAGTATCTATGAATAGAAGATTGTCTGGCAAAGAACACTCTCTTAACGCTCCGATTGGAGAAGATGGAGAAGAGTGGCAAGATTGGGTTGTAGACAAAGAGATGGATCAAGAACTTAAAGTTGCTCATTCAGAGGAAATGGAGCAAAGAAAAGATTTATTAAAAGATTCAATTAAAATTTTAAATGAAAGGGAAAAAGAGATACTTTACTCTAGAAGATTAACTGATAACCCTTCAACCCTTGAGGATTTGAGTAAAAAATATAAAATTAGTAGAGAAAGAATAAGACAAATTGAAAACAAAGCTTTTGAAAAACTACAAAAGCATATGCTTAATTCAGCAAAATCAAAGAATTTACTTCCAGTAAATTAAATTTTAAAAGGATCTTCGATTAAAATTGTATCGTTTCTTTCAGGACTTGTTGAAATGCTTGAAACCTTTGTTTCAATAAATTTTTCAAGCTCCTTAATATAAATTTTTGCATTCTCGGGCAATTTTTCAAAATTTTTGATTCCTTTTGTTGAAGATTTCCAACCTTTAAAGCTTTTATAAATTGGCTTAACTTTTAATTGATCATCTACAGCAGCGGGCAAATAATCAACCTTTTTGCCATCCAGCTCATAAGCTACACACATTTTGATTTCTTCTAGTTCGTCTAAAACATCAAGTTTGGTTAATGCTATTCCATTAATACCTGAGACTTTAATCGTTTGTCTTACCAAAACACCATCAAACCAACCACATCTTCTTTTTCTGCTAGTAACAGTTCCAAACTCTTTTCCAACTTTACCAAGATGTTCTCCAGTTTCATTTTTCAATTCAGTTGGAAAAGGACCCTCACCTACTCTTGTCGTATAGGCTTTTGTGATACCAAGAACATAACCAATTGTATTTGGTCCACACCCTGAGCCTGTCGCTGCTGAAGATGCGACTGTATTTGACGAGGTTACAAAAGGATAAGTACCATGATCTACGTCTAACAAAATTCCTTGCGCACCTTCAAATAAAATTTTCTTTCCTTCGTTTTTAAATTCATCTATCTTTTTCCAGACGGGCTTTGAAAACTTCAATATTTGGGGTGCAATTTCAAGAAGTTCCTTTTTCAACTTATTTTTTTCAAACAATTCTTTTCCTAAACCTTTTCTTATTGCATTGTGGTGCATTAAAACAGTTTCAAGCCTATGATCTAAATTTTTTTCAGAAATTAAATCCATTACTCTGATCGATCGTCTTCCTACTTTGTCTTCATATGCTGGTCCTATACCTCTTCTTGTGGTGCCAATTTTTGCTTTTCCTGCTGCATCTTCTCTTATTTCATCCATTTCTTTGTGAAAAGGTAAAATTAAATTGGCTGACTCTGACAAAATTAAATTTTTTTCAGATATCTCTACTCCTTTTGATTTTATCTCTTTTATTTCATCTAATAATGCCCATGGATCAACCACAACCCCGTTACCAATAATTGATATTTTATTTTTTCTGACAATTCCTGATGGAAGTAATCTTAATTTATAGGTCACTCCATCTATTACTAACGTATGTCCAGCATTGTGTCCGCCCTGAAATCTTACAACTACATCTGCTTCACTTGAGAGCCAATCAACAATTTTTCCTTTTCCTTCATCACCCCACTGAGATCCGACAACAGCTACATTTTTCATTTGAATTTATTCTTAATATTAAACACGCTTATATGGTTTATTGGCCCATGGCCTTTTCCAAAATTAGGCCCTGATCCGATTGAATGGTTAACATAGTCAATTGCCATCTTACAAGATTTCTTTAATGTTTTTCCACACGAAAAATAAGTCGCGATCGCACTAGATAAAGTACATCCTGTACCATGTGTATTTTTTGTTTTGATTTTTTTACTCTTAAAAAATTCTTTTTCGTCTTTATTCAAATAAAGATCATATACATATTTTGCTTTTAAATGACCCCCTTTAATTAAAACATTTTTTGCTCCGAAACTTAATAATTTTTTTCCAGCTATAATCATATCATCTGTTGTTTTAATTTGTATTTTAGCAAGTATTTCTGCCTCTGGTATATTTGGTGTAATTAAAGATACTCTATTCATTAATTTAGTTTTTATTATTTCTATTGATTTATCATCAACTAATTTTGTGCCACCTTTCGCTACCATCACTGGATCAAGAATAATTTTTTTTACTTTAATTTTTTTTAAAGAATTTATTACTGTTTCAATAACTTTTTTTGAGTGTAACATTCCAATCTTTATAGCATCAGGCCTGATATCTTTTGAGGTGAATTCAATTTGCCTTTTAATTTCATTGATTGGAACTTTTGAAATCGACAAAACTCCTGTTGTATTTTGTGAAGTTATTGCAGTAATTGCTGTCATTGCATAAGAGCCAAGACTTGTTATGGTTTTAATATCTGCTTGAATACCTGCACCTCCAGAAGAGTCTGAGCCCGCAATAACTAGTATTTTAGATTTAAGTTTCAATTTATTTAATAGACCTTTTTACAATATTTATACATTTTTTTAATAAATGAATATTGTTTGACTCGCCCATAATTCTGATTTTAGGCTCTGTGCCGGATTTTCTTACAAGCATTCTACCATAATTTTTAATTATTCTTTCAGATTTTTTAATAGCAACTTTACATTTAGTAGAATTAATAACTGATTTATCTTTAACCTTTACATTTTCTAATATTTGAGGTGTTAATTTAAATAAGTCAAAAAGCTCACTAGCCTTTTTACCTTTTCTCATTGAAAATAGAATTTCCAATGCAACTAATAACCCATCACCTGTTGTTGCAAATTTACCAAGTATAATATGCCCAGATTGCTCCCCACCTAAATTAAAGTTTTCTTTTTGCATTTTTTCCTTAACATATCTGTCTCCTACATTAGCTCTGATAAATTTAATTTTTTGATTTCTAAAAAAATTTTGCAATCCATAATTTGACATTAGGGTGCCAATTACTCCACCTTTTAGAATTTTCTTTCTTTTCCATCTTGTTGCTAGCATCGCAATAATTTTATCACCATCAACAATGTTCCCCATCTCGTCAGATACAATTATTCTGTCTGCATCGCCATCTAAAGATATTCCAATATGTGCTTTGTTTTTTCGAACTAAAGATTTGATCTTTTGTGGAAAGGTTGAGCCACAATTATCATTTATATTTAAACCATTTGGAGAAGTCCCATACTCAATTACTTTTGCACCCAAGCTCCTTAATAATTTTGGTCCAGATTTATAACCAGCTCCATTAGCACAATCTATTGCAATTTTCATTCCTTTTAACTTAAAACCTTTTGGAAAATTATCTTTTAATATTTTTATATATTTATCATTTGCATCCTCTAATCTCTTTACTCTTCCTAAAATTTTTGGCTCAGAAAGATTTTTTGCTATTTTAGAGTCAATTAGTTTTTCTATTTTCTTTTCAATTTTGTCAGAGAGTTTTAGGCCATCTGGTCCAAATAATTTAAGTCCATTATCATAATACGGGTTATGAGAAGCTGTAATCATAATTCCCATGTTGGCTTTCATCTTTTTTGTTAACATTGCTAATCCATTTGTTGGTAAAGGCCCAAGCGTGTAGACATGCATTCCTGCTGAGGCCAATCCAGACACCAATGCGGGCTCAAGTGTATATCCAGAGAGTCTTGTATCTTTAGCAATAATAGCTGTTTGTTTTGATTTTTTTTGATTTTTAAAATATGTACCTGCTGCTAGGCCAAATTTAAAGAACATTTCACCATTAATTTTGGTCTGGTTAACCTTCCCTCTAATTCCATCGGTTCCAAAATATTTTTTTGTCATTTAAAATTTTAGTGATTTAAAAACTTTGATACTTTGATTAACTTCATTTACATCGTGAACCCTTAAAATCTGAATGCCCTGCATCATAGCGCACAAACTAGATGATATAGTTCCCCCTAGTCTTTCCTTACTATCGTTTATCCCAGAAATGTCTTTAATAAATCTTTTTCTAGAAGTGCCTAACATTATAGGAAATCCAAGTGAATGAAAAATAGAAATGTTTCTTAATAAGGTAATATTATGTTTCAATCTTTTTCCAAAACCAATTCCTGGATCCAAAATAATGTTCTTGTGATTTATGCCATTGGCCTTTAGTTCTAAAATTTTATTTTGAAAGAAATCGTAAATATCTAGCAATACGTTTTTATACGCAGGTTTAATTTGCATTGTTTTTGGATTACCTTGCATGTGATGAATTATAAAGGGAGTTTTTTTATTTCTTAGGATCTTTAGTGTATTAGGATCGTAATTGAGTCCGGAAACATCATTAATGATATGGGCACCATATTTTAAACTTTTTTCCATAATGGTACTTTTTCGAGTATCAATAGATATTATATTTTTTAATTTTTTTGTTTTTTTTAATACTTCCTTAATCCTTTTCCACTCAGTTTTTTCACTTACTTCATTTGATCCTGGTCTTGTGGACTCTCCCCCTATATCAATAATTGATGATCCTTTTTCAATAAAATATTTTATTCTTTTTAAAGCATCTTTATGATTGTTATATTTTCCACCATCTGAAAAACTATCAGGAGTTAAATTAACAACTCCCATTATTAGAGGTAAAGACTTAAACTTTAGTTTAGAAAAGTTTTTTTTTTTAGTAATGTTTTTAATATCAAATTGAACTTTTTTTTTTAGAATTTTACTTAAAAAATTTAATTTTGAAATATGGATTTTTTTTTTCTTTTTTCTTGTTATAAGTTCTATTGTATCAAAAGAAATTTTATCATTTCCATTAAGTGGGAGAGCAAGTTTCTTATTGACCATCAGAGTTGAATGGTCACCATAATAGAAATTACACGCTCTAGTGTAATATTTTAACATTAAATATTAATGAACAATTTTTGGTTTTAAACCAATTGATCCCAAAGCGGAGTCAGAACTTTCGTCCTCAACTTTTAAATCTTCCTTATTAGGAGGATATTCGTTTTTGTTAATTATTTTTGCTATATCCTCGCCAGTCAAAGTTTCATAAGTTAGAAGAGCTTTTGCTATCTTATGTAAATCGTCAATTTTAGTTGTTAAGATAGTTTTTGCTTGATTATAACCTTCATCGACAAGTCTTCTTATTTCTTTATCAATTTTTTGAGCCACTGCTTCTGAAACACTTTGTGTTTGTGTAACAGATCTTCCAAGAAAAACTTCTTCTTGATTTTCACCATATTCCACAGGACCAAGTTCCTCACTCATTCCATACTTAGTAACCATTGCTCTTGCTAATTGAGTTGCTTGATTAATATCTGAACCGTTTCCTCCGCCAGCACCTGTTGATATATTATCCTTACCAAATATAAGTTCTTCGGCAACTCTTCCTCCAAAGCACACAGCTAATCTTGCTTTTAAATATTTAATAGAATGACCATGTTTATCTCTCTCAGGTAAATTCATTACCATTCCTAATGCCCTTCCTCTAGGAATGATTGTCGCTTTATGTATTGGATCATAATTTGGCAAATTAAAAGAAACTATTGCATGACCACCCTCGTGGTAAGCGGTTAATTTCTTTTCATCTTCTGTCATAACCATAGATCTTCTTTCAGCACCCATCATTACTTTATCTTTTGCATCTTCGAACTCTTGAGATGTTACAATTCTTTTATTCTTTCTCGCCGCTAACAATGCAGCCTCGTTAACTAAATTAGCAAGATCTGCTCCTGAAAATCCAGGTGTTCCTCTTGCGATAGTTCTTAAATTGACATCTGGAGACATAGAAATTTTTTTAGCATGAACTTTTAAAATTTTTTCTCGTCCTATAATGTCTGGATTTGAAACAACAACTTGTCTATCAAATCTTCCTGGTCTTAAAAGTGCTGGATCTAAAACGTCGGGTCTGTTAGTTGCTGCTATAATTATTACACCTTCATTTGTATCAAATCCATCCATCTCAACTAGTAATTGGTTTAATGTTTGTTCTCTTTCATCATTGCCTCCACCTAAACCAGCGCCTCTACTTCTTCCGACAGCATCAATTTCATCAATAAAAATTATACATGGAGAATGTTTTTTTCCTTGTTCAAACATATCTCTTACTCTTGAAGCACCAACTCCGACAAACATTTCAACAAAGTCTGATCCAGAAATCGTAAAGAAAGGTACACCTGCTTCACCAGCTATAGCTCTAGCAAGTAAAGTTTTTCCTGTGCCTGGAGGTCCCACAAGCAAACAACCTCTTGGAATTTTACCACCTAATCTACTAAATTTTTTTGGATCTCTTAAAAATTCTACAACTTCTTGAACTTCCTCTTTTGCCTCCTCAACTCCTGCAACATCATTAAAGGTGACTTTACCTTTGATCTCGTTCATCATCTTCGCTTTTGATCTTCCAAATCCCATGGCACCACCTTTTCCACCTTGCATTTGTCTCATAAAAAATATCCAAACAGCAATTAAAAGTAACATTGGAAACCATGACAAAAGAACTCCGAATAAAGACGGCATTTTCTCATCAAGTGGAGCTGCAGATATACTTACGCCCTTATCAGTTAATTTTTCTATTAAGTTTGGATCGTTGGGTGAGTATGTTGAAAAAACTGAGCCATCAGCCATTACACCTTTAATGTTGTTACCTTGTATTTGGACTTCTGCTACTCTTCCATTATCAACTTCTGTCAAAAACTCAGAAAAGATAATTGATTTAGTATTTTTATTTTGAAGATTTTGTGGATTCTTGAACATGTTGTAGAGACCAATAGTCAAAACAACTATAATTACCCACATAGCTAGATTTTTTAAATTCATATATTTAATAAACTAAGAATTATTCTAAATTTAACAAGTGCTAAATTGTTACACAAATGAGTTTATTTTGTGATTTCCTTGTAAATAACTACCGAATTCTCTATTTTTTCAATAACACATCCTCCTATAGTAGTTTTAATTATAGATTTTTGTCTAATTTGATCAAGTGTCTTTGAGACTCTCTTGCCTCTAGCAGGGAAATATCTGCCACTAACATCTTGTAAAATTTTTGTAAAAGATCTTAGAATTATTTCATCAGTGCTGCTAAAAAACTTTGAAGATAATAATGCTCTAATATTATTATTTTTTGATGTACCAATATGAGAATTTTCGCTGATGTTTTTTTGTACGAAAAATTCAATTGAGTTATTTGAAGATATTAAATTTTCAAAAGTTATTTTAAACTTTTTCTCATTAAGGCCATTTTTTTTAAGATTATCAATCATAAATCTTACGTGCGATCTCAAATATTCTAAACTTCTATTTGATGGATCATCTATATAAAAATTGAAGGTATTTTTAGTTACATATAATAAATCTTCTTTTGAAAAATCAAGTAATGGTCTAACAATATTAATCTTATTCCTTTTTAGATTCCTATAATTATGAAAAGATACAAGCCCCTTCAGACCAGAGCCTCTTAATAACCTGATAAAGAAATTTTCTTGAAAATCATCATAATGGTGGCCCAATAATACTGTGTTGATCTTTCTTGCTTTGCAAAAATTTTCAAATACATTAAACCTATAATCTCTAGATTCTGATTGAGTTTTTTTAGAATTTTTCTTTTTTTTCCATGTAATTATATTGCACTCAATTTTAAATTTTTTTAAAATCTTTTTTAAAGCTTGGGCCTCCTTTGAGGATGTGTCTCTTAACTTATGATCTACGTGAATATAATGAAAGTTTTTATTTTTGTTTTTGATTTGATAGCACTTCGAAAGATATGCTAAAGCTAGACTATCTGCGCCACCAGAAACCGCTACTAAATACCCCTTAAATTCTTTTTGATTAATTAAAAATTCAAATCTATCGTAGATTTTTTTAATTCTTTTGTTTCTTTTTTGAGGATTAAAAATTGAATTTTTAAGATTTTTGTTTTTTGCATTCAAACTTTTTTTCTTCATATTTTGCTTTTTGAAGAACGGATTGTTTGGCTTTTGGATATTCTTTTTGAACCCCTGTTATCATTAAACAACCTTGATCTTTTTCTCCAATCTGTACTAATGATACTCCAAGCTTCAACAAATTTATAGCAGCTTTTTCGCTTTTAGGATATTTTTGATACCCTTCCAAATAAGCAGAAGCAGCATCGGTATATAGTTGTCTTATTCTAAATGTTTCTGCATACCAATATTGAGCACTTCCTGCCATGTTATGTTCTGGATTTGTCATAACAAATTCTCTTAGAGCTCTTTCGGCGGTAGAATAATCTCCCTGTTTTAAAAAGCTCGTCGCAAATTCATATTGTTTATCTGGAGCTAGGTTTGGTAAAATTTTTTCTTCTGATGTAAATTTTTCTGTAACAACAATATTTGTTGAGTCTACTGATTGAGTTTGTTGTATAACATTTGCAGTTTCCGATGATTTATATGAGACTGCACCTAAATCTTGGGGCTGGGACGATCCAGGCAATGGAGTTTTTTTTTTACTAGAAACTATGTTTTCTTTTCCTGACTCACTTTCGAGAGATTGAAACCTAAGTTGATTATCAGCTTGGACCTTTGAAAGTCTGCTTGATAATTTATCGATTTTAAAATTTATTTCCTCAAATTTATTAGTAAGATCCTGAAATTGTTTTTCAATTTCTGAAAGTTTCAATAAATGTCTTGTCAAAACATCTTCATCATTTGAACTTAAACTTTTTGAATTTGAAGAATTGAATGAAGATGATTCAGAGTAAACTGCTTTTTCAAGTGTCTTAATATCTTTTTTTAAGTTTTCTAAAACCTCAAGAGTTTGGTCATCTTGAGCGCTAATTTTATTTAAGAATGTAAAGTTTAAAAGTATTACTAAAATAAATATTTTTATTTGTTTAAATAAATTCATTTGGTAATTTCTATCTATAATGATGGCAAAAAAAAGACCCCGGTTAACTCACGTTAACGGGGTCTTAAATATAAATTATTAGTTAGCTTTAACTGTGACTGATCTTCTATTTTTTGACCAAGCTAATGGGTTTGAACCAGAGTCTACTGGTCTTTCTTTCCCGTAACTTATTACTGAAATTCTATTACCTGAAATTCCATATGTCATCAGATAGTCTTTAGCCGCGTTAGCTCTTCTCTCACCTAAAGCTAAGTTGTATTCTCTTGTACCTCTTTCATCGGCATGACCTTCAAGAACAACATTTATTTTTGAATTCTTTCTTAACCATGATGCTTGTTTTCTTAAAGTTTCTCTTGAAGCAGTTGTTAGAACTGTTTCATTTGTTGCGAAGAAAACTCTATCTGGAACACCAGATGCTAAATACTCAACTGTATCTTTTCCAGTGTACACATCACCTTGCATTTTACCTGTTTGTTTAGTTGCACAAGCCGAAAGTAAAATACCGGCAAAAACAACTAGCAAAGTGTTTCTTAAAATTTTGTTTAAACTCATTAATGCTCCTTAAATTATTAATATACTTTTTCACACCTAATTAGATCTTTCAAGCTTAAAAATCAAGAATATAATAATTTTTTATTAAAAATAGCTTATTAATCGCTTAATAATGACGACCAAGATGGGTCTGAGGCATCTGTCTCAGTATCAACCATTCTCTCATTATATCCAGTTAAATCTATAGACCACAATTTAGCTGAAAATCCCTTCCCCGCAGAGTCAGATTTTGTTTCCCTGTAAAAAATTAAGACTCTTCCGTTAGGAGACCATGAGGGGGCCTCCTGATAATAATTTTCAGTTAATAATCTTTCACCTGTTCCGTCTGTTCGCATCACTCCAATATAAAATTTGCCTTTATGAAGTTTT
This sequence comes from uncultured Pelagibacteraceae bacterium, assembly GCA_902623785.1. Taxonomy (GTDB): domain Bacteria; phylum Pseudomonadota; class Alphaproteobacteria; order Pelagibacterales; family Pelagibacteraceae; genus Pelagibacter. The sequence continues at coordinate 10,203 of CACNVG010000011.1, forward strand.
GTAAATGCTATTAAGTCACCTCTCGGAGACCATACCGGAGTTCCATATAACCCGTTTCCAAAAGAAATTCTTTTTACTTTTGATCCATCACTTCTCATAACATAAATTTGTTGAAAACCACTTCTATCAGAATTGAAACAAATAAATTTACCATCAGGGGAATACGACGGCGAAGTATCAATTGAAGGATGATTTGTAATTTTTTCTACAACTCTACTTTCTAAATCCATAGTATAAATTTCTGAATTTCCATCTTTAGCAAAACTCATTATTATTTTTTTTCCGTCAGGCGAAAAACGTGGAGCAAATGTCATTCCTGGAAAGTCTCCAACTACTTCTTGAACACCTGTTTCAATATCCAAAAGATAGACACGTGGAAGATTTTTAAAATAAGATAAATAAGTTACCATTTGATTTGTGGGATTAAATCTTGGCGTTAAAACAAGCTCATTTCCTAAAGTTAAGTATTTCGTATTAAAACCATCCTGATCCATTATGGCGAGTTTTTTTATACGACTAGTTTTTAACCCCTCTTCAGCAACATAAATAATTCTAGTGTCAAAATATCCCTTTTCTCCTGTCAAACGTTCGTAAACTTTATCTGTTATGATGTGGCCAACACGACGCCAATTTTCAGGTACTGTAGTGAAAGCTAAAGCCATAATTTCTTTACCAGCTAATATATCCCACAGCCTAAACTCCACACGTAATTTTTCATCAGTAAATTTTACTTCTCCTGTTATAAGAGCTTGAGCTTTTATCAGCGCCCAATCTTCAAATCTCGGCTTAACGTGTGCAATGTCAGGTTTTTGTAAAAAAGCATCCTTATCTAAAGGATTGAAAAGACCTGATTGTTTGAGATTATTCTCTACTACTTTTGAAATCTCTTGACCTAAATCTTTTAAATTCAATTTTTCCTCAAACTTTGACTTAGATTCTTTTTCTAGATAAAGAGGTGACACTGCTACAGGAAGTGGATTTAAATTTCCTCTTGTTATATCTACCTCTATTAAAGCTTTAGACTTCTCAGCATAAAATATAAGTACAAATATATATATAAAATAGCTTATTTTTTTCATCCTTCTAACATTTCCCTTGCATCAAAGTTTAATTGTATTTCTTTCCATCTTTCATATCCAGTGGTCGGTACTCTCAATGGTTGACATAATCTTATAGCTCTTAAGGCACTTTCTGCAAGAACTTTGTAAAAACCCTGGCCAGGTTTATTCATTCTAGCATGATCCAGGATTTCTGAATTAATTATTGTACCATCTGGTTTTAAATTAAGCTTTATTCTTACAAGTAAATTTTCATTGTATGGTAGTCCTAAAGGTATACTCCAACAACCAAAAATTTGTGCTTTAAGTGCATCTTCCTCATTAAGTGTTAAACCTGATGATATAACCGTTTTTTTTTGTGATTGGGTAACATCATTATTTTTTTTTTGGATTTCTGCCACATTTTCTTTTGATTTATCGATAAGGGCAGCAATACTGTTTGGATCAAATAATTCCTTTTTTTCAAACTCTGAAACTTGTTTAATCTCGTCATCAATTTTTTCGGGATTCTGTTTTTTTTCTTCTGGTTTTTTTACAATCTCTTTTTTTTCATCCGGAAAAGGTATTGAGTCTGGTTTTTCTTTTTTCACTTTTTTCGGTGGTGCTTGTTCAGAAACTAACTTCTCTTTTTCTTTTTTTTTAACCTCATCTATAATTTTTTTGGCTTTTGGGGCATATGGGATAGAGGTTTGATCTGTTATTTGTATTAGTTCGATAGATATTATAGGGGGTAGGTCGATTGGTTTTTTTGCTAAAAAAGGCAAACTCAAGGCTGTGATAGCAATTAAAAACATATGTAACAAAAAAGATATAACAACATTATTTGCCATAAAGACTATCTTTCTTTATAAGGCTCAGAAATCAAAGCTACTTTCGTAAATCCTGATCCAGATAACATTCCCATTACTTCAAGTACCCTTCCATAATTAATAGTCTTATCACCTCTTACGTATATCCTAGTATCAGTTCTATTTTTTGAAACCGCAAGAATCTTTGCAATTACCTTATCATATTCAACTTTGCTCTCTTGAATAAAAATCTCTCCTTTTGAGTTTATACTTAAAGTTAATGGCTCTTGTTCTTCCGGAAGAGAGTCAGCAGAACTTTCTGGTAAATCTACTTGAACACCAACTGTCAATAATGGTGCTGTAACCATAAAAACGATTAAAAGAACCAGCATAACATCAACAAATGGTGTTACATTTATTTCGCTTATTGGATCTTTAGATTTATTTTTTAAATTAAAAGCCATTAGTTAAATAGTAGAGATAAATCTTTTGGCAAAATTTTCTAATCTTTGAGAATATTTTTTTGAGTCGTTATTAAATTTGTTATAAGCTACAACTGCAGGGATAGCAGCTAAGAGGCCAAGAGCTGTTGCAAATAGTGCTTCTGCAATACCTGGCGCAACAATAGCTAAACTTGTGTTTCTTGAAACTGCAATTGACTGAAATGAATTCATAATTCCCCAAACTGTTCCAAACAAACCAATAAATGGTGCTGTTGAACCTACAGTAGCTAAAAATGAATAATTTTTTTCCAGCTTGTTAACTTCATTTTCTATATTGGACTCCAATAAACCTGAAAGCTTTTCATTTAAATTACTTCTTGATCTTGATTTAAGAACGACTTGCATTGTCTTTTTAAAAACATTTGACATTGGATCATCAATATTTGCTGGTAAATTATTATAGAAACTTTCGGCAGATCTTGATTTCCAAAATTTTTCCTCAAACTCCTGGGTAGATAAATTTATCTTTTTGAATAACTTGAATTTTTCTATAATTATTGCCCAAGTGTAAATTGATGCTGCAATTAACAAAACAATAACTGATTTTACAATTATGTCTGCTCTAAGAAATAGGCTCCATAAGGAGAAGTCTACAGAACTCCCTAGTCCAACAGATTGTGATGCTATATCGGCTTCCATAAAAAATCTTTCACACTAAAATGTGTCATCAATTTGACCTGAAAGATCAAATAAATCTAATATTTAGCGTTTTGGTAATAAAAACTAGAAATTAGTATCGCATCAGCTTTATTAGCATCTTTTTTTTTTGACAGTTTTGAGGAAAAGTATGGATAAATTTCAATAGCTTTTGTCCTGCTGGCGTCTTTATTTGTATTGATCAAATTAAAGAATTTTTTCCATTTAATTGGCGAAACAAAATCCATTGGAATTTGCATTGCGGAAAAAATTCCTTTCAACACTCCAAAAGACTGTCCAAAATTAAACATACTAGTAACTCCTTGTCCTGGCATTGCAGAAACTTGTTCGATCACAGCTATTACCTTCGTCTTGTCTTCTCCTTCTATAGCTTTTTGAATTTCATTAAATATTTGAGAGGCATTAACTTGAGATTTGTTTTTTTTTCCTACAGCCATTTTAGGCATTTCAAATACATCCACTATTTTTCCATCTCTAAATAAACATATAGCACCATTAATTCCAGGATCTATTCCAATTATTAACATTTATTAATCTTCTTCCCCAAAGTTCGAGTAAACCCTTTGAACATCATCGTCGTCATCTAATAATTCTATAAGTTTTTTAATATCTTCTTTATTCTCTCCTTTGCTAGAAACTTTATTTAATGGAAGCCACTCAATATCTGTAGATATAAAATTTTCAACATCGGACTCAATTTTTTTTTTTATAGAATAAATATCTTCAGAACCGCAATGTATCTCATGAAAATTTTCAAAGGAAAAGCATTCATCTGCTCCAGCATCTATTGCTAGTTCAAGAATTTTGTCGTCTTTGATTTCATTTATGTCTATTCTAATTACGCCAATTTGTTTAAAATTATGAGCTGCAGAACCTTGAGTACCTAAATTACCACCGTTTTTTTGAAAAATTGTTCTTAATTTTGAGGCAGTTCTATTTTTATTATCTGTAAGTGCCTCAACAATTATAGCAACTTTATCTTTACCAAAACCTTCGTATCTTATCTTTTCAAAATTTGATTGATTTAATGATTTTGATTTATCGATGGCTCTCTCAATGTTATCTTTTGGCATGTTTGAGGATCTTGCTGCTTGAATAGCAGATCTAAGTCTTGCATTCATCAAAGGATCTTTATCTCCAAGTTTAGCAGCTACGGTAATCTCTCTAGAAAGTTTCGAGAAAATCTTTGACCTTTCTTTATCTGCTCTACCTTTTTTATGTTTTATACCAGCCCAATGAGAATGTCCTGCCATATTATTTTGAGTTATTTAAAACACCCCCAACAATTATACTATTAATATTTTTAGCTAGTCCTGTAGTTTCATCACAATCTACCATAACACCCGATAAAGAACCATCCCCTAAAGATGGATAATGTTTTTCAGAATCTTGTTTAAAGAATCTTTTTAATGAGTTTTCTTTATTCATTCCAATTACTGAGTCGTAGTCACCACACATTCCAGAATCTGTGATATACGCAGTCCCACCTTTTAAAATTCTTGCATCATTTGTTGGAATGTGCGTGTGAGTACCAGTAACTAAAGTTGCTTTACTATCAAACAAATGTCCCATTGCCATTTTTTCTGAAGTAGTTTCACAATGTAAGTCGACTACTAAAAAGTCATAATCTTTTTTTAGTTGATATTTTTTTTGAAAATTTTCAGCTGTTTTAAAAACATCTTCGCTTTTCTTCATGAAAACATTGCCCATTAAATTTAGTACACCTATTTTAAAATTTTTTGATATTTGATAAATTTCAAATCCTTTCCCTGGCGATGTTCCAATTAAATTTAATGGTCTTAGAAGTTTGTTATTATCCTCAACAAGTTTTAAAGTTTCTTTATGATCCCAAACATGATTTCCAGTTGTGAGTACATTTACTCCAAATTTAATTAAATTATCTAAAACATCTTTTGTGATACCTACTCCGTTATGGGCTGCGTTTTCACCATTTGCTATAACAAAATTTATTTTATTTTCCTTAATAATCTTCTTAAGGTATTTTTCTACAACCATACAACCCGAGGGTCCTACAATGTCGCCTAAAAATAAAATTTTCATTTATAAATTCTTTTTTCAGTAATTATGAAATCCATTTTTTTATCATATTTATCAACTGGAACTTTATTAATTTTTTGACAGGAAAGAGCAAGTCCGATTTTAATACAGTTATTTTGTTTCTCAATTTTTTGAATGTACCTGTCATAGAAACCTCCTCCATAACCAAGTCTATTTAATTTAGAGTCAAAAGCTAACATCGGAATTATTAATGTAGAAGGAGTTATTTTTTTTCCCTTAAAAGGCTCTAAGATACCATATCTGTTTATTGTTAAAGGCTCATTAGAACTCCAGCTATAAAAAGACATCTCAAATTTATTATTAATTATAGGTAAAGAAATTAAAAATTTTTTTTTAGTCAATCGATCCATTAATTCCAAAGTAGATAACTCATCACCAAATGGATAATACAATCCAACTCTTTTGTTGGAAGATTTTTGCTCAATTAATTTGATTATCGCCTCAGAATTTACTGTGATTTTTTTTCTTGCAAATTTTGATCGAATTTTAGATATTTTTTTTCTTAATTGAAATTTGTTCACTTCTAAATCTAATTTTTAAGATTAACTCGTTCAACAAATTCCTCTATTTCTTTTGCAGTATTAGAAATTAATTGATCATAATTATTATTTATTTTATCAAGCTCTTTTTGCAAGGTGTTAATATCATTGTTCAATTTAGTTGCTTCATCTTCTTTTTCATCCTTATAACTGTATACAAGAGATTTCAGTTCTTTAAATTTTTCAGTAAGATTAGTTAATTCGAGCTTTTTTTTCTCAACATTTTTTTTGGTTTCAAAGTACTCATCCATTACTTTGATAGCAGTGATCAATAATAATTTATTTTCACCTATATTTCCTAAGTCATTTTTTAATTTTTCAAATTTATCGTTTAAATTTGCTGCTAGCTCTTCAAGATGATCTTCTTGACCATCCTCACATGAAAGAAGAAAGTCTTTCCCATTAAATTTAATATTTACATTTGCCATTTTTCAATCTCATCAAGCAAAGTATCTGTTTCTTGATTTAATTCATCAATTTTTTCATCAAATTCTAATCTTTTCATTCTATCGTCTTTTTTTTCTGCCATCATTTGTTTGATTTTGAGTTTAAGATTGCCGTGTTCATGACTTAAATTTTTGTATCTTTTTTCCAATTCGTTTTTTTCAATTTCTAATTGATTTTTTTTATCAACTAGTTCTTTAATGTCTCCAGTTATCTGGTCATTTTTTAGATCAAGTTTTTTTAATTTCTTAAGAGCGTCTTCAAGTTTTTTTTCTTTTTCGCTGATATATTTCATATATATATAATTATATATTAATGAGTCTCTTAGTCTAGATAGGAATATTTTTGAAAATAAAACATAAAGATTTAGCTAATGCTGTAAGATTTCTGTCTTTAGATGCTGTTGAGGCAGCGAACTCTGGTCATCCTGGAATGCCCATGGGAATGGCCGATGTTGCTACAGTTTTATTCAAAAACTTTTTACAATTTAATCCTAAAGACCCTAGCTGGTTTAACAGAGATAGGTTCGTTCTTTCTGCTGGTCATGGGTCCATGCTTCTTTACTCACTTTTATATTTAACTGGTTACAAAAGTGTGTCTATAGATGACATTAAAAACTTTAGAAAACTTGACAGTATATGTGCCGGACACCCAGAATATCATTCTGACTCAGGTATAGAGACCACAACTGGACCATTAGGACAAGGTATATCTAATGCTGTAGGTTTTGCGCTCGCAGAAGAAATATTAAAAAAAAAGTTAGGAAAAAAAAAGATAGATCATAAGACTTATGTCTTAGCAGGAGATGGATGTCTCATGGAAGGAATAAGCCATGAAGCCTTAAGTTTTGCAGGTCATATAAAATTAAAAAATTTGATACTACTTTTTGATAATAATTCAATCTCGATTGATGGCCCTACCAATCTTGCCGTCTCCGATAATACAAAAAAAAGATTTGAGAGTTATGGTTGGAGCTATTTAGAAATAGATGGACATAATGAAAAACAAATTTTTACCGCCTTAAAAAAAGCTCAAAATTCAAAAAAACCATTTGCTATTTCTTGTAAGACTACAATTGGTTACGGCTCACCAAATAAAAGTGGAAAAGCATCATCGCATGGAAGCCCGTTAGGCACCGATGAGGTAAAGCTAGTAAGAAAAAAATTAAAATGGAATTACGAGCCTTTTAAAATCCCTGAAAAAATTTTAAATGAGTGGAGGAAAATTGGAGAAAACGCTTCTTCAAAAGCAGAAAAAAATAAATCATATCCACCTGAATTTAATATTTTTAACAATGAAATTATAAGTGAAATAGAGCAAGTAAAAAAAGATTATCTAAAATCATTAGAGCCAACTGCAACGAGAAAATCCTCAGAAAAATTTTTAGATATAGTTTCAAAATTGCCAAATTTGATTGGTGGCTCGGCTGATCTTGCAGGTTCAAATAATACAAAAACGAAAAATCATAAAATAATTAAGCCAGGAAATTTTGGCGGAAATTATATTCATTATGGAGTAAGAGAACACGCAATGTGTGGAATTATGAATGGAATCTCACTACATAGTAATCTTATTCCATATGGTGGAACTTTTTTAATATTTAGTGATTATTGCAAGCCATCTATCAGATTGGCTGCGATGATGGGTCAAAGAGTTATTTATGTTTTAACTCATGACTCAATTGGTCTTGGGGAAGACGGGCCAACCCATCAACCTATTGAACAGCTTGCAATGTTGAGATCTATACCAAACTTAAATGTATTTAGACCCTCCGATACCATTGAAACTTTTGAATGTTGGCAGTTGGCTTTAGAAAGTAAAAATAAACCAAGTGTTATTGCTTTAACAAGACAAAAAATAGAACCTGTAAGAAAAGAGGTAATCTCTAACAATCTTTGCTCTAAAGGAGCGTATGAAATTTTAAGAAATGGAGATAATCTTAAGGTAACACTATTAGCGACAGGCTCTGAAACTGATCTCGCAATAAAAGTAAGTCATAAATTAGCCACAGAAAATATCTATTCAAAGGTTATATCAATGCCATGCCATGAAATATTTGATAGTCAAAACAACGACTATAAAAAAGATATTTTGCAAGAAGATACGCTTAAAGTTTCTATAGAGGCATCGGAGACTAGTTATTGGAAAAAATATACAGGAACTAGTGGATTAAATTTAGGAATAGATAATTTTGGTAAAAGTGCGCCTTATAAAGACATTTATAAACACTTTGAATTAGATGTTGAAAATATTGTACAAAAAATAAAGAAAAATTTATGAAAACTAAAATTGGAATAAACGGTTTAGGTAGAATAGGCAGAATGGTGGTTCGATCAATATTTGAAGAGGATCATTCTGACCTAAAGATTCAACATATAAATAATAGAGCTAATATTGAGACTGCTTGTGCTTTACTGAAAAGAGACAGTATTCACGGAAAATTCAATGCAGACATATCAATAGAAAAAAATCAAATAAATATTAATGGCAATAAAATTTATTATTCACAAAAGGATAAGCTAGAGGAAATTAATTGGAAAGATAATGATGTTGATTATGTACTTGAATGTACTGGTAAATTTAATTCTAAGGAGAAGTTAATTCCACATTTAAATAATGGAGCAAAAAAAGTAATTGTTTCTGCGCCATGCAAAAACGCTGACAGGACGATAGTGCTTGGAGTTAACGAAAAGGAGCTTAAGAAGGAAGATAAAATTATATCTGCAGCGTCATGCACAACTAACTGTCTCGCACCTGTCGCTTATGTTTTAAATGAAAATTTTGAAATTGAAAAAGGTTTTATGACTACAATTCATTCTTTTACAACTGATCAAAGGATATTAGATAATTCCCATAAAGATATTAGAAGAGCTAGAACAGCTAGTCAATCAATAGTACCGACTTCAACCGGTGCCTCAAAAGCGATTGGTGAAATTATACCTTCTTTAAAAGGAAAGCTAGAGGGTGTAGCAATGAGAATACCAACTCCAAATGTTTCTTTAATTGAATTAATATTTTGCTCCAAAAAAGATCTATCTGTTGAAAAGATTAATTCTGCTTTTAAACACTTCAGCAAGAAACAAAAAATTAAAGTTTTAGAAATTACAGAGGAAAAACTTGTTTCAATCGATTTTAATCACAACCCAGCTTCATCTATAATAGATGCATCATTAACAAATGTTATAGGTAAAAATATGGGTAAAATTTCTGCCTGGTATGATAATGAATGGGGCTTTTCAAATAGAATGTGTGACATTGCAGTATATCTGCATAAAATTTCTAAATGAAAAATATAAAGGATCAAGAAAATATTAATCAAAAGGTGATATTATTAAGACTGGATCTAAATGTTCCATTAAAAAATGGAATTATCACTGATCAAACAAGAATTGATAAGATTTTACCTATAATAAATTTCTTAATAAAAAAAAATTGCAAAATACTTGTGGTTTCACATGTTGGTAGACCTAAGGGAAAAGTAAACAAAGAACTTTCTTTGAAACCTATTTGTGAAAATTTAGAAAGTAAAATAAATCAAAAAATTAAACTTGTTAATGAAAATATCTTTAAGATTAAAAAAGATGAATTATTTGAAAATTTTAATGGTCAAATTATATTTTTAGAAAATATAAGGTTTTATGAAGAAGAAGAGAAAAATGATGAAAAGTTTTCAAAACACTTAGCAAGTCTGGCAGATCTTTATGTAAATGATGCTTTTTCTTGCTCGCACAGAGCTCACGCTTCGATTAGTAAAATTACTGAATTTTTGCCATCATTTGCTGGATTACAATTAGAAACAGAGATAAATGCACTAAAGAAATTAACTAGTGAAATAAAAAAACCAGTTACATGTATTATTGGAGGATCAAAAATTTCAACTAAAATTAATTTAATTAAAAATTTAATACCAAAATTTAATAACATTATTGTTGTTGGTGGAATGGCAAATAACATTTTAAGCTACAAAGGAAATTCAATAGGAAAGTCAATTAAAGAGGAAAATTGTGAAAAAGAAATAGAAAACATCTTTAAAGCCTCTAATTATCACTCGTGTACAATAATTTATCCGAAAGATGTCAAAATTGGAAAAAGTCTTAATGACAAATCTCAAATTAAAGAACTAGTTGATATAGCGGCCGATGATTTGATACTAGATATTGGTCCAAAAACTTTAAAAGAAATCGAAAATATTATCGAAAACAGTAAAACCATTTTATGGAACGGTCCAGCAGGATATTTTGAGAATCCAAATTTTGCTTTAGGGAGTTATGAAATAGCAAAAATGATTATAAAAAAAAATAAAGATAATTCAATTTACTCTGTTGCAGGAGGTGGAGATACAATTGCAGTATTAAATCAGATAAACGGAGTCGGTGATTTTAATTTTGTTTCAACTGCAGGTGGAGCTTTTTTAGAATATCTTGAAGGTAAGGAGCTTCCTGGTATAAAAGTTTTAAATTAATAATATGTCTGAACTAAGTGATATAGTAATTAAAATTCTTGGGAGTGGTAAAGGAATTCTAGCTGCAGATGAAAGCACTGGAACCATGACCAAAAGGCTAGAAAGTGTAAGCGTACACTCGACACCAGAAAATAGATTACTTTTTAGAGAAACTCTTTTTACTTCATCAGAAATGAAAAATTGTATTGGTGGAGTTATTCTATATGATGAAACAATTAAGCAGACATCCTCAAAAAAAAATAAGATTCCAGAATTAATTGAAGAAATGGGATCTTGTGCAGGGATAAAAGTAGATACCGGAGCAAAAAATTTAGCTGGTTCACCAAATGAAAAAATTACTGAAGGGTTAGATGGTTTAAGGGATAGATTAAAGGAATACAGTAAACTTGGGGCAAAGTTTACCAAATGGAGGGGTGTTTATAATATCTCCAAAGATTTCCCAAGTAAATTGTCAATACATTCTAACGCACACGCGTTAGCTAGATATTCTGCATTGGTACAGGAATGTAATATGGTGCCTATCGTAGAGCCAGAGGTTTTGATGGATGGGGAACATTCTGCTCAGGTGTGCTATCAAAAAACGTCTGAGGTCATTAAGAGATGTTTTGAAGAGCTCATACTTCATAAAGTCGATTTAAAAGGTGTTATATTAAAACCAAATATGATTTTGTCTGGAAATAAATCGAAAGAAAAAATATCTAACGAAGAGATAGCAAAATTAACTTTGGACTGTTTGAAAAAATCTGTGCCTTCGGAAGTTCCTGGTATAGCTTTTTTATCTGGTGGACAATCAGAGCTGGAGGCGACAGAAAATTTAAATTTGATAAATAAACTCAATAAGAGTGATTTTATAATGAGTTACTCTTACGGAAGGGCATTACAGCAAGGTGCTCTTAAGTATTGGTCGAAAAACATAAAAGATATTGAAGGAACTCAAAAAGTTTTTAACCACAGGGCAAAAATGAATACTCTTGCCGCTCAAGGGAAATGGTCTAAAGAAATTGAGAATCAATAAAAAAAGGTTTATTTATTTAATTTCACCAAACAAAATAAAGAAGAATTTTTATAACAATTTAAAAGTCATTTTCAGTTCAAATTTAGTAAGTTTTTTTCAATTAAGATTAAAACAATATTCTTTGATACAGAAAGAAAAAATTGGAATTAAAATCAAAAAAATTTGCAAAAAGTTTAAGGTAAAATTAATAATAAATGATGATCCCAACCTGGCAAAAAAAGTTGGTGCGGATGGTTGTCATTTGGGCCAAAATGACATGGATATTCGAGTTGCAAGGAAAATTTTAAGAAAAAAAATCATTGGTATTACTTGTCATAATTCAAAAAAATTGATCAAGCAGGCAATTAAAAATGGTGCGAATTATATTGCGATAGGCGCTTTTTTCAAATCAAAAACAAAAAAAGTAAAATACATTGCAAAGCCAGGTTTAATATCTTGGGCTAAAAGATTTACAAACCTACCTGTAATAATAATTGGAGGAATAAACAACAAAAATTTTAGAAAACTTCTATTGCATAAACCGGACTTTTTAGCTATCTCAGGAGGCATTTGGGATAAAAAACCAACGAAAATAATTAAAGAATTTTATGAAAATAACCGCTAATGAAATTAAAGTTGGAATGTTGATTGAATATAAAGATGATCTTTGGGAAATTTTAAAAACTCAACATGTAAAACCTGGCAAAGGCGGGGCTTTTTGCCAAGTTGAGATGAAAAGTATAAATAAAAATACAAAATTAAATGAAAGGTTCAGATCTAATGATTCAATCGAAAAAGCAAGTATAGAAAATATTGAATTTAATTATTTGTATAATGATGAAATAAATTACTATTTTATAAATCAAAAAAATTTCGAACAGGTAGATGTTAAAAAAGATATAATTGGGGAGAAAGGTAAACTACTAAAAGAAAATATAATTGTGGATCTTATATTTCATGAAGATAAAGCCATAGGTATCGAGCTACCAAATCAAGTACAGTTTAAAATAAAATCAACAGATGTTGCTTTAAAAGGTCAAACAGTTTCATCATCTTATAAACCTGCGATTTTGGAAAATGATGTTAAAATTCAAGTTCCACCCTTTGTAGAGAGTGGAGACGAGATATTGATAGATACAAGAACAATTGAGTACATCAAAAAGGTATAAAGGTGAACTCTATATCTCCAAATCTGAACATCATGATAAAGGCCTGCGAGAAAGCATCTAAAGTATTAATAAGAGATTTTGGTGAGGTAGAAAAATTACAAGTTTCCTTAAAAGGCCCTAAAAATTTTGTGACTAATGCCGACAAAAAAGCAGAAGAAGTTTTAGTAAATGAATTATCAAAATCAAAATTAAAATTATCATTCCTTACAGAAGAAAGTGGATTTATTAAAGGAAAGGATGAAAAAAATTTTTGGGTAATTGATCCTATTGATGGTACAACAAATTTTCTAAATGGTGTGCCTCATTTTTGCATTTCCTTAGGACTTGTAATAGATGAAGAAATAAAAGCTGGAGTTATTTTCGATCCAATAAAAGATGAAACATTTTATGCGGAAAAAAATTCTGGTTCATTTCTAAACAATAAAAGTATAAGAGTTTCAAAGAAAAAAAAAATTGAAGATTGTCTTTTTGCAGCTAATTTTAGAAATAATCTACCAGATAATTTTACTATAAGAAATACTGGCAGTGCTGCTCTTGATCTTGCCTACGTTGCTGCTGGAAGATATGATGGAAGCTTTGAAAAAAATGTTAATTTGTGGGATATATCTGCTGGTGTTATTTTAGTAAAAGAGGCTGGTGGAATGATCGATGAAGTAAATTTAAAAAAATTCAACAATATTAGCCTCAAAGCTACTAACGAAACAATTTACTCACAGGTTAACAAAGAATTTACTATGTTTTAATTGTTTTATATTTTTCTTTTGTTATAAATCTCGTTATGAAAAAAAATATTCATCCTAAATATCATAAAATTAAAGTCGAGATGACTGACGGATCACAATTCGAAACTAGATCAACTTGGGGATCAGAAGGTGAAGTTTTAAAACTTGAGATAGATCCAAAATCGCATTCCGCTTGGACTGGTGGTAAACAAAGATTACTTGATAAAGGCAGAGTAAGTAAATTCAATAAAAAGTTTCAAAATTTTAAATCAGAGAAAAAATAATTTATGACTATGACACCTCTAATGCCAATGGCAACTGCTGTCTGGCTGGTAGAAAATACTACATTAACATTTAAACAAATTGCTGATTTTTGTAATTTGCATGAAGTAGAAATTCAAGGTATTGCTGATGGGGAAGTTGCAAAGGGTATTAAGGCTTATAATCCGATTACATCGGGTCAACTTACAAAAGAAGAAATTGAGTTATCAAGTAGTGATAAAGAAAGACCATTGCAAATCACCAGTACAGATGTTGAAATTACTTCAGATGAAAAAAAAATAAAGAAATATGTTCCATTGTCAAAAAGACAAGATAAACCAGACTCAGTGTTATGGTTAATAAAGAATTATCCTCAACTAAAAGACTCTCAAATTGCAAAACTAGTTGGAATTACAAAAAACTCAGTGGTGTCTATCAGAAACAAAAGTTATTGGAATTACAACAACTTGAATTCGAAAGATCCCGTAGCAATGAATTTATTCTCACAAAAAGACCTTTTAGAAGCTAAAGAAAAAGCTGAAAGACGACTTAAGAGGGAAAAAAAACTCAAAGAGAAAGCACTAAAAGCTAATCAAAATAGCTAAAAAACCCATAGACATAAAATTTTTAAAGTGTTATTTAAACTTTTTTTTTGGAGGATTTATTAAAATAGACGTAAAAGATAATAATGTTGAGCAGGCTTTGAGAGTTTTAAAAAGAAAGCTTCAAAGGGATGGTTTTTTTAAGATTGTTAAACTTAAAAATACTTACGAAAAACCATCTGAAAAAAAAAAGAGAATTCTTCAAGAGAATATTAAAAGAGTTAAAAAACTTAACAAATTAAAAAACAGAATTTAATACCGCGGGGTGGAGCAGTCTGGTAGCTCGTCAGGCTCATAACCTGAAGGTCGGCGGTTCAAATCCGTCCCCCGCAACCAATTTTAAAATAATTTAATTAATAAAATCTCTGTTAAACTTTAAATCTGGATTTCAAACTATCATTTAAAAAACCTTTGACTGTCTCAACAGTTAAATCGTTATATGTTTTTCCAAATTTTTCTATTTTTTCAATAATACTTGGCGGAATAGTGATGATATGACATCCTAATTCTTTAGCTTGAAAATAATTATAAGGTTCTCTAACACTTGCCCATAAAATTTTAGTTTTTTTATATTTTTTTATTATTCTTAAAATTTTCTTTAATTCTGGGATTGGATTTTTACCTACATCACTCGCTCTTCCCACAAACATTGAAATTATTACATCAGAATTCTTATTAATATTTTTAATTATTTTGAGGACTTGCTGAAAGTTATAAACTGAAGTTATATTAATCTTAATTTTATTTTTTGTTAAATATTTAATAACATCTCCCATAAATAAACCCTTGGAATTTATAATTGGTATTTTGACATAAACATTTTTTCCCCAACTTGAAATAACTTTTGCCTGTCTAATCATATCTTTTTTATTGTCTGCAAATACTTCAAAGGATACTGGTTTATTTCCAATGACATTTAAAATTTTTTTAGAGTAACTCTTATAATTTTTTGCTCCTGCTTTTCGCATTAAACTTGGATTTGTGGTAAACCCGTTTACTATTTTCTTTTTAGTAAATTTTCTTATAATATTTAAATCAGCAATGTCACAATATATTTTTGTATTCATATTATAGTTTATTTAATAGTTTGTACTTTATTACTTTCCAAAAAAACCTCAATGCGTAAATAATATGAACAGACGACCTTTCGGTTCCATAAAAAGTATTAATGGGGATTTCTTTAATTTTTTTTTTTTGATTTGTTAGTTGTAATCTTAAATCAAGATCAAAACAAAATTTATCATCACATTTTATGAAAGTCTTTTTTCTTATTTTAGAAAGATTGTACATCCAATATCCGGTGTGACAGTCTGTAAATTTACTTGAATAAAAAAGATTAAAAAAAAAGGATAAAAAGATATTTCCAAAAAACTTATATATAGGCATATTGCCTTTTAGAGCTCCTTTTTTATTTGCCATTCTTGATCCGACAATGGCGGAGTAATTTTTATTTGATGATATTAATGTATACATCTTATTTAAGTATTTTGGATCATATTGATTATCTCCATGAAGCATTGCTGCATAATCATAACCATTTTTATAGGCGTACTTGATACATTTTTTTATATTAGCACCGTAACCTATATTCTTTTTATTAAAGTTTAGTTGGATTTTTGAACCGTATTTTAATTTCAAATTAGAAATATATTTCAAAGTGATATCCTCAGAGTTATCATCACTAATAAGAACCTTAAAATATACTTTTGACATTTTTTTAAATGGAATTTTGTCTATAAGTTTAAAAATTCTAAATGATGCTTTATAAGTAACAACAAATATTAATAGTTTTTTCATAATAAATATTTATAAGTTAATATAAATTAAAATGCTAAATTTAAATAAAAACATCCATATAGCATACTTTATATCTTCTATCTCTCTATTATCATTAATTTATGCTTTGGTTTCTGGCGAAAATTCTACTGGTGGTGCAGTTAATGATTATTTTTATCATGAAAAATATTTAAGTTTTTTTTCAAATAACGTTTATGAAGGTTTACAAAAATTTGGTTCAGATAAAGATATAAGAAATTCACCTGTATTTTATATATTGTCTTCAAAAATTCTAGATTTTGGAGTTAGTATTGATCTTTTGAAATATGTAAATTCATTAATTATTTTTCCTTTGGTATTTTTTTTTATAAAAAGTATTAAAATAAAATACAAAGAAATTTATAATTTTGAAATAGTTTTACTTTTATCTTTTATTTTTTTGTCACCAACTATTAGATCGTTAATAGCTTATCCTTATCCTTTGTTATGGGCAATAACATTTTTTTCAATTGCCATATATAATTATTTAAAGTTCAGTCTAGTAAATAATTCGATAAAGAACGGTTTGTTGGTTGTATTATTTATTGCTATTTCCGCTTATTTTACTCCGAACTTTGCTGTATTTTATTTATATTTTTCATTAAAAATTTTGACTAATTTGAAAAAATTTAACAATAAACTTGCTTTTTTAATTTTCTCAATTTTATTAGCTTTGCCTGCAATAATTTTTTTAATATGGAAAGATTTTTACATACTCGACACAGGTGCAGACGGTATTTCATTAACATTCTTTGATAAATTAAATTTTTCTAACAAATTTATAATTATTACAACAACTATATTTTTATTTGCTATTCCAATGATAAATTTTCAAAAAATAAAAAAAATATACTCTAATTTAAAGTTCGAAAAGTCTTTAATATTTATTTTTATTTTTTTTATAATCAATATATTTTTTTTTAATTTTAAATCAGATATTGGAGGTGGAGGCATTTTCTATCAGTTTTCTCAAATCTTCTTCCAAAGTAATATTT
>CACNVG010000012.1 GCA_902623785.1 uncultured Pelagibacteraceae bacterium
AAAAAGAAATTAATAAAGACTCTGATCAGGAATTTGAGAATATTTCAAATAAAATAAATGAAATTGAAAAAAATATAGAAAGTGAAAATGCAACAAATAATCCAATCAAAGAGAAAAATTTTGAAATACTTTCTAAAATCCAAAGATTAAACTTGGAACTTAAAAGTTTGGATGAGGAAAATGATAGAATACAAAAAGAGATCGAAAATTTTAAAAATAGCCTTGTTGAAATCGATAATGATTTAGATAGAGAAAAAAGTATTACGATCGATGCTAATTCAAATGAAAAAAGATTAAAAGAAGAAAAAAATGACTTAATCGATATTGATACAAAATACTACGATACTGAAAAAAAATCTAATGACGATCTTTTTTCCGTAAAAGATAAACTTAAAAACAATCTTGAAAACGTAAAGACTTTAATCATTCAGAACCAAAATGATGATGCTATAAAAGCTGTTGAAGAATGTAAAAACATAATTGAAGAATATGCTGAAAGCTACAGTAAAAATCAAAACATAAAAAACGATTCTATTAAAAGAAAAGAAAGAATAAAAATTATTGATACTGAAATTGAAAGTTGGAAAAACCTACTTGAAAACTCCGACAAATCAATAAAACAACTAAATGAAAGAAGACAAAAATCATCTAGTCAATTAAATCTATTAGAAAATAAACCAAACACCCAAGCAGAAAAAAAAGGGCAATTAACTGAAAATTTAAGACTTTCTGAAATTGAGAAAGAAGAGAATGAAAAATTAATTGAAATATCAGATAAAAAATCTAACGCCCTAAATCTTGAGCTTTCAGAGATCAGAGAAAATTCTATAGAAATCAGAGAAAGAAAAGCGAGTTCAACAGCAACAATTGATGGTCTGTCAAAAAGAAGAATTGATTTGTTAGAGAGAATTGAAAATGAATTAAATCTTGCAGAAAAAGATGTTTTTGAATTCTCAAACTTGAAAGATCAAAGTGATCTCCCGGATGCGCTCACGCAAGAGGAATTGCTTGATGAAAAGAAAAGAGAGAGAGACAAACTAGGATCAGTAAATCTAAGAGCAGATGAAGAAACAAGTAAATATGAGATTGAAATTAAAAAAATGGAAAAAGATCGATCAGATTTAGTTACAGCCATTGTTAAACTTAAGGAAAGTATTAATGAACTCAATCAAAAAGGTCGAGAAAGACTCCTTGAGGCTTTTGAAAAGGTTAATAGAAAGTTTAACGAAGTTTATACAAAATTATTTAACGGTGGTAGTGCGAAACTAGAATTGGTCGACTCTGATGATCCGCTTGATGCAGGTTTAGAAATGTTGGTGAGTCCTCCAGGAAAAAGACTTCAGTCAATAACTCTTCTTTCAGGTGGAGAGCAAGCACTCACTGCTTTATCTTTAATCTTTGCAGTTTTCTTAACTAACCCTTCACCAATATGTGTTCTTGATGAAGTAGATGCTCCTTTAGATGACGCAAACGTTACTCGTTTTTGTAATCTTTTAGATGAACTCATAAAAATTACTAAAACAAAATTTATTATTGTAACCCATCACGCACTTACCATGTCAAAAATGAATAGACTTTATGGTGTAACCATGCCAGAGAAAGGCATAAGCCAGCTTGTTTCAGTTGACCTTGAAAAAGCTGAGAGCATGGTTGCCTAGATGGGTAAAGATCAGCTTAAAGACCGCCTTAAAAATGCACGTAAAAGGTTAAAAATAGAAAAGGAAAATCCACAAACATCTAATTTTGGACAAGCTTTCAAATTGAGCACTGAGTTAGTGGCGGCTGTATTAGTAGGGACAATTATAGGGTTTATTTTAGATAATTGGTTTGATACTAAACCATGGTTAATAATTATATTTTTTTTTGTTGGTGTAATTGCGGGTATATTAAATGTAATTAAGTCAGCAAAAAAACTACAGAATTGATTTTATGGCAGCAAATCCAATGTACCAATTTAATGTTTATAGAATTGGTCCAGAAATAAAAATAGGTGAAATAGATTTATCCTTTACTAATGCAAGTTTATTTATGGTTATAAGCTCATTAGCAATATTAATAATTTTTAATTTAGGTGCACAAAAGAAAAATATAATTCCTGATAAAATACAATTGCTCTCAGAACTTAGTTATACATTTGTGTCTAAAATGATAAGTGATACAGCTGGTTCGAAAGCAAAACCATATTTTTCATTTATATTTTCACTTTTTATGTTTGTTCTTTTTTGTAACATGTTCGGTATGATCCCCTACTCTTTTACAGTAACGAGCCACATAATTGTGACATTTGTTTTAGCAGCATTTATTTTCATTGGAGTGACAATTATTGGATTTATCAAACATGGATTTGGATATTTAAAACTTTTTGTACCCAGCGGAGTGCCAGCTGTCTTGTTACCACTAATAGTAGTTATAGAAATTATTTCTTATTTAAGTAGACCCATTAGTTTATCTGTAAGATTGTTTGCAAATATGATGGCTGGACATACAATGATGAAAGTATTCGGAGGCTTTGTAGTAAGTCTTGGAATTGTCGGTGGATGGCTTCCACTGAGTTTTTCAGTTGCATTAACAGGTTTGGAGATATTAGTTGCTTTTCTTCAAGCTTATGTTTTTGCAATTTTAACATGCATTTATTTAAATGATGCATTAAATTTACACCATTAATCATAAGGAGGATAATATGGAGTTAGAAGCAGCAAAAATGATTGGAGCAGGATTAGCGGCAATTGCTCTAGCAGGAGCAGGAGTAGGAATAGGTATTATTTTTGGTAACTATCTATCTGGTGCTATGAGAAATCCATCTGCAGCTCAAAAACAATTTCCGAATTTACTTTTAGGTTTTGCATTAGCTGAGGCCACTGGGTTGTTTGGACTTGTTGTAGCTTTGATAATTTTATTTGCTTTTTAAATAATTGTGAAAAAAATTATTTTACTTAATATTTTTAATTTCTCATTCTGCACTGTTGCAGTTAAAAGTGCAGAAAAAGGAGGAATGCCTCAATTGGATCCTGAATTTTGGGTATCGCAAATTTTTTGGTTAACTATAACTTTCGGTACCCTTTTTTTAATCCTTTCTAAATTTATCTTACCTAGAATAAGTAAAAACTTAGAACAGAGAAGACTGCAAATTT
The DNA here is from genome assembly GCA_902623785.1 of uncultured Pelagibacteraceae bacterium. Classification (GTDB taxonomy): domain Bacteria; phylum Pseudomonadota; class Alphaproteobacteria; order Pelagibacterales; family Pelagibacteraceae; genus Pelagibacter. Next base: position 3,132 of record CACNVG010000012.1, read on the forward strand.
TAGAAAATATTGAGACAGCTGAAAAGCAAAGAGAACAAAGTGAAAAAAATCTCAAAGAATTTGATGAGATAATTTTGAAAAATAAAAACAAAGCTAAAGATGTAATGTTAGCTGCAAGAGAAAAGGTTGTCTCTGAAATAACCAAAAAAAAAATGAAACTTGATGAAGACTTAACCTCAGAAATTCAAAATGTTGAAAAAGAAATTATCGATTTAAAATTATCTTCACCAAAAAAGATAAACTCAATTGCTTCTAATATAACCAACGAAGTCATAAAAAGGTTAATTGGAACTGATGTAAATGAAAGCAGTGTTTCTGCTTTAGTCGAAGAAGAACTTAAAAAATTAAGCAGGAGCACAAATGGAATTTAATTCAACTTTTTGGGTAGCTATATCTTTTGTTATTTTTTTTGGAGTTCTAATCTATTTCAAGATCCCAAGAAAAATAAATGAGGCTTTAGACACAAAGATTTCTGAAATAAAAAATGAATTAGATGAAAGTGAAAAGCTAAGAATAGAAACAAAAAAATTATTAGAAGACTCTCAATCAAAATTAAGCTCAGCCGTGAAGGAAAGTAAAAAAATTATAGATCAAGCAAAAAATGACTCTGAAAAAATGGTGAATGAATTAGAGCTTAAGTTTGAGAACTCGGCTAAAATTAAAAAAGAACTATCTTTAAGCAAAATTAAACAAATGAAGGATGAAGCAGTTAGAGAAATTAAAAATACTTCAGTTGATGTTGCATTCTCTGCTTCAGAAAATTTAATTAAAAATTCAATTGAAAAATCAAAGCTAGACAATTTATTTCAAAAAAATTTAGAAGATGCCAAAGATGCTTTGAAAAAAGCTGGCTCAAATTAAAATAAATTCTTACATTTTAAGAAAAAAAATATAAATTATTGTTATGAAATCCATAGTCATAGGTTCAGGTTTTGGTGGTATATCTGCAGCTCTTAGGCTGAGAGCAAAAGGCCACGAGGTGACATTAATTGAGAAACAAAATGATTTAGGTGGTAGAGCAAGAATTTTTAGAAAAAATGGGTTTTCATTTGATGCTGGACCGACAGTAATTACAGCGCCTTATCTGATATATGAATTGTTCGAACTATTTGGAAAAGATCCAAAAGACTATTTAAACATAAAACCTTTAGATATTTGGTATCAATTCGTTTTTGAAGATGGCACAAAATTCAATTACTCAGGCAATGAAGAAGAAATGAAAAAGCAAATATCTGCAATTTCTCCAGATGATTTAAAAGGTTATATCAAATTGGTAAATTTCACCAAAAAAATTTTTGAAAAGGGGTATTTAGAACTTTCAGATGTTCCCTTTACGAAACCTTTTTTCATGATGAAACAAATTCCATCTTTACTAAAGTTAAAAAGTTATAAATCTGTTTATTCTCTTGTGTCATCATATGTTAAACACGAAAAACTTAGAAGAATTCTTAGCATGCATCCTCTACTTGTGGGTGGCAATCCTTTCACAACAACTTCGATTTATGGCTTAATACTATATTTAGAAAAGAAATGGGGAATTCATTATTCGATGGGGGGAACCGGAAATATAATTAAGGGCCTTGAAACATTAATGAATGAAGAAAATATAAAAATAAAAAAAGGCTTTGAGGTAAACAAGATTATTTCAAATGGAAAAACAATTAAAGGTATTCGATTAGAAAACGGTGATGAAATTTCTGCGAATAATGTGGTTTGTAATGCGGATCCACCCGATGTCTATGAAAGATTATTAAATAAAAAAGACCTGAATTTTTTTTTCAACTTTAAGAGAAAAAGAATGGATTATTCAATGGGTTTATTTGTTTATTATTTTGGAACTAAAAAAGTTTATAAGGATGTCTCTCACCACACAATTAAATTTGGTAACAAATATAAAGAACATTTGGACGATATTTTTGATAAAAAGAAACTTAACGATGATATTAGCTATTATCTACATCGACCTACAGCAACAGATAATTCGATGGCACCAAATGGATGTGATTGTTTTTATGTTCTAGTCCCAGTTCCTAACAATCAATCAAATATAAATTGGTCGGTAAGTGGTGAAAAAATTAAAGATTTAGTAATTGATAAAATGGAAAAGGATTTACTTCCAAAATTAAAAGAAAACATAATAGAGGATTTCTACTTAACACCCGACTATTTTGAAAAAGATCTTAACACAAAATTTGGATCAGGTTTTTCAATTCAACCAAAATTTACACAATCTGCTTATTTTAGATTTCACAATAAGTCTGAAATTTATGATGGATTATATTTTGTCGGTGCTGGAACACATCCTGGTGCTGGTGTACCTGGAGTTTTATCATCAGCAAAAGTTTTAGATAAAATTCTTTAATGACGAATAATCTTTTATCAATTCATGCAAAGTCCTTTAGTTGGGCTGGATTTTTTTTACCTAGCGATGTTTATAGAAATGGATCTGACCTGTATGATTTTTGTAGAATATTAGACGATATTGCTGATGACGAAATATCTTTAGAGATTAAAAAGAAGAGATTCCTTAACTATAAAAATGACTTTATTAACCACAACTTTAAAAACGACAGTATCAAAAAGATACATGGCATAATTAAAAACTTCGATGTATCAGAAAAAATTGTTCTCGATCTTTTTGATGGCATTGAGTCTGATTTAAAAGAAAAAATAGAATTAAAATCTAAAAGAGAGTTGTTAGTATATTCTTATAGAGTGGCTGGAACAGTAGGTTTGATGATGGCAAAAATTCTTAAAGTAAAATCTAAAACAGCTCTGAAATCTGCAATTGATCTAGGGATAGCGATGCAGCTTACTAATATTTCTAGAGATGTAATAGAAGATAGAAAAAAAAACAGAGAATATATCAAGTATGATTTTTCAAATATAAAAGATACAATTAATACAGCAGATTTGTTTTATAATAGTTGTTTTAATTCAATCAGAGAAATTCCAATTAGGTGCCGTTTCGCTATATTGGTCGCTCGAAGAGTTTATAGAGAGATTGGTTATAAAATCATTAAAAAAGGAGACATTGAGAAATATAATCGATCTGGAAAAATTTATGTTACTAAAACTGGCAAAATCGTTCAAACTATTTTAAGTATTTTTGATTTTTTTAGATTATTATTTATTCGATCAGATAATTATTACAGAAATGAAGAGCATAATGAGATTGGTTTAGAAATTAACATAGATGAAAGAATTTGATTATACAATAATTGGTGGCGGTTGCGCTGGCCTCTCCTTAGCTTACGAGCTTGAAATTAATAACAAGTTAAGTGATAAAACCTTAGCTATTATTGAGCCAAGAAATGAATATCAAAGAGATAAAACATGGTCTTTTTGGAAAACGTTTCCACATAATTTTGAAGATTGTGTGATTAAAAGTTGGGATTCTTTTTCAATAAATATTCCCAATAAGTCAAAACAGATTGAATGTGAAGGTCTACCGTATCAATCTATTGACAGTGGTCTATTTTACAAAAAAACTTTGAACAGACTTAAAGCAAATAAAAATATTCATTTCTTCAGAAATAAGGATGATGTAAATACAGAAAATTCATACGTATTTAATAGTGTTCCTAAAATAAACTCAAATGAAAATGATCTTTGGCAACATTTTGGAGGTTATGAAATTGAAACGGATAAGAATATATTTGACGATTCTATAATTAATTTAATGGATTTTGATTGTGACCAAAAAAATAGCGTTCATTTTTTTTACACTCTTCCGTTTTCAAAAAATAAAGCTTTAATTGAAACAACTTGGTTATCAAACATGAAAGATCCTTCAGAAAGAGACTATGATTTTCAGATTAAGGAATATATTGAAAATATTCTTAAGATTAAAAATTACAAAATACTTTATAAAGAAAAAGGACAGATTCCGTTATTTTATCCAACAAATTTAAACGGTGAAAAAAAAATTAATATCGGAACAGCGGGTAAAATGACAAGGTTAAGTACTGGATATACTTTTTTGAATATTCAAGAACATTGTAGATATATTGTTAAAAATTTAGATAGTTTAAAAACTTACAATATTGGAAAAAAATATGAAATTCTTGATAAAATTTTTTTGAAAGTGTTGAAAAAGAATGCTCAAAGAATGCCAAATATTTTTTTTGAAATCTTTAATTCAAGCTCGGAAACAAGTATAAAATTTCTCTCAAATAAAAGTAATATTTTTCAAGACTTATCAATAATATCAAAAATGCCAAAGTGGCCTTTTATAAAGGCTTTATTCAATTAATGGATTTATATAAAATAAATAAAAAATATTCGTTTTTTTTACTTCTATTCAATATTATTTTTTTAATTTCAATTTCAAAATATTTCGAAAATAAGCAAATAGAATTTCAATATCAAACTATCATCTGTTTCTTTTTAATATCTATCATAGGTGTTTCTCATGGAGCTCTTGATCACCTAAAAGGTTATAAATTAATGAAAATCTATAAAGTGGAAAATAAATCATACTTTTACTTAGCTTATATAGCTGTCTCATTGATAGTGATTTTTACTTGGATGATAATTCCAGAAATTGTTTTAATAATTTTTTTAATGGTTGCTTCATATCATTTTGGAAAAGAGGATAGTTGCGTAGAGCAAAACACAAAAGGTTTGGTTTATAATTTTCTATATTTATTTAAAGGAAGTGTAATCATTATTGCACCGCTTCTATTTCATAATGAAAAGACCAATGAAATTTTTCAAATCTTAAATTTAGACTTGGGTTTTTTAAGCAGTAAATTTTTAATATTAATGATATTTGTAAGTTTTATCGCAAACATTATTATAACAGTTCAGTCGAACAATGGTGGATTCTTAATTGCAGATTGGACAAATATTATATTACTTAATGTGTTTCTTTCTCCATTAATTGCTTTCACAATCTATTTTTGTTTTTTACACTCTGTAAGACATTCTCTTTCTTTAATATATGAAATTGATAGTAATGATTTTAAAGTTGGTTTTTATAAGTTTCTAAGAAAAGCATTACCGCTTACATTAATGACTTTATTGCTATTTATAATAAGTCTTTATTTTTTAGCTAATTATTATGCTTTTGATAACGCAATTTTAAAAGTAATATTTATAGGTTTGGCGTCTTTAACCTTTCCGCATATATTATTGGAGTATCTTGTAGAAAAAAATGAAAAATAAAAATTTAAAAATATATTTAGCTGCTCCTAGAGGATTTTGTGCTGGAGTTGATAGAGCAATAGAAATTGTTAAAAAAAGTATAAATAAATTTGGGTCACCAGTTTATGTACGACATGAGATAGTTCATAATAAGCATGTAGTAGAAAATTTAAAAAAAATTGGTGCAATATTTGTAGAAGAACTTAGTGAAATTAAAGACAAAACTAGACCAGTAATTTTTTCAGCTCATGGAGTGCCAAAAAAAGTTCCAAAAGAAGCTCAAGACTTAAAAATGGAATATATAGATGCTACTTGTCCTTTGGTTTCTAAAGTACATAGAGAGGCTGAAAATTTAAATAAAGCAGGTTTCCATATTTTTTTAATTGGTCACAAAAATCATCCCGAGGTAGTTGGCACTATGGGTCAAATTCCAGATGGGTCAATAGAATTAGTTGAAACAATTGATGATGTTGAGGATGTTGATATTCCATCAAATAAAAAATTAGCTTTTGTAACTCAAACAACTCTTTCTGTTGATGATACAAAAGACATAATTGATGCTTTAAAAAAAAAATTTCCACAAATTAAAGAACCGAATAAAGAGGATATCTGTTATGCCACGACTAATAGACAAGCAGCTGTAAAAAAGATTGCTTCAAAATGTGACATGTTCTTTGTAATTGGAAGCAGGAATTCTTCTAATTCAAAAAGACTCGTGGAGGTAGCGGATAAGGCAGGTTGTAGTTATTCAGAATTAATACATTCTGAAAGTTCAGTTCCATTAGAAAAAATTTCTAAGTGTAATAGTATAGGTATTTCATCAGGTGCATCCGCACCTGAAATTTTAGTTCAGAATTTTATAGAAAAAATTAAAGAAAATTTTAATGTTGAAATTCAAGAAGTCGAAATAGTAAAAGAAAATGTAACTTTTAAAGTTCCAGGAAAACTCAATTAATGGCTGTATTTACAAAGTTAAATGAAGCTGACATTTCTAATGTCCAAAATATTTTTGGATTTAAAAAAATCAAAAGCTTTAAGGGTATTAAAAAAGGAATAGAAAATACAAATTATATTGTTACCACAAAAAATAAAAAATACGTTTTAACGATTTTTGAAAGTAGAGTTAATAATAAGGATTTACCCTACTTTATGAAGTTGATGGATGCACTTTCAAAAAAAGGTATTAAATGCCCATCCCCAGTTAAAAATAAATATGGAAAATATATATTTAATTTAAAAAGAAAAAAAGCCTGTTTAGTTTCTTTTCTAGAGGGCAGCGATAAGAAAAAACTTTTGGAAAAAGATTTATTAGTCATTGGTAAAAAAATTGGGTTCATGCATAAAAAATTAACAAAAATAAAACTAAAAAGAAAAAATAGCTTTTCGCCTCTCAAAATTAATAGTCTTATAAATAAAATTAACTTTAAAAATTCGAAATTACCTAAAAATCTTAAAGATGAGATGAGGGAAAGTTTTCGTGATATAAACAAAAACTGGCCAAAAAAAATACCGAGTAGTGTAATTCATGGAGACTTGTTCATTGACAATATTTTCTTTTACAAAGGAAAATTTGGGGGGTTTATTGATTTTTATTTTTCAGCTTATGATTTTCAAGCTTATGAACTCGCAATTTGTATAAATTCACTTTGTTTTAATAAAATAAAAAATAAGTTTAAATTTAATAAGAAAAAAGCCTCCAAGCTTTTTAAAGGTTACGAAAGTATTAGAAAACTTAAGCCAGAGGAAAAAAAGAGTATGAAAATTCTTTGTAAAGGATCTGCCTTAAGATATCTGGCTACAAGAGCTTACGATTTCATAAATACTCCTAAAAATATTTTAATAAAAAAAAAGGATCCCTCTGAGTATATTCAAAAACTTAAATTTCATAATTCCATAGAAAAATTCGAGGAATACTTAAATGATTAAAATTTATACTGATGGGTCATGTTTAGAAAATCCTGGAAATGGTGGATGGGCAGCAATAATTATAAACAATGGACAAAAAACTAATATTAAAGGAAGTAAAAAGAATACTACAAATAATCAAATGGAGTTACTCGCTCCTATTGAGGCATTAAAAAAGATTCCCAAAGGAAGTAAAGTTCAAATTTTTACAGACTCGAGGTATGTTAAGTCAGGAATAACTGAATGGATTAATAACTGGAAAAAAAATGGATGGAAAACTGCAAACAAGCAAGATGTTAAAAATAAAGATCTTTGGACAGAGCTTGATATTTTAGCCAATGAATTTGAAATAAGTTGGAATTGGGTAAAAGCGCACTCAACTGATGAGTTAAACAATGAAGTTGATTTAATTGCTAAAGAAGCTGCAAATTTATAAAATTTTACTTTTAATAAATTTTTTTACTTCATCCGTATTATTCTCTAGTATTTGAAAATTCTCATTTTTATTAAGTACGTGCTGAAGTTCTTCAGGCAATTTTTCATGTTTATTAATCGCATTATTTGTAGCATCAGGAAATTTACACGGATGTGCTGTTGATAAAACTACACAATCATTCAAAGATAATTTTTGTGCAGCTCCTACTCCAATTGCTGTATGCGGATCTAAAACCATATCATTTTCTTCGTAATTTTTCTTAATAATTTCTAAAGTTTCTTTTTCATTACAGCTTTCTGATAAAAAATCTTTTTGAATTATATCTAAATCTCTCTTTTCAATTTGATAAGAATTTTGCTTAACTTTTTTCATAATTTCTGCTGTTTTTTCAGAATTGGAATGATTCACGTAGTAAATTAATCTTTCAAAGTTACTTGCTAATTGGATGTCCATACTTGGCGACAATGTTTCTTTGACTTCTTTTGAAATATAGTCTCCTTTTGTTATGGCTCTATGTAAAATATCGTTTTCATTTGTTGCAACAATTAATTTATCAATTGGTAGACCCATTTTTTTTGCAAGATATCCTGCAAAGACATCTCCAAAGTTTCCTGTTGGAACTGAAAAAGAAGTACTACCTTTTCCTAATTTAAAATGAGCATAAAAATAATATACCGCTTGAGCAATTATTCTTGCCCAATTTATTGAGTTTACACCTGACATATTTATAGATTTTGAGAACTCAAGATCAGAAAACATTTGTTTTACAATTTTTTGACAATCATCAAAGTTTCCATCAATTGCAATATTAAAAACATTTTTTTCTTCTACCGTAGTCATAATTTTTCTCTGGACTGAGGAAATTCTATTATTTGGGTGTAAAACAAATATATTTAAATTAGATTTTCCTTTAATTGCATCAATGGCTGCTGCACCCGTGTCTCCAGAAGTTGCGACAACTATATTTATAGTTTTATTATTTGATTTTAAAAGATGCTCATACATATTTCCGATTAATTGCATAGCAATATCTTTAAAAGCTAGAGTGGGTCCATGAAACAATTCTAAAATTTTTAATTGATTTAACTCAACTATTTTAACAACATCTTTTTCTCTAAAATTAGAATATGATTTTTTAACAATTTCGTTTAATTCTTTTTTGCTTAAAAAATCACCGGTGTATAAATAAATAATTTCAGTAGCTAGATCTATATAACTTAATTTTTTTAGAGAGCTCATTTTGCCCTCATCAAATTTTTTAATACTCAAAGGTATAAAAAGTCCTCCATCATCAGCAAGTCCTTTTAGAAATACCTCACTGAAGGAAAATTTCTTATTATCACTTCTTGTACTTATATATTCCATTAATAATTCTTTTTTCTAAAATATAGATATATCAAAAGAATTGATATCGCTATTGAAAACCATGTTAAAGAGTATTTGAGGTGATTATTAGGCAGATCTGATGAAATTTTTTTTGGTATTGGAAAAGAGTTTGTTTGTTCTCCATTTTGAATAAAAATTATAAAAGGTGAAAATGTTTTGCCAGTATGTTTTTTTAAATCTATATCATCAAGTTTAAACCAATAGTTTTTTAATAAATCATTATTAGGTTTAAAGTAATTTTTTTTTGATTTTAGTTTTGTAATACCAAAGTATTCTGACTGTTTAAGATCGAAGGACTCACCTTTCAAATTTCTTGGTATCCATCCTTGATTAATTAAGAAGTTTTCTCCTTCAATATCAACTTCTTTAATTATATTAAAACCTGGTTCCCCATTATCGCTGAGTCCATATAAATAAATTAAATTCTTATTATCGATTTTTCCTTTGAATTTAACTTTTTGGAAATTTTTAATTTTCTGAGCCTCAAATTTTACTGGATTGTTCATGAGAGAAGAATTAATTTCTTCAATTAGATTGTTTTTCCAATTAAGTCTGTACAATTGCCAAAATCCAAGAGCAAGAAAAATTGTGATAAAAAAAGAAACAAATATTGTGAAAAGGAACTTATATCTCAATTAAATTAGCTTCCCCAAACGTAGATTGCTGCAAATAAAAACAACCAAACTACATCGACAAAATGCCAGTACCATGCTGCAGCTTCAAATCCAAAATGATGATCCTTATTAAAATGACCAAGTTTTCCTCTCCACAAACAGACAGCCAAAAAGATAGTTCCAACTACTACATGGAAGCCATGAAAGCCTGTGGCCATATAAAATGTTGCACCGTAAATATGTCCTGAAAAATCAAAACTCGCATGTTGATACTCATATATTTGAAGAAGGGTAAAAAAGAAACCTAGTAGAACTGTTGCCCATAAACCTTGTATAAAACCTTTCCTATCATCCTCTAATAAAGAGTGATGAGCCCATGTAACAGTTGTTCCAGATAATAATAAAACCAGTGTGTTAATTAATGGAATATCCCATGGATTAAAAACTTCAATATCTTTAGGCGGCCAAACTCCACCAACAAAAGCACTTGGATACAAACTAGCATCAAAGTAAGCCCAAAACCAAGCAACAAAAAACATTACTTCAGATGCGATAAACAACGTCATTCCATAACGGTGATGTATCTGAACAACCGGAGTATGGTGACCTTGATGTTCAGCTTCATTAACAACATCCCTAAACCACATGTAAGCTCCGTAAATTAAAAGAGCGAAACCAAGTAGCATAGCCCACATAACTTTCGAATGGAAATAATAAACTGACCCTATTGCAGTTATCAAAGTAGCAAAAGATGTATAGATTGGCCACGGACTTGGGTCAACTAAGTGGTAATCGTGTTTTTGATCTTTAGAGCTCATAATTAATTGACCTTTGATTGTTTATAATAGTCAGAAGAAAAAAATGTATACGACATTGTAATATCATCTATGTTTTTAGTTTTAGGATCATTTACCATTTCAGGATCTAAATAAAAAGTTAAAATATAACTCATTTTTTCTCCACTTTTTAAAGTTTGTTTTTCAAAACAAAAACATCCTAGTTTATTGAAATATTGGCCAAAAGTTGATGGGGACACATTGTAGCTTGCAACTCCACTTGATGGTTCTTTTCCAAAGTTTTCAACTTCAAACTCAACTTTATAAACTTTGCCTGGTTTAATGTCATATAAAGATTTACTCGCTTTAAAATTCCAAGCCAAGTCTGTTTGAACATTTGTATCAAATCTTACTCTAACAGGTTCATCAATTACTATTTTTGGAGCTTCTTTTGAAATTTGAGTAGTGCCTCCAAATCCTGTGACACGGCAGAATAAATCATAAAGTGGAACAGCAGCGAATGATAATCCTAGCATTAAAAAGAATATTAAAGATAAAATCAATGGCGTTAGGTTTTTTTTACTAATCATATGGCTCTTTCAAAAACTCCAACATTGTAAAGTGTAAATACAAAAAGTAATAAAATAAATACTATAAGTCCAATAGCAGTAAAGATATTTTTCTTTTTAATTTTTTTGTCAACTTCCATTAGAATAGTTTATCAATTAAAAATAATACAAATATAAAAAACAAGTAAAAGATTGAATACCCAAAAACTCTTTTGGCTTTTTGTAAATCAAAAGAACCTTTTTTTGTTTTTAATAAAGCAAAACACAATAAAATATAATAAATTGTAAGACCAAAGGTGCTGACTAGAAATAATTCTCCAACAAAACCTATTATGTAAGGTAACGCCAGTGTTGGAAGCATTAAAAGTGAGTATACAAAAATATTTTTTTTTGTATTTTCGATACCATTTGTAACTGGTAGCATTGGAATTTTGGCTCTTTTATAGTCACCTACTTTATACAAACTTAAAGCCCAAAAATGTGAAGGTGTCCAAAAAAATATTATCAAAAAAAATGATAGTGCTTCCAAACTTAAGGAATTAGTAACAATCGTCCATCCAATTACAGGAGGCAGTGCACCAGATGCTCCACCAATTACTATATTTTGTGGTGTTCTTCTTTTAAGCCAAATTGTATAAACAAATAAATAAAAACTAATTGTAAAGAGTAATACTAAAGCAGATAGTAAGTTGGAAAAATAGTAAAGTCCTAAAACTGAAATTACTGATAGGGCTATTCCAAAAATAAGGGCATGTTTCTTTTTTAGTTTTCCTGTTGGAAGCGGCCTTAAACATGTTCTGCTCATTAGTTTGTCTAAATCTGCCTCATACCACATATTTAGAGCCCCTGCTGCACCAGCACCAAGTGTCACAAAAAAAATGTTTGTTATTGATTTAATAAAACTGATTTCTCCCGGGGCAGTTAATAAACCAACCGCACAGGTGAATATCACCAACGACATTACTCTTGGTTTCATCAGTCTTAGCAATTCTAAGAAAATCGATGTATCAAATAGTGAAATACTTTTTGCTCTAGAATTATAAGTTGTCATCTAATGCCAATAATTATGTGCTTGTTTTTTCAGCTTCCCCAAACTCATTTACTTTAGGTAATTCCTCAAATGTATGAAAGTTTGGTGGTGATGGCACTGTCCACTCTAAAGTAGTTGCACCTTCGCCCCAAGGATTTTGAGCTGCTGCTTTTTTCTTCATAAATGCGTAAGCTAAATTAATTAAAAATACTGCTAATCCTACAACTGAAATATATGAACCAATTGAAGAAATATAATTCCAATCTGCAAATGCATCTGGGTAATCAGCGTATCTTCTTGGCATACCAGCTAATCCTAAAAAATGTTGAGGGAAAAATATTAAATTTACTCCAATAAATGTTAGCCAAAAATGTAGTTGTCCGAGCCATTCTGAATATTCGTAACCAGACATTTTTCCAAACCAATAATAGAACCCTGCAAAAATTGCAAAAACTGCTCCGAGAGACAATACGTAATGAAAGTGTGCTACTACATAATATGTATCGTGTAAGGCTGTATCAACACCAGCGTTAGCTAGAACTACGCCAGTAACACCTCCGACTGTAAATAAGAAAATAAAACCAAGAGCCCACATCATTGGAGTTTTAAAAGATATAGAGCCACCCCACATAGTTGCTATCCAAGAGAAAATTTTTATTCCTGTGGGAACAGCAATGATCATTGTTGCTGCTAGAAAATATGCTTTTGTATCAGTGTTCAATCCTACCGTATACATGTGATGTGCCCAAACTACAAAACCAACAATACCAATCGCGACCATCGCGTAAGCCATACCTAAATATCCAAAAACTGGTTTTTTAGAAAAAGTTGAAACAATATGACTTATCATTCCAAAACCTGGTAAAATCAAAATATAAACCTCTGGATGACCAAAGAACCAAAATAAATGTTGAAATAAAAGTGGATCTCCGCCTGTTTGCGCATCAAAGAATGCTGTTCCAAAATTCCTGTCTGTTAACAACATTGTTATTGCTCCAGCTAAAACTGGTAAAGATAAAAGTAATAAAAAGGCTGTTACAAGAATTGACCAAGCAAACAATGGCATCTTATGCAAAGTCATTCCTGGTGTTCTCATATTTAATATCGTAGTTATAAAATTTACAGCACCGAGTATTGAAGAAGCTCCCGCTATATGAAGACTAAGTATTGCTAAATCCATTGCAGGACCTGGTTGACCAGTTTTAGATGACAGTGGTGGATAGATTGTCCAACCTCCTCCTACACCTTGTGCGCCCGGAGGTCCATCTACAAATATCGATGAAAGTAATAAAATGAATGACACTGGTAGTAACCAAAAAGATATATTATTCATTCTTGGAAAAGCCATATCAGGTGCGCCTATCATAATTGGTACAAACCAATTTCCAAAACCACCAATCATTGCCGGCATGACCATAAAGAAAATCATTATCAAACCGTGACCAGTTACTAAAACATTATATAAGTGATAATTGCCACCTAGTATTCCATCTCCTGGATGCATCAACTCCATTCTCATTAAAACTGAAAAAGCAGTTCCGATTATTCCAGCAATAATCGCAAAAATTAAATACATTGTACCTATGTCTTTATGATTTGTTGAATAAGCCCATCGTTTCCATCCTGTTGGATGATGATGTGAATGATCTTGTGAAGCAACTGTTGTCATATTAATTTTTCGCTAGTAATTTGGTTTTATTATTATTTATTTCTTCTTTTGCAAACTTTATTTTGGCTTCCTCTAACCAAGCGTTATATTCTTCATCTGTTACAACTCTAACCGTAATTGGCATGAATGCATGTTTAATACCACACAATTCTGAACATTGTCCGTAATACGTTCCAACCCTATCTGCCTTAAACCATGTTTCATTTACTCTTCCAGGCATTGCGTCTCTTTTTACTCCAAATGATGGTAAGGCCCAAGCATGTAAAACGTCATTCGCTGTTATTAAAACTTTAACAACTTTGTTTACTGGTACTACAACTTCGTTATCAACTGCCAAAAGTCTAGGTTGACCTGGTTTTAAATCCTCTTCTTCTACCATGTAAGAGTCAAAAATTATATTCTCATCAGGATATTCATAGCCCCAATACCATTGGTAACCTATGGCTTTAATTGTAACATCAGCTTTAGGGATTGTGTCTTGTGAATATAGAATTTTAAAAGATGGAACTGCCATTACAATTAGAATTAAACATGGAATGAGTGTCCAAAGTATTTCAACAGCAACATTGTGAGTTCTTTTAGATGGATTAGGATTTCTTGAAGCTCTGAATCTTATACATGTGTAAGCCATCAAAAATAAAACAAATACACTTATTGCAACAATTATTGGCACCAACATATAGTCATGAAATTTTACAATTTCATACATAGATTGAGAGGCAGGTTTTTGAAATCCTAGCTGCCAATCTTTTGGCTCGTTAGCATATGAGGTAGAAGATATTAATAAAACAAAAGTGTATAATAATTTTTTAAGCATTTTTATTTCGTTTTTATACAGTTTTTAATTCAATTAACAAATTCAATTAATGCGACAATTATGAATTGAAATAGACGAAATTCACTAATGAAATAGCGGTTATAACGGCAGTATCTGACCTTAAAATATTCTTAGATATAGTAAAAGATTTCACATTAGGAACTTTCAAAATCGACTCGCGTTCAGCTGGTGAAAAATCACCTTCAGGTCCTATCAAAACACTCAAAGATTCTCCATTTTTAATATTATCATTTTTTAAAATATTTTGAGAATTCACATCGGCAAACAATAGTTTTGTGGAA
>CACNVG010000013.1 GCA_902623785.1 uncultured Pelagibacteraceae bacterium
AAGAACTAATTAATTAATAGTGGTGCCCCCGCACGGACTCGAACCGCGGACCTATTGATTACAAATCAATTGCTCTACCAGCTGAGCTACAAGGGCGCACACTTTTTTTATAAGAATTTTATTACTAATCAAGATTTTTTTTTGCCTTGTTTATATGAAAAAAAACAACAGATGCACTATTTGCGATGTTTAAACTTTCAATTTTATCGTTAATTTTAATTCTCACGGGATAATCAATATATTTTGATGTTTTTTCTTTTAATCCGTATCCTTCGGATCCAAATAAAAGCACATTATTACCTTTCCAGTCATAATTAGTGAAATCTTCATGACCTTCTGATGAAAAACCATAAACCCAAAAATTTTTTTCTCTAAGAAATTTTAAAGTACTATTTATATTAGCAACTTTAAAAATATTAGAGTACTCAATTGAACCAGAACTGGCTTTATACATTGATTTACTGCTTTCAGGGAACAATCTTTCTTTAACAATAATACCATCAATATTAAAGGATGCAGCACTTCTAATTACCGACCCAATATTTCTTGGATCTGTTACACCATCTAAGCAAGCTAAAGTTATATTGCTTTTAGTTTTTATAAATTCTTTTAAACTTTTTTCTTCTAATTTCTCAACTTCTGCCACATATCCTTGATGGAGAATTTGTTCATTTTTACAATATTTATCTAACTCTTTTTTTGTTTTAAAAAAAACCTTTACGTCCCTTATTAAATTTCTTTTTGGACTTATTCTGTGAATATTTTTTTTACTTTCTTCAGTTAAAAATAGCCTCAATACTTTCCTTTGAGGGTTTTTCAGAGCTTCTATTACAGGATGCTTTCCAACAATAAAAAAGTTTGTATTTGTCATATTTTTTGCATTTTTACTTAATTTTTTAGTATTTTCTCATTATTTCACATATTGCAATTGTTTAATAAAAATATATAAAACCCCTGTTGTTTAAAGGTTTTTTGAACAAGGGGACGCTTTCCCCTATATTTTAGGAGGGGTACCAAAGCGGTCAAATGGGGCGGGCTGTAAACCCGTTGACTTCGGTCTTCGAAGGTTCGAATCCTTCCCCCTCCACCATTCAAAAAATTTAAACAATTGGAGTGTTAACTTGGTTTTGCGGGTGTAGTTCAATGGTAGAACGCTAGCCTTCCAAGCTGGATGTAAGGGTTCGATTCCCTTTACCCGCTCCAAATTATTAAAAAAAAGAAAAGTAAGGATAAAAGAATGTCGAAAGAAAAATTTAATAGGAGTAAACCACATTGTAACATAGGTACAATTGGACACGTAGACCACGGTAAAACAACTTTAACTGCGGCTATAACAAAAGTATTATCAGAAAAAGGTGGAGCCCAATTCACGGCTTATGATCAAATTGATAAAGCCCCTGAAGAAAAAGAGAGAGGTATTACAATTTCAACAGCCCATGTTGAGTACGAAACTGAAAAAAGACACTACGCACACGTAGACTGTCCAGGTCACGCTGACTACGTAAAAAATATGATTACTGGTGCAGCACAAATGGATGGAGCTATTTTAGTTGTTAATGCTGCTGATGGTCCAATGCCACAAACAAAAGAACATATTCTTTTAGCAAGACAAGTAGGTGTTCCAGCAATTGTAGTTTTCTTAAATAAAGTTGATCAAGTTGATGATAAAGAAATGATAGACTTAGTTGAAGAAGAAATAAAAGAATTATTAACATCATATAAATTTCCAGGAGACAAAACTCCAATAATAAAAGGTTCAGCGCTAGCAGCTGTTGAAGGAAAAGACGATGCCATTGGAAAGAATGCAATCATGGAACTAATGAAAGCTGTAGATGATTTTATTCCTCAACCTGACAGACCAAAAGACAAACCTTTTTTAATGCCTGTTGAAGATGTATTCTCAATTTCTGGAAGAGGTACAGTTGTTACAGGGAGAGTTGAACAAGGTGTTGTTAAAACTGGAGAGGAAATTGAAATAGTAGGTATCAGAGACACAAAAAAATCAGTTTGTACTGGAGTAGAAATGTTTAGAAAAATTCTAGATACAGGAGAAGCTGGTGATAATATTGGTGCTCTTCTTAGAGGTGTAGAAAGAACTGATGTCGAGAGAGGTCAAGTACTCTGTAAACCAGGGTCGGTGACTCCTCATACAAAGTTTGAAGCCCAAGCTTATGTGTTAAAAAAAGAGGAAGGTGGAAGACACACTCCTTTCTTTACAAAATATAGACCACAATTTTATTTTAGAACAACGGATGTTACAGGTGAAGTTGAACTACCATCAGGAACAGAAATGGTAATGCCTGGTGACGATGCGAAATTTACAGTTAAACTGATTACACCAATAGCAATGAGTGAAAAATTAAACTTTGCTATTAGAGAAGGTGGCAGAACTGTAGGAGCTGGAGTAGTTACTAAGATTATAGAGTAAGCTCCAATAGGAGTGTAGCTCAATTGGTAGAGCGCCGGTCTCCAAAACCGGAGGTTGGGGGTTCGATTCCCTCCGCTCCTGCCAATAATAACTGGAGAATAAAAATGAGAAACCCTTTAAAATTTTTGCAAGAAGTTAAGCAAGAGGCTTTTAAAGTAACATGGCCAACAGGTAAAGAAACTATTCAAGGAACTATAATGGTTGTGATTATGGCTGTCATTGCTTCTATATTTTTTTTGCTTCTGGATCAGTTTTATAAATTTTTTCTAGAAATAATATTAAACTTAGGAATATAATGAAAAATTGGTACATAGTTCAATCCCACTCAAGTTTTGAGACAAAAGTAGCTCAACTAATTAAAGAGGAAGCTGATAAAGCTAAAATATCAGACAAATTTGAAGAAATTGTAGTTCCTACACACGATGTAACTGAAGTTAAAAGGGGCAAAAGAGTTCAAAGAAAAAAGAAGTATTTTCCTGGATATGTGCTAATTAAAAGTGAAATGGATAATAATATTTACCATATGATTAAAGGAATTAAAAAAGTTAGTGGGTTTTTAGGTAGCAAAGGAATTCCTGTCCCAGTATCTAATGAAGAAATAGAAAAAATTTTAGGGCAAATAAAAGATGGTGTAGCACAATCTAAATCAACAATAGATTATTCTGTAGGAGAAAAAGTTCAAGTTGTGGACGGACCTTTTGCATCCTTTTCAGGAATGATTGAAGATATTGATGAGGAAAAATCAAGAGTAAAAGTTTCAGTATCTATTTTTGGAAGACCAACTCCAGTTGATTTAGAATTTAACCAAATTGAGAAGGTAAGTTAATGGCGAAAAAAGAAATAAGCGGATATGTTAAACTTCAAATTAAAGGTGGCCAGGCTAATCCCGCACCACCTGTTGGGCCAGCTTTAGGACAAAGAGGAATAAATATAATGGAATTTTGTAAAGCATTTAATGAAAAAACTAAAAACTTTATGGGAAAACCAGTTCCAGTAGTAATAACAGTTTATAAAGACAAAAAATTTGATTTTATTATAAAATCACCACCGGCATCACACTTTATTAAAGAAGCGGCAAAATTAAAAAGTGGTTCTCAAGAACCTGGAAGAAATATTGTTGCCTCTATAACAAAAAAACAAGCAGAGGAAATAGCAAAAAAGAAAATGGTTGATTTAAATGCTCATGACTTAGAAGAAGCTGTAAAAATAATAGCTGGGTCTGCTAGATCAATGGGAATTGAGGTTAAAGATTAATGAGTTCAAAAAGATTTCAAAAACTTCCAAAGAATACCAATTCCTTAAAGGCTGAGCCTATAAATAATCTACTATCTAAGATAAAAGAAAACTGTACCACAAAGTTTGATGAGTCTCTAGATTTGAACATTTTAATTAATAACAAACAAAAAAAGAATGAAATTAATTTAAGATCTATGGTCAATCTTCCAAGTGGAACTGGTAAAAAAGTAAAAGTTGCAGTTGTGTGTGAAGAGAGTAAATTTAAAGAAGCTAAAGATGCTGGAGCAGAAATTGTAGGAGGAGATGATTTAATAGAAAAAATAAAAAATGGAGAAATGAACTTTGAAAAATTAATTTGTTCATCATCTATGATGTTAAAGTTATCTAAATTAGGAAAAGTTTTAGGACCCAAAGGTCTTATGCCTAATCCAAAATTAGGAACCGTCACAGAAAAAATTGGTGAAGCAGTTAAGAATACAAAAGCAGGTCAAGTTGAATTGAAAAATGACAAAGATGGAAACATTGGTCTAAGTATAGGAAAAAAATCTTTTTCTGACGAAAAACTTATTAAAAATTTTAATGCAGTTATCAATTCACTAGAAAAAGAAAAATCAAACCTTACAATAAAAGGTGATTTAATCAAATCTACTTATATTACTTCCACAATGGGTGTTTCATATAAGATAAAATTAGAAAAGAGCTTTTAATTATGATGAGCAAAGAAAAAAAACAGGTTTATATAAAAGAGATGACAACACAGCTAGATAAAGCTGAAGCAGTAATCGTTGCTCATTATCAAGGTTTAACAGTGAAACAACTTGATGATTTAAGAAAAAAAATGCGTGAACATGGAATACAATTTAAAATTACAAAAAATAGAATAACTAAACTAGCATTGGAAAAAACTAGTAGAAAAGACTTATCAAACTTATTTACAGGTCCAACAGCGGTCGCAATGTCAGATGATGCGATAACATCAGCAAAAATTTTAACTAATTTTTCAAAGGAGAATCAAAACCTAAAAATTCTTGGTGGTATAATGGGTCAAGACTTACTGGATGTCGCTGGTGTTAAAAATATTGCAACTTTACCATCCCTAGATGAAGCAAGAGCAAAAATTGTTGGTATTTTAAGGTCTCCAGCACAAAAAATCGCAAGTATTTTGCTTGCACCTGGCTCAAAAATCGCTATTTTAGCGCTCGAAAAATCAAAAAAATAACTTAGGACATATTTGTTATGGCGGACTTAAATAAAATCATAGACGAACTATCTAAATTAACTGTAGTAGAAGCAGCAGAATTATCAAAACAACTTGAAGAAAAATGGGGTGTTACAGCAGCAGCAGCGGTAGCAGCACCAGCAGCAGCTGCAGCTGGAGGAGCACCTGCAGAAGAGAAAAGTGAATTTACAGTTGTACTAACCTCAGCTGGAGATAAAAAAATTAACGTTATTAAAGAAGTTAGAGCAGTTACAGCACTTGGTTTAAAAGAAGCTAAAGACTTAGTTGAGGGTGCACCCAAAGAAATTAAATCTGGTGTAAGCAAAAAAGATGCTGAAGAGATGAAGAAAAAACTCGAGGCAGCCGGCGCTAAAGTAGAGCTTAAGTAAAGAATTAAAAAAATTATAGGCTGCTTAAATTTATTTGAGCAGTAGGATTAGATGCAATTATCTTTTACGAAGAAAAAACATATTAGAAAAAATTTTGGAAAACTAAAAGAGGGTTTATCTATTCCAAACCTAATAGAGGTCCAAAAAAATTCATACAAAGAGCTCACAGAATACAAAGATCAAGTAGAGCCACAATTCATAAAAGGTTTTGATAGGGTTTTTAAAGGTATTTTTCCAATAGAAGATCTAAATGATAAAGCTACACTTGAATATATAAATTATAGATTAGAGAAACCAAAGTTTGATGTAGAGGAATGTATACAGAGAGGTTTAACTTACTCATCAGCCTTAAAGTGTAATTTAAGATTGGTAGTTTACGAAATAAATCAAGAGAATAACACAAAAGATATTTTATCTGCGAAAGAACAAGAGGTTTATATGGGCGAGGTACCTATGATGACTAATAGTGGTACTTTTATAACCAATGGTGTTCAAAGGGTAGTAGTAAATCAAATGCATAGGAGCCCGGGTGTATTTTTTGATCATGATAAAGGAAAATCACATGCTAGCGGTAAACTTCTTTTTAATTGTAGAGTTATACCTAATAGAGGATCATGGCTAGACTTTGAGTTTGATGTAAAGGATTTACTTTATTTCAGAGTTGACCGAAAAAAAAAAATACTAGTTTCAACTTTGTTACTAGCATTGGGCTATAGTAAAATCGATATTGCAAATGAATTTTATGATAAAGAAATTTACACATATGATGAAAAAGAAAAAAAATGGAAAACTAAGTTTAACCCTGAAAATTATAAGTCTAAAAACTTTTCAGAGGAAATAGTTGATGTTAAAACTAAAAAAATTGTTATTAAAACTGGTGAGAAAATTAATTTTTTAAAAGCAAAAAAATTACAATCTGAAGGTTTAAAAGAAATATATGTTTCAAATCAATACCTTTTTGGAAGATATCTAATTAAAAATATTAAAATTGCAGAAGACGAATTTAAGATTGGAACTGAATTAAATGAAACTATAATCGAGAAATTAATTGAAAATAAACTTAACTCGTTAGAAGTAGCCTATACAAATTCTATTAACAAAGGTCCTTATTTATTACAAACACTTTTTAATGATAAAAATGAAACTAAAAATGATGCTATCAACGAAATATATAAAGTCTTAAGACCCGGAGAACCACCAACTATAGAAATTGCAACTCAAATTTTTAACAATCTTTTTTTTAGTTCTGATAGATATGATTTATCTGATGTTGGACGCGTAAAAATGAATTCACGTTTAAATCTTAATTGCTCTGATAAGATAACAATATTAAGAAACGATGATATTATTGAAATTATCAAAAAAATGTTAGATCTGCGAGATGGTAAGGATGAGGTTGACGATATTGATCACTTAGGAAATAGAAGAGTAAGATCAGTTGGAGAGCTTGTAGAAAATCAAGCACGTATAGGGGTTTATAGAATGGAAAGAGCTATTAAAGAAAAAATGAGCACTTTAGATGTTGAGTCTGCTATGCCTCAAGATTTAATTAATGCAAAACCCTTGACAATTTCTCTAAAAGATTTTTTTGCAACTTCTCAATTATCCCAATTTATGGATCAGACCAATCCACTTTCCGAAATAACGCATAAAAGAAGAGTATCAGCTCTTGGCCCAGGTGGATTAACAAGAGAAAGAGCAGGTTTTGAGGTAAGAGATGTTCACCCAACTCATTACGGAAGGATTTGTCCAATTGAAACTCCAGAGGGACCAAATATTGGTTTAATAAATAGTCTTTCAACATATTCAAAAATTAACAAATACGGTTTTATAGAGTCACCATATAGAAAAGTCATAGATGGTGTTGTTCAAAATAAAATTGAATATCTTTCTGCGATGGAAGAGACTAAATTTACAATTGCTCAAGCAAATTCTAAAGTTGATAAAAAGGGAAAATTTACGGAGGATTTAATCTCAAGTAGACAGAATTTAAATTTTATTTTATCAAAACCTGAAAATATTGATTATGTTGATGTATCTCCAAAACAATTAGTTTCTGTAGCAGCCTCTTTAATTCCATTTTTAGAGAATGATGATGCAAATAGAGCTTTAATGGGTTCAAATATGATGAGACAAGCTGTTCCACTTTTAAAACCAGAATCACCTTTGGTGGGTACTGGAATTGAAAGTGATGTAGCTTTAGACTCTGGAGTTACTATAGTAGCTAGAAGAGACGGTATAGTTGATAAAATTGATGGAAAAAGAATAGTGATTAAAGCCACGAGTGAAACAGATTTTTCAAAGTCAGGTGTGGATATATATAATTTACAAAAATTCAAAAGGTCTAACCAAAACACTTGTATAAATCAAAAACCTTTAGTTAGAGTAGGAGATAAAGTTAAACAAGGAGATATAATTGCAGATGGCCCATCAACAAAAACTGGTGAATTAGCATTGGGAAAAAACGTAACAGTAGCCTTCATGCCATGGCAAGGATATAACTTTGAAGACTCTATATTAATTTCTGAAAGATGCGTAACTGACGATGTATTCACATCTGTTCATATTGAAGAATATGAGGTTATGGCAAGAGATACAAAACTTGGTGAAGAGGATATTACTAGAGATATTCCGAATGTTAATGAGGAAGCATTAAAAAACCTAGATGAATCTGGAATAGTCTATATTGGAGCAGAGGTAAAGCCAGGGGATATTTTGGTAGGTAAAGTCACCCCTAAAGGTGATACAGCATCTGGACCAGAAGAAAAACTTTTAAGATCAATTTTTGGTGAAAAAGCAATAGACGTGACTGACACATCTTTAAAAATGCCTAGCGGGAGTGGAGGTATTGTTGTTGATGTGCGGGTTTTTAACCGTCATGGTATAGAAAAGGATGAAAGATCAATTACAATAGAGAGAGCTGAGATAGATTTAGTACAACAAGATAAAATTGTGGAAGAAGAAATTTTAGAGAGAAGCATAAAACAAAGAGCTACACAAGTATTGACTGGCGCTAAACTTACAAAAAAAATTAAAAACCTAAATCAAGGTGATATTATAGATCAAAACAATATAAATGAGATACCAATTTCAGAAATATTTAAGATTTTACTTCAAGATAAAAGTAAACAAAATATTTTAGAGAAATTAAGAGAACAATATCAAAATGCAAATCAAGATATAAAAGAAAGATTTGAGGATAAAGTTTTAAAGATTAGACAGGGTGACGATTTACTTCCGAGTGTGATGAAGATGGTAAAAGTTTTTGTAGCTATTAAAAGAAGATTAAGACCTGGCGATAAGATGTCAGGTAGACATGGGAACAAAGGCGTTGTTAGCAAGATCGTACCGGTTGAAGATATGCCTTATAGAGAAAATGGGAAACCCGTAGACATTGTTTTAAATCCGTTAGGTGTACCAAGCCGTATGAATGTTGGACAAATTTTAGAAACCCACTTAGGTTGGGCTTGTTCGGAACTGGGGGATAAATTAAAAAATCTTATAAATGAAAATCAAAAAAAACTTGAGATGTCTCAAAAAATTAAAGAGTTTTTAAAGTCTGTTTATGGGAAAGAAATACTTGAGAATTCTATTGAAAAGCTCACTAAAAATGAATTTTCTGATCTTTGTGAAAATTTGATGAACGGTGTTCCAATTTCAACCCCAGTATTTGACGGCGCTAAAGAAAAAGATGTAACTGAAATGCTTAATTTAGCAAATTTACCGGGGTCTGGACAAACAACTCTTTGGGATGGGAGAACTGGTGAAAAATTTGATAGAAATGTAACTGTTGGAACTATCTACATGTTAAAACTTCATCATTTGGTTGAGGATAAAATTCATGCAAGATCGACTGGTCCATACAGTTTAGTAACCCAACAACCATTGGGCGGTAAAGCACAACTTGGTGGTCAAAGATTCGGAGAAATGGAAGTTTGGGCATTGGAAGCTTACGGAGCATCTTATACGCTTCAAGAAATACTGACTGTTAAATCAGATGATGTAGCTGGTAGAGTAAAAGTTTATGAGACCATTGTAAAAGGTGAAGAAAATTTCGAGTCAGGAATTCCTGAGTCATTTAACGTATTAGTAAAAGAAATAAAGTCATTAGCATTAAATGTGGAGCTTAATTAGGTGAAAAAAGATTTAAAAGATTTATTCAAGAGTTCTGATATTCAAGACTCTCAAAATTTCAGTAGTATAAAAATATCACTAGCAAGTCCTGAAAAAATTAAATCTTGGACTTATGGAGAAATCAAAAAACCTGAAACCATCAATTACAGAACTTTTAGACCTGAAAAAGATGGATTGTTTTGTGCAAGAATATTTGGGCCTATTAAAGATTATGAGTGTTTATGCGGTAAGTATAAGAGAATGAAATTTAGAGGGATCATTTGTGAAAAGTGTGGAGTGGAGGTTACAAAATCAAATGTAAGAAGAGAAAGGATGGGTCACATAAATTTAGCAACTCCAGTTGCTCATATTTGGTTCTTAAAATCATTACCAAGTAGAATCTCTTTAGCTATCGATATGAAGCTTAAAGAAGTTGAAAGAGTTCTTTATTTTGAAAACTTTATTGTAATTGAACCTGGATTGACAGGTTTAAAGAAAAATCAGTTATTATCTGAGGAGGAACTAATAAAGTATCAAAATGATTTTGGTGAAGAAGCTTTTACTTCCGGTATTGGTGCTGAAGCAATTCTTGAAATATTAAAAAATATCGATCTAGAAAAAGAGAGAGAAATTTTAGTTAAGAATATAAATGAAACTAAATCAAAAGTTTCTGAGGAAAGATCAATTAAAAGATTAAAATTAATAGATTCTTTTATTAAAACTGGAAATAAACCTGAATGGATGATTTTAACGGTAATACCAGTTATTCCACCTGAATTAAGACCTTTGGTACCATTAGATGGAGGTAGATTTGCCACTTCGGATTTAAACGACTTATATAGAAGAGTAATAAATAGAAATAATCGTCTTAAAAGATTAATGGATTTAAAAGCTCCGGATATAATTGTTAGAAATGAAAAAAGAATGTTGCAAGAGTCTGTTGATGCACTTTTTGACAATGGAAGAAGAGGAAGAGTAATTACTGGAACTGGAAAACGTCCACTAAAATCTTTAGCAGAAATGCTTAAAGGCAAACAAGGAAGATTTAGACAGAACCTATTAGGTAAAAGGGTAGATTATTCTGGGAGGTCAGTAATAGTAGTCGGTCCTGATCTTAAACTCCATGAATGTGGTTTGCCAAAAAAAATGGCCCTAGAATTATTCAAACCTTTTTTATATGCGAGACTAAATAAACTTGGTTTAGCTTCAACAATTAAACAAGCAAAGAAACTAGTTGAAAAAGAAACCAATGCTGTTTGGGATGCTTTGGAAATTATTGTAAGAGAACATCCTGTTATACTTAATAGGGCGCCAACACTTCATAGATTAGGTGTTCAGGCTTTTGAACCTAAATTGATAGAGGGAGATGCAATTGAATTGCACCCTCTAACTTGTGCTGCGTTCAATGCTGATTTTGATGGAGACCAAATGGCAGTACACATTCCATTAAGTTTAGAAGCTCAATTAGAAGCTAGAGTTTTAATGATGTCTACGAACAACATTTTAAGTCCATCAAACGGAAAGCCAATTATAGTTCCAAGTCAAGATATGATACTTGGAATTTATTATTTGTCTCTTCCGCCATATCAAGAGAAAAAAATTGAAGGTTATTTTGTAAATAATTCTGAAATTGAGCAAGGTTTAGAGTCTGGAAAAATAAAAATACACTCTAGAATTATATCTAGATTTGAAACAGTCGATGAAAAAGGTAACGAGGTATTTGAAAAACATACTAGTACAGCTGGTAGATTTCTATTGGCAAATCTTTTACCAAAAAATAAAGATATTAAGTTTTCTTTAATTGATAGAGTTTTGCCTAAAAAAGTTGTTTCAGAGATAATCGATTTTGTTTTTAGATATACAGGTCAAAAAAGTACTGTAATTTTTTGTGATAAGTTGAAAGATTTGGGATTTAAGCATGCGTTTAAGGCAGGTATCTCCTTTGGTAAAGATGATCTAATTATACCTGATAATAAAGAACAGTTAATCGATGAAACTAAACAATTAATAAAAGATTATGAAAACCAGTATTCCGAAGGGTTAATTACTAGAGGAGAGAAGTATAATAAAGTAGTAGATGCTTGGTCTAAGTGTACTGATAAGATTGCATCTGAAATGATGAAAGGAATATCAGCAACTAACAAATCTGAAAAAGGATTAGATATTAATTCTGTTTTCATGATGGCAGACTCTGGAGCAAGAGGTTCGGCCGCTCAAATGAAACAATTGGCCGGTATGAGAGGTTTAATTGCAAAACCATCAGGTGAAATTATTGAGTCACCAATTACATCTAATTTTAAAGAAGGTCTAACAGCGCTTGAATATTTTAATTCAACACACGGTGCTAGAAAAGGATTAGCTGACACAGCTTTAAAGACTGCTAACTCTGGTTATTTAACAAGAAGATTATGTGATGTTGCTCAAGATTTAAC
The DNA here is from genome assembly GCA_902623785.1 of uncultured Pelagibacteraceae bacterium. Lineage (GTDB taxonomy): Bacteria > Pseudomonadota > Alphaproteobacteria > Pelagibacterales > Pelagibacteraceae > Pelagibacter. Next base: position 11,818 of record CACNVG010000013.1, read on the forward strand.
TGTAACAAAAAAAGATTGTGATAGCAAAAGCCGGGGAAACATAACTTTATCAGAAATTATTGAAGGTGGAAACATAATCGTAAGTTTATCAGAGAGAGCTTTAGGCAGAGTAGTAGCTGCAGATGTAAAAAACCCAATTTCTGGTGAAATAGTTATTAAGAAAGGGCATATGATTGATGAGGCGGACTGTGAGAAAATCGATGCTGCAGGAGTAAAATCTATAAAAGTTTATTCTGTTATTACATGTGGCTCTAAAGAAGGTGTTTGCGCAATGTGTTATGGTCGTGATCTTTCAAGAGGTAAAATGGTAAATGTTGGTGAGGCAATTGGTATGATCTCTGCACAGTCAATAGGTGAACCAGGAACTCAATTAACAATGAGGACTTTTCACGTTGGTGGAACAGCATCGATTAAACAAGACTCTCAAATTGTAAGTAAAAGTGATGGAATTTTAAAAATAATTAACACCAATCTTCTTGAAGACTCTAAGAAAAATTTGATTGTTATGGGTAGAAATACACAAATAAGTTTAGAAGACGAGAAAGGTGTTCAAATTGCAATTTATAAAGTTCCTTATGGATCAAAACTGTTTTTTAAAAATGATGAAAAAGTTAAGAAAAATTCAAAAATTTGTGAGTGGGATCCATATACTACTCCAGTTATAGCTGAGAAAAGTGGAATAGTAAATTTTGTAGATTTAATTGACGGAGTTTCATTATCCGAAACACTAGATGACACCACAGGTATTTCATCTAAATCTGTAATTGATTGGAGATCTCAATCAAAAAATACAGATTTAAAACCGAGAATTACTCTAAGAGATGAAAAAGGTAATATTATTAAAAAGGCTGACGACAATGAAGCGAGATATTATCTTGTACCAGACTCAATTCTTTCAGTAAAAGATGGACAAAAAATCTTTGCTGGCGATGTAATAGCGCGTCTTCCCAAAGAAACATCGAAGACAAAAGATATTACCGGAGGTTTACCTAGAGTAGCTGAACTTTTCGAGGCACGAAAGGCAAAAGACAGTGCTATAATCGCAGAAAATAACGGTAAAGTAATTTTTGGTAAAGAAGTTCGTGGAAAACAGAGGGTCTCAATCGTTTCATCAAATGGTGAAAGCTCAAACTATTTAATTCCAAAAGGCAAACATATTAATTTTAATCAAGGAGAAGAAATTAAAAAGGGAGAATATTTATTAGATGGGCAGCCTTTGCCACATGATATTTTAAGAATACTAGGTATTGAAGAATTGACAGAATATTTTGTAAACCAAGTTCAAGAAGTTTATAGATTACAGGGAGTAATAATAAATGATAAACACATAGAAACTATTTTAAGACAAATGTTAAAAAAAGTTGAGATTAAAACATCAGGTGACTCAGATTTATTACCTGGTGAAATTATTGATAGATTTAAATTTGATAGTATGAATGAACAACTTAAAAAAGATGGAAAAAAACCAGCTGTCGGTGAACGAGTTTTGATGGGTATTACTAAAGCATCTTTACAAACTGACTCGTTTATTTCCGCAGCCTCGTTTCAAGAGACAACTCGTGTGCTTACAGACGCAGCTATCAGAGGTAAAGTTGATACTTTAGTTGGATTAAAAGAGAATGTCATAGTTGGAAGGTTAGTACCGGCTGGAACAGGCTCAATTAAGAACAAGTGGAATAAAAAAGCTCTTGATGACGATCAAAAATTCATTGCTGAACAAGAAAAAATTGATCAGCCCGAAACCCCTGTAAATCAATAGTAATTTCGCATTAAATTCCACGTTTTAGTTTGACAAATCATAAAACTGTAGTATTTTCACCAAGAATTTTGGTTGGAATGTAGTGCCCTTGTAGCACTAAACGCTACCATACATAGATCACTAGAGTATTTCTTCCAAAATATTATTATGCCAACAATTAACCAATTGTTAAGAAAAAAAAGAATTAAACCTAAAGCAAGGGACAGAGTCCCTGCATTAGAGAAATCTCCACAGAAGAGAGGTGTTTGTGTAAAGGTTTATACAACCACCCCTAAAAAACCAAACTCAGCTTTAAGAAAAGTTGCAAGAGTAAGACTTTCAAATGGTCATGAAGTAACTTCTTATATTCCTGGTGAAGGACACAATCTTCAAGAACACTCAGTTGTTTTAATTAGAGGTGGTAGAGTAAAAGACTTACCAGGAGTTCGATATCATATCTTAAGAGGTAATTTAGACACCCAAGGTGTGACGGGAAGAAAACAGCAAAGATCTAAATATGGTGCAAAAAAAGGTAAGTAAAAATGTCTAGAAAAAAAAGTGCTCCTAAAAAACTCAATGTTGTTGACCCGAAATACAAGTCAGTAATTATTCCAAAACTAATAAATTCGCTAATGTATGATGGAAAAAAAACTATTGCTGAAAAGATTGTTTACGATGCAATAGACAAAATTAAATCTAAATCAAAAGATGAACCAATCACAGTTTTCAACCAAGCAATAAGCAATATCAAACCAACAGTAGAAGTAAGATCAAGAAGAGTTGGTGGAGCTACCTACCAAGTTCCTGTAGAAGTAAAAGCAAAAAGATCGCAAGCACTTGCAATAAGATGGTTAATAGATGCTTCAAGAAAAAGAAAAGATAAAAAAATGTCTGACAAAATTTTTAATGAAATTTTTGATGCTTATCAAAACAGAGGCTCAGCAATTAAAAAGAAAGAGGATACACATAAGATGGCAGAATCAAACAAAGCTTTTGCACATTTCAGATGGTAAGAAAATATGCCTAGAACTCATAAACTAAATATGTACAGAAACATTGGCATCATGGCACACATTGATGCTGGTAAAACTACTACAACAGAAAGAATTCTTTATTATACTGGTAAGAGCCATAAAATTGGAGAAGTTCATGATGGTGCAGCTACTATGGATTGGATGGAACAAGAGCAAGAAAGAGGTATTACAATTACCTCGGCTGCCACAACATGTTTTTGGAAAGATCATAGAATTAATATTATTGATACGCCAGGACACGTTGATTTTACAATTGAAGTAGAAAGATCACTAAAAGTTTTAGACGGAGCCGTAGCAGTATTTGACGGAGTAGCTGGAGTAGAACCGCAGTCTGAAACAGTATGGAGACAAGCTGATAAATATAAAGTTCCAAGAATTTGTTTTGTAAATAAGTTAGACAGAACTGGTGCTGATTTCTTTAGATGTGTAGATATGATTAAAGATAGACTAGGTGCTAAACCTATGGTCATGCAAATTCCTATTGGAATTGAATCATCGTTACAAGGTGTTGTTGATTTAGTAAAAATGAAAGCAATTGTTTGGAAAAATGAAGACTTAGGGGCTGCATGGGAAGAAAAAGAAATTCCAGAAGATTTAAAAGAAATATGTGAAAAATATAGACAAGAACTTGTTGAAACAGCTGTAGAGCAAGATGAAAAATTGATGGAAAATTACTTAAATGGCGATCAAATTAATAATGAAGATTTGATAAAATGTGTAAGAAAAGGATGTTTAAATTTTGATTTCGTTCCAGTTTTAACTGGATCTGCATTTAAAAACAAAGGCGTTCAACCATTGTTGGATGCTGTTGTTGATTATCTACCAAGCCCAGAGGATATCGGCTCAATTAAGGGAACAAAACCTGGGTCAGATGATGTAGTTGAAATGAAATTTGAGGATAACGCACCTTTTTCAGCTCTTGCATTTAAGGTTGCCAATGATCCATTTGTTGGGTCTTTAACATTTATCAGAATATATTCAGGAACAGTTAAATCAGGTACTGGAATTTACAACACATCAAAAGATAAAGAGGAAAGAGTCGGACGAATGCTTTTAATGCACGCAAACTCGAGAGAAGACATAAAAGAGGCTAATGCAGGTGATATAGTTGCTCTAGCAGGCTTAAAATATACTATTACCGGCCATACTTTAGCTGATGAAGAAAGTCCAGTTTTACTCGAACCTATGGAGTTTCCGGATCCAGTTATTGAAATTGCTGTTGAGCCCAAGACTAAAGGTGACCAAGAAAAAATGGGAGAGGCTTTAGGTAGATTAGCAAAAGAAGACCCATCTTTTAGAGTTACTTCCGATGAAGAGTCTGGACAAACAATTATTAAAGGAATGGGGGAACTTCATTTAGATATAATTGTCGATAGAATGAAAAGAGAATTTAAAGTAGAGGCTAATGTTGGTGCCCCTCAAGTAGCATATAGAGAAACAATACTTAAACAGTCAGAATTTGATTATACTCATAAAAAGCAAAGTGGTGGCGCAGGTCAATTTGCTAGAGTTAAGCTCTCAATTGAACCTTTAGAACCTGGAAAAGGTAGAGAGGTTGAAAGTAAAATCAAAGGTGGTGCTATTCCAAAAGAGTTTATACCAGGTGTTGAAAAAGGTATTGAGAGTGTTTCTGACAGTGGAATATTAGCCGGATTTCCAATTATTGATTATAAAGTGACAATACTAGATGGATTACATCATGATGTCGACTCAAGTGTTTTAGCTTTTGAACTAGCATCTAGACAATGCTTTAAAGAAGCTTGTAACAGAGCAACTTTAAAATTACTTGAACCAATCATGAGAGTTGAAGTAGTAACTCCTGAGGATTACATGGGTGATGTGATTGGTGACTTAAATAGTAGAAGAGGTCAGATAAACACTCAAGAGCAAAGGGGTAATGCTACAGTAATTACAGCTATGGTTCCTTTAGCTAATATGTTTGGATACATAAATGCATTAAGATCTATGTCACAAGGACGAGCACAATATTCAATGTTTTTTGATCACTACGATAAAGTTCCACAAAACGTACAAGATGAAGTTACAAAAAAGACAGGTTCAAATGGATAAACAAAATATTAGAATAAAATTAAGAGCCTACGATAATAAAGTATTAGATCAATCAACTGAGGAAATAGTTAATACAGTTAAAAGAACTGGTGCAAACATTAAAGGACCAATACCTTTGCCAACTAAAATAGAAAGATATACTGTTTTAAGATCACCTCATATTGATAAAAAAAGTCGAGAACAATTCGAAACAAGAACTCACAAAAGATTAATAGATATTATAGAGCCAACACCACAGACTGTTGAAGCTTTAATGAAACTAGATTTAGCATCAGGTGTAGACGTGGAGATTAAAATATGATTCAGGAAATTGGACTTATTGGAAAGAAAATTGGTATGACAAGGGAATTTTATAAATCCGGTCAGTCGGTGCCTGTCACAGCTGTTAAAATCGACAAAGGAAGAATAATTCAACTAATTTCAAAAGATCAAAGAGGTTATAATGCTATTCAAGTTGGATTTGGAAAAATTAAAAATTCAAAACTTTCAAAACAAATGAAGGGCTTTTTCTCTAAAAGAAATACTGAACCAAAAAAAATTTTAAAAGAATTTAGGGTATCTAAATTAGATAATTATAAAGAAGGAAATGAACTTGGTTTAGAAATTTTTAAAGATGCAAAATTTGTTGATGTTCGTTCAAAAACAATTGGTAAAGGATTTGCTGGAGCAATGAAAAGACATAATTT
>CACNVG010000014.1 GCA_902623785.1 uncultured Pelagibacteraceae bacterium
AGGAGATACAGTACTTGATCTTACAATTTTGGAGGCGCACTTATATACAATAATTGCATATACGATTACTATAGTTTTCTCTCATTTTACTTATAAAAATATAGAAATGAAGTTTTATAAAAAGTAACATATAATTTTAAAAACCACCCCTCCAATTATTTCTGTCATTAAAGTGGTCTTTTTCATTTTTGGTAGTTGGTCTGAACAGGTAAAGCAAGATAACAATTATTACAAAAAAGGATAAAATTAATTCTAACATCAAATTTAAGACATATTTTTTGGATCTGGCATTCCAACTTTATTGTAACCAGCATCTACATAGTGTATTTCACCGGTAACGCCCCCACTAAGATGACTTAATAAATATAAAGCGGAATTTCCTACATCGTGAATATCAACATTTCTTTTTAAAAAAGAATGATCTTCGTTCCATTTATATAAAAATTTAGCATCTCCGATTGCTGACGCTGCAAGAGTTTTAATTGGACCTGCACTAATTGCATTTACTCTAATTTTCTTAGAACCTAAATCTCTCGCCAGATATTTGACACTAGCTTCTAATGCAGACTTACAAACTCCCATAACATTGTAATTTGGGATTGCCTTTGTAGATTCATAAGTTAATGTTAGCATACTTCCTCCATCTTTCATTACCTTAGATGCCTCTTTTGCAACCTCTGTAAATGAAAAACAAGAAATTAACATACTTCTTAAAAAATTTTCTCTAGTTGTATTGAGATACTCACCAGATAATTCTGATTTATCTGAAAATGCTACTGCATGAACAACAAAGTCAATTTGACCCCATTGTTTTTTAATATCTTCGAATAATTTTACTACTTCTTCTTTTTTCTCAACATCGCAACTAAATGTAACTTTTGAATTTAATTTTTCTGCTAAAGGTATGACTCTTTTTTTAAGAGCATCCCCGAGGTAAGTAAATGCCAATTCCGCACCCGCTTCAGCCAACTTTTGAGAAATACCCCAGGCAATAGACCTCTCATTCGCAACACCCATTATTAGTCCTTTTTTTCCCTTCATTAAATCCATAAATTAAACCTTTTCAAAAACTAGCGTTGCGTTAGTTCCACCAAAACCAAAACTATTAGACATTACAGCGTCTAAGTTAACACCTTTTTCAACTTTAGTAACTATCGGATACTTTTTAGCTTCATCATCCATGTCAGTAATATTTGCAGATGCTGCTATAAAACTATTTTTCATCATTATTAAACTATAAATTGCCTCATGAACCGAAGTAGCCCCCAATGAGTGACCAGCTAGTGATTTTGTTGAGCTTATTTTTGGTTTATAATCTTTAAATGTTTCACCAACTGCCTTTAGTTCTGTAATGTCACCAACAGGTGTTGATGTTCCATGTGTATTTATGTAATCAATTTTATTTTTTGCAGTGCTTAAAGCCATTTTCATACATCTTACTGCTCCTTCACCTGAAGGTGCAACCATATCATAACCATCAGAGGTAGCACCATAACCAGTCAATTCCGAGTAAATTTTTGCTCCTCTTGCTTTTGCGTGTTCATATTCCTCTAAAACCAAAACCCCTCCGCCACCAGCTATAACGAATCCGTCCCTAGTTTTGTCATAAGGTCTAGAAGCCTTTTCTGGTGTGTCATTGTATTTTGAAGATAATGCAGTCATTGCATCAAACATAGCAGTCATAGCAAAATGAACTTCATCACTTCCCCCAGCAAAAATAATTTTTTGTTTACCTAACTGAATTAATTCCATCGCATTACCGATACAGTGTCCGCTAGTTGCACATGCTGAACTTATAGTATAATTGACACCTTTGATTTTAAATGGAACTGCTAATGTTGCAGAAGCAGTGCTTGACATAGTTCGTGGTACTACAAACGGACCCATTCTCTTCGGACTTTTTGCTCTAGTTTTGTCAGCCGCTAAAATTACATTTTCAATTGATGGTCCTCCTGAACCCATAATCATCCCAGTTGATATATTACTTACATCTTTATCTTCCAATCCAGAGTCCTTTACTGCTTCTGCCATTGATATGTAATTGTATGCTGAGCCAGGTCCCATAAACCTTATAAATTTTCTATCAACATGATCTTCAAGATTTATTTTTGGCTTTCCATGTATGTTACTTTTTAAATTATACTCTTTGTACTCATCAGAAAAAGAAATTCCTGATTTAGAATGTAATAGAGACTTATAGACCTCATCTTGGTTGTTCCCTAAACAAGAAACCACTCCAATTCCAGTTACAACAACTCTTTTCATTATTTGAATAAACCTACTTTTAAATTTTCTGTTGTATAAATTTGTTTTCCATCAGCTAATAATATCCCATTGGCCAGACCAACAGTTGCTCCCTCTTTTTTAAGAATTTTTTTCATATTTATTTCATAAATTGCTTTTTTGACATCTTTTAGAACTTCACCAGTAAACTTTACAGTGTTAACTCCCAAAGCCCTTCCTCTTCCTGGATTTCCAAGCCAACCTAAATAAAATCCAACTAATTGCCACATTGCATCTAAACCTAAGCATCCTGGCATTACTGGATCTTTTTTAAAATGACAATCAAAAAACCAAAGATTATCTTTAATGTCCAGTTCAGCAATTATTAATCCTTTACTAAACGTGCCCTTATTCTCGCTAATTTCAGTGATCCTGTCAAACATTAGCATAGGTGGTAAGGGAAGTTTTGCGTTACCTGGTCCAAAAAGATCTCCATTTCCGCAACTAATTAAATCCTCATATGTGAATGAGTTTTTTTTCATTTTTTGATAACCTTAATACTTGATTTAAACTAAATATAATATAGGTTTAGTTTAGAATTATTATAAATAACAATGCTTAATAATAGCCATTATATTGATAAATTAAGAAGCTCTGGCTTAAGACCTACCAAACAAAGAATTAAAATTTGTGAAATCTTATTTAATACTGAAAAGACTTTTCATTTTACAATAAACGATTTGGTAAAAAAAATTAGTAAAGCAACAAACGATAAAATTTCTTTAGCAACAGTTTACAATACGGTCCATGCTTTCAAAAATAAAGGTTACTTAAAAGAGATACCGATAAATTCTGATCAAAGTTATTTTGATACCAATACGTCGCATCACCATCACTTTTATGATGAAACCCAAAAAGACCTAATAGACATAGATGATGCTGATGTAGAACCTGTTAAAATTAATACAAGAATTCCTGGCAAAAAAATTAAGTCTGTTGAAGTCTTAGTAAAAGTCGAAGACGCAGAATAATAATCAAAATTCTACATTATAATAGTTCTAAACTGTTGACAAATTTATTTAGAATAATTATAAATTAATAAAGGAGATTAAATGAGCACTGAATTTAAAGACGAAAACTTCAAATCAAACGAATTAAGCAAATGTCCATTTACTGGAGCAGGTACATCAGCAAAATTTTCAGCAGGAAGAGGTCAAACAAACAGAGACTTTTGGCCAAATAGTTTAAACTTAAAAATATTAAGTCAGCATTCTAATTTGACTAATCCAATGGATAAGAAGTTTAATTATTCAAAAGAATTTAAAAAATTAAATTACAAAGCACTTAAAAAAGATCTTAAAAAATTAATGACAGACTCTCAAGAATGGTGGCCAGCAGATTATGGTCATTATGGACCATTCTTTATCAGACTAGCTTGGCATGCTGCGGGAACTTACAGAACAGGCGATGGAAGAGGTGGTGCTGGAACAGGTAATCAACGTTTTGCACCTCTTAATGCTTGGCCGGATAACGTTAATTTAGATAAAGCAAGGTTGTTATTATGGCCAATCAAACAAAAATATGGAAAACAAATTTCGTGGGCCGACTTATTTATTTTGGTTGGAAACGTTGCCTTAGAGTCAATGGGTTTTAAAACTTTTGGTTTTGGAGCAGGAAGAGTTGATATTTGGGAGCCAGAGGATGATATCTACTGGGGATCTGAGAAAGAAATGCTTGGTGTAGAAAGATATAGTGGAAAAAGAGATTTAGAGCAACCTCTTGGGGCTTCACACATGGGGTTAATTTATGTTAATCCTCAAGGGCCAGATGCAAATCCTGATCCACTTCTTGCCGCTCACGATATAAGAGAGACTTTTGGAAGAATGGCAATGAATGATTATGAGACCGTAGCTTTAGTTGCGGGAGGTCATACATTTGGAAAATCACACGGTGCCGCATCAGAGTCTCATAAAGGTCCAGACCCAGAAGCATCAAGAATTCAAGATCAATCAACTGGATGGAACAGTAATTACAAATCAGGAAAAGGTATTGATACAATAAGTAGTGGTATTGAAGGAGCATGGACTCAGTCTCCAATAAAATGGGATATGGGTTATTTCGACTGTTTGTTTAATCACGAATGGGAACTTACAAAAAGTCCTGCAGGAGCACATCAATGGACGCCTAAACAAAATGGTCAAAAAATTAAAATGGTCCCTGATGCACATGACAAAAACAAAATGCATCCACCAATGATGCAAACAACCGATCTTTCATTAAGAATGGATCCATCTTATGGTCCAATTTCAAAACATTTTTTTAACAATCCTGACGAATTTGCAGACGCTTTTGCTAGAGCATGGTTCAAGTTAACACATAGAGATATGGGTCCAAGAGCATGTTATTTAGGTAGTGAGGTTCCAAAAGAAGAATTAATTTGGCAAGATCCTGTTAGAAAACCAAAATACAAATTAAAAGCAAAAGATATTAAAGATTTAAAATCTCAAATATCAAAATCAAAACTATCTGTATCTGAATTAGTAAGCACTGCTTGGGCATCTGCTTCTACTTATAGAGGTTCTGATAAAAGAGGTGGAGCTAACGGAGCCAGAATAAGGTTAGAACCCCAAATTAACTGGGAAGTTAATAATAATGGAAAAACAACAAAAGTTATAAGTGCACTTGAAAAAATCCAAAACAAATTTAACTCTAAGAAAAAGTCAGTTTCATTAGCAGATTTGATCGTTCTCGGTGGAAATGTCGGAATAGAGATGGCTGCTAAAAAGGCCGGTAAGAAAATTGAAGTTCCCTTTTCACCTGGAAGAGGTGATGCAACTCAAGAGCAAACAGATGTTCACTCATTTGGTTTGTTGGAACCACAAGCCGATGGTTTTAGAAACTACAATAAGGATGAAAAAACAAAAGTTTCAGCTGAGGAAAAACTTATTGATAAATCTCAGTTGATGGGTCTTACAGCACCAGAGATGACTGTCTTAATAGGTGGAATGAGAGTTCTTGATACAAACTTTGATAATTCAAAAAATGGTGTTTTCACTAAAAAACCTGGAACATTAACTAATGACTATTTCGTAAATCTTTTAGATATGAATACTACTTGGAAAGAGACTGATAGTTCAGAACAGTTATTTGAAGGTAAAGACAGGAAAACAAATAAAGTTAAATGGCATGGTACAAGAGTAGACTTGATATTCGGCTCAAATTCTCAATTAAGAGCATTAGCAGAAGTTTATGCATGCAACGATTCATTAGATAAATTTATCAATGATTTTGTTTCAGCATGGACAAAAGTCATGAACTCTGACAGATTTGACCTTAAATTAAATTAATAAAATGGAAACTGCTTTAAACACTCCTAATGTATCTTTTGAAGATTTCTACGAAGTACCAAACCTAAAATTTGATATTGATAGATTAAGAAAAGACTTAGAAATAATTCTTAAAGAAAAACAATTTAATACGCCTGGGGTTACACATTTTGGCGCTATCCCACTTAATCAGATACCAAACGATATGGACTCGATAAATGGAAACAAAATAAGGGGCAAATATTGGACCATTGCAGACGAAAGTGGAAAAGAAGTTTCAAGAGACGTTGATATAGATGAGTCAAAATATACGCAACTTCTACCAGAGTTTGAAAAAACTTATTTTAAAGAAGTTTATGAAACGTTAAGTAAAAAGTTCAAACTCGGAAGAGTAAGACTTTTGTTAAAGGAGCCAAGATCAACTCTTAGCTGGCATAAAGATCCCGAGTGCAGATTGCACGTACCAATTATTACAAATCAAGGGTGTTCTATGGTAATCGAGAACGTTGCAAAACATTTGCCAGCAGATGGAAAAGTTTGGATAACAAACAATACAAAATATCATAATTTTTTTAATGGAGGAGAACAGTCTAGAATACATTTAGTAGCATGTGTTTTAGAAAGTCCTTTTAAATAAATGGTTGAAGTTACAAAAGGTATATTTGAAGCGAGTAAAGAAATATATAGTAATAATAGAGGCTCAATATTAAGAACAATTGTTTATACAGTTGGTCACTTTGCAATAGCAATTACAGTTTTAATGTTAGTTGCAGATGTTTCTTTTGCGATTGCTCTGACTGACGCTATAGTTGAACCTATCGCTAACTCTGTTTGGTATTTTATTTTAGACAAATGGTGGGCAAGTAAATCTAAAAAATAATCATTGAGAATGATTATTATTCAAATCAAATAATCGCATAAAAAATTTTTTTTTTGCAAACAATTATCATTATCACAATATTTTCTTGTAAATATTTTTTCAGCAATTATTTTTTCTTTTATGGAACTACAAAATTACAACTGTAAAAAATGTGGACTTACAATCTCTTCTACATGCTCTAAGTGTGATAGAAAAGTTGATGTAAAAGTTTTAGATGACGGATGTTTAGTTCAATTAACTAAATGTGGTGATTGTGCTAATGTACCGGTTATCAAAGACGTTTGTTCACAACAAAAATAAATAAAGACCTCTAAAGGTTAGATAAAACATTATCTGCAGCTGACAGCTCACAGATTCCTGTTTCCTTTTCTACAGCTACATATTTAATAACTTTATTCTCAATAATCATCGTATATCGACTAGATCTCATACCTAAACCTTTTGCATCTTTGTTTACTAATACTCCTAATTTGTTAGCAAAATCTCCAAAAGGATCTGCTAACATTATTATCTCATTCTCAACTTTTGAAATTTTGGCCCAAGCATCCATTACATATGGATCATTTACACTGATACAAAAAACTTTATCAACACCTTTGGATCTTATCTTATCAATGTTGTTTTTATAACTTGGTAAATGTTTATTTGAGCACACAGATGTAAACGCACCGGGCATTCCCAAAAGGATAGATTTATTATCTTTAAAAAAGTCGTTTATTTGAAATTTTTTCGGATTTCCATCAATTAATTGGAAAACTTCACAATCGGGAATTTGATCGTCAATTTTGTATTTCATTTTAATTTAACCCCCAAAGATTTTCTTTTAAAACCCACCCTTTATATTCTCCAGTTTCAATTCTACACCAATTTAAATTACACTTTTTTTTATTTAATAGTCTACCTGATTCAATTTTTGCAATAGGTCTTGAAAATTTTGTACTATCAGAAAAAAGAATTACAGTATCTAGCGTTATAAATGAACTACTTTTTTTTAACTGAGATCTATGAATCCATCCACTATTTTTTTTAAAATCTAAAATTTTTCTAAAATTTTCTTTTTCGTCTATAATTTCAACTGGATAATTCTTTTTATTAAATACAAATTTTATTGGATAATCTAATCCAGGGCCATACCTTACATTTACTTTTTTATTCTTAAGTGACATATACGTATTGTTATCTGAATAAGAACTGGTTAAAAAAAAACTTAATAAAAATAAATTTATAATCAAAAATTTTTTGATCATCTTATCTTTTTAAGGTTACTTACTCTAAAGTCTAGATTTAAAAGGTTTATAATTAAAACCTTGCCATTTAAACTTTTTCCAATTCCCACAATATTTTTAATTACTTCATTTGCCTGAATACTTCCTACAACACTAGCTATTGTACCAACAACACCATCTGCCTCACAATTTAAAACTTCATCGTTTGGTATCGTTTGATAAAAGGATTTTAGACACAATCTTTTATCTTTTGAAAAGTTAAAACTAAATATGTGACCATCAAATTTACTAATCGCGCCACACACAAAAATTTTTTTCAATTTTCTAGAGAATTCATTCACAAGAAACTTACTTGTGAAATTATCTGTTCCATCTACCACTATATCAAAATTCTTTATTAAATTTTCAACATTTGATTGATTTAATTTTTTTTTGTAACTTTCTATCTTAATGTTTGGATTAATATTCTTAACTCTATCACTAACTACTTTTACTTTAAATTTACCAATATCTTTTGTGGTAAACATAGATTGCCTATGTATATTTGAAAGATCTATCTTATCATGATCGATTAAACCAATCGTGCCTACTCCAGATCTACACAAATATTCTGCAACAGGACACCCTAATCCACCTAATCCAATAATAAGAACTTTTGATTTTTTAATTTTTTTTTGTCCTGAGATACCAATATCTTTAATAATTATTTGTCGAGAATATCTTTCAAGTTCGTTTGTTTTTAAATTCATTTTTTTCCCGTAGATCCAAATCCACCTGAACCCCTCAAAGTGTCTGGTAAATCTTTTGTTTCCTCAAACTCAAATTTCAAAACAGGCATCAATACCATTTGAGCTATTCTATCTCCATTATTAACTAAAAATTTTTCTTTACCATGATTAAAAAGAATAATTTTAATCTCCCCACGATAATCACTGTCAATTGTGCCAGGTGAGTTGAGCACTCCAATACTAGACTTAGCCGCAAGTCCAGATCTTGGACGTATTTGAACCTCTGTGTCTTCAGGTATAGCAATTGCAAGTCCAGTTGGAATCAAAGCAGATTTATTTGGTCCTATTTCAATTGGATTTTCCAAAAATGCCTCCAGATCAACTCCAGAAGACCCTATCGTTTTGTAAGAGGGAATTTTTACTTTTTGATTTAATCTTTTTATTAAGACCTTAATCATTAAAAAAATTAAATTTATTCGTAATTTTTTTAATTAGTTCATCTGCAATGATAGATTTAAAATTTTTCGGGATTTTTTCATCATCAATGTTTTTGTCCTTATAAAACAAATGAACTTCATTAAAGTCTGATTCAAACCCAATTTCATTATTACTTACATCATTTGCAACAATTAAATCACAACCTTTTTTTTCCAGTTTTGATTTTGCATTATCGAATAAATTTTCTGACTCGGCGGCAAAACCAACAACAAATTTTGGTTTTGTATTACTTTTAGAAACCAATTGTAAAATATCTGGATTTAAGTCTAAATCAAAACTTTGATCTTTATTTTTTTTAATTTTTTCTTTGTTAAATTTTTTTATCTTAAAATCTGATACCGCAGCTGTAAAAATTGCAAGATCACATGGAAGTAACTCCATAGTCTTTTCATACATTTCTTCACCAGTTTTGACTTTTATTAATTTTAAATTATCATTCGGTTCTAAGTTGGTAGGTCCAGATATCAAGGTTGTATCAAATCCATTTTCTACTAAAGAATTAGCGATCTCATATCCTTGCTTACCACTAGATCTATTGGTAATAAATCTAACAGGATCAATAAATTCTTGAGTAGGTCCAGCAGTAACTATCGCTTTTAATTTTTTGTTTTTACTTATTTGTTTTAAATAAAGTTCAAGTTGATTAATAATTTCATCAACTTCTAGCATCTTTCCTTCTCCAAATTCACCACACGCCATCTCACCAATTTCTGGTCCTAAAATTCTATAGCCATAACTCTTTAAGGTATTTATGCTCTTTTTATTTGATGCATGTTCCCACATTCTCACGTTCATTGCAGGGCACAAGAAAACCTTTTTATCTGATGCTTTAATTACAGTGCTCGCTAAATCATCTGAAAAACCATTAGAAATTTTTGTAAGAAAATTTGAAGAAGCTGGAGCGACAAGTATTAAATCAGACCATCTTGAAAGAGATATATGATCCATTTCACTTTCATTCTCCACTGAAAATAAATCTGTATAAACTTTATTCTTTGATAATGAGGTAATTGATAAAGGGGTTACAAATTCTTTACCGCTTTTAGTTAAAATTGTTTTAATTACACAATTGAGCTTTGACAATTTTCTTATTAGATCTAGTGTTTTATAAGCGGCAATTCCACCTGTAATTATAATCAATATTTTTTTATTTTCTAAAAATTTCATATAGAATTAAAATACTATGACACCTAAAAAGACAAGCACTAATAAACCAATAATACTTTGATTTCTAATTGATTTCATCTCGTTTTTTTTATCATTAAAAGAGGAAAAAGAATTTGTATTTTGGGGTATCTGGCCACTTGCTAAAAATGCTAATGCTTGATTTGCATTATCCATTATTTTAGGTAACTCGGGAATTCTTTTTATCACTTCAGAAGAGTCTTTTAAGGTATCCATCATATTCTTGACAGGATCTTTAGTCTCTTTTAACCAGTTCTCCAAGACAGGTCTAGAGGTCTCCCAGATATTATTATTTGGATCTAAATTTCTTGCGACACCCTCTACTACAACCATTGTTTTTTGTAAAAGTAGTAATTGTGGCTGAGTTTGCATATTAAATTTTTCTGTAATATCAAATAGTTGTTTAAGTAATTTACCACCAGATATATCTTTAACACTTTGACCAAATATTGGCTCTCCAATAGATCTCAAAGCTTGAGCTAATTCCTCTACAGATGTGCCTTTAGGTACTAATCCGGCTAACAAATGTACCTCAGCCACTTTTTTGTAATCTCTACGAACAAATCCGTATAAAATTTCTGCTAAGTATCTTCTACTTAATTTATCTATTCTTCCCATTATACCAAAATCTATTGGAACTATTTGGGAAGACTCATTAATAAAAATATTTCCCTGGTGCATGTCAGCATGAAAAAATCCATCACGGACCGCATGTCTTAAAAAATGTTGAATTAAATCTGTAGCTATTTTAGAGGTTTCAATATTTTTTTCTTTGAGCAAGTCCTTTTCTCTAATCGATACACCATCTACCCAATCTAAGGTAAGAACACTTTCACTTGTAAAATTCCAATATATTTTAGGAACAAAAAATCCTAAATCATTTTTGGTATTTTCAGCATACTCATTTGCAGCTGCAGCTTCAAATCTTAGGTCCATCTCGTGATTTGTTATTTCTTTAAAAAGAAAAACAACTTCAATGAGTTTAAGTCTTTTTGTTTTCGTGATTAAACTTTCAACTATATATGCCAATAACATAATGGCATCTATCTCATCATTAAAAATTTTCTTTATGTTTGGTCTTAAAACTTTTATTGCAACATTTTTGATTACATTATCCTCTTTAATTTTAGCTTTATGGACTTGGGCTATGGAGGCAGCTGCTATAGGTTCTGATAAGTCAATTATATCATCAAAATTAGACTGACCTAAATTTTCAATTATAATTTTTTCCGCCTCCTTTTTTGAAAATGGAGGTAATTTATCTTGAAGAGACTCAAGTTCTTTAGATAATTTTTCACCAATTATATCTGGACGTGTAGCTAAGAATTGTCCAAGTTTTATGAAAGTAGTTCCCATTTCTTGAATTGATTCACTCAAGTTTTCTTTACCCTTACTTTTCGTAACATTTGAACTTGAAAATGAAAAAGCTAAAAAATTAAAAAATAATTTAATGAATACTGGTATTTTATGAGTTTCCGAAACTATGTTAACTATATTAGATTTGCCAATTTTTCTTCCAATCTTAAAAAGTATAAAGAATTTATTAAAGATCATATTTTCCAACCTGTATGTAAAGATACAATACCGCCAGACAAATTTTTATAACTGGCATTGTAAAAATTTTTACTTTTGATTAAATCGAGTAATTCTTCTTGATTAACAAATTCATCAATACTTTGAACTAGGTATTCATAAGGTGCACTTTTTCCAACTACTAATTTTCCTATTAATGGTATTAGTTTTGAATATTGTTTATAAATGAAATCTAAATTTGAATTTTGAATTTTTGAAAACTCAAGGCAGAAAAATCTACCCCCTTTTTTCAAAACCCTATAAGCTTCCGAGATAGTTGAATTTAAATTTTTAGTATTTCTTAGACCAAAGCTAATTGTATAATAATCAAAGGTTTCATTTGGTACATCAATTTTTTCAGCTCTTGAAACTTTCCAGTTTATATTTTTGTAATTTGATAACCTTTTTTTTCCTTCATCCAACATTTTTTTATTAAAATCGACACATAATATTTTTGATTTATTGGATGTATTATCAGCAAATAATTTAGCAATATCTCCAGTACCACATGCAACATCAATTAAACTACTCTCTGGATAGGGATTCATTTGTCTGATGAGTTCCCTTTTCCACTGTCTGTGGATACCTAAAGACATGAAATCATTCATTAGGTCGTACTTATTATAAACGTTATCAAAAACCTTTTTTACAAGACCTCTTTTTTTTTGTAGATTTTGTTGCATATTTAAATGTTATCAAAATATAATATAATATTTAATGCCAGAATTACCAGAAGTAGAAATAGTAAGACAATCGTTAAATAGACAAGTAAAGAACCAAAAAATAATAAGTATTCAAGTTAATAACCGAAACCTGAGACTTAAAGTACCCAAGAATTTTGAAAAAATATTCAAAAATGCCATCATAGAAAATATACAAAGAAAATCAAAATATCTTATTTTGGTATTTAATAATCATCTTTATTGCGTAATCCACTTAGGCATGTCAGGCACACTCCATTTTATAGGTTTAAAAAATAAGGTCACTAATTTAAGTTTTTATGGGTCTCAAAGCTTACCAAAAAAACATAATCATATAATTTTTAGATTTAAAAATTTTAAACTAATTTACAATGACCCTAGAAGATTTGGTTTTTTCAAGATTTTAATGAGTAAGTCTGATTATTTAAGGTTTTTTACTAGAATAGGCCCTGAGGCGATAAGTAAAGAATTTAACAAAACTTACCTAAGTAAAATTTTAAAGAATAGAACGAAAAATATTAAGAACTTATTATTAGATCAAAAATTAGTCTCTGGATTAGGTAATATTTACGTAAATGAAATATTATTCCAGGCGAAGATTAATCCTTTTAAAAAATCTTATCTGATTAATTTAGACGAGAATAAAAGAATTATTAAGTATTCGAAAATAATCCTAAAAAAAGCTATACTTTTTGGAGGTTCTTCAATAAGAGATTTTAAAGGTACCACAGGTAAAAGTGGTAATTACCAGTCTGAGTTTAAAGTATACGATCGTGCAAAAAAGAGATGTAGTCGGAATAATTGCTCTGGGCAAATTAGTAGAAAAATAATTTCAAACAGATCCACTTTTATATGCTCCGTTTGTCAAAAGTAAAATTACCTATTGACCCGGTCTAGCCGAAAGGTTATACAAACTCGCAATGGCTAATACTAAATCTGCAATAAAAAGAATAAGAAGAATAAAAAAACAAACCGCCGTGAATAGAAATCGTAAAAGTCGGTTTAAAAATGCTTTAAAAAAGATGAATGCTTTAATTTCTTCCAAGAAAAAAAAAGAGGCTCTAAATTACCTCCCTAAGTTGAATTCAGAACTTATGAAAATAGCAAAAACTGGAATTGTAAAAAAAAATAATGCATCAAGAAATATTTCTAGAATTACAAAAAGGATCAACTCTCTTTAAAACAACCTCAAGTTAAATTTTTTTTTGTATTTTTTAAAAAAAAACTTGCCACTAAATGTAAACTTTAT
>CACNVG010000015.1 GCA_902623785.1 uncultured Pelagibacteraceae bacterium
TAATAAAAAAAAAAATCAGATTTTATACTACAAGATTAAATCCAAAAATTCATTTGAGATTGAGAATTTAATTAACAATTTTTTAGAGGATAAAAATAGTTTTATTTTTGAGTCCGTTGAAAAAGGTAAAATTAAAGGTAGAT
Source organism: uncultured Pelagibacteraceae bacterium (assembly GCA_902623785.1). Classification (GTDB taxonomy): domain Bacteria; phylum Pseudomonadota; class Alphaproteobacteria; order Pelagibacterales; family Pelagibacteraceae; genus Pelagibacter. The sequence continues at coordinate 144 of CACNVG010000015.1, forward strand.
ATACAATTTTTGGTAAAAAACCAGATAAAGTATGGGAATTCAGTCAAAAGAAAATTTTTTCAATTATATTAGGAAAGAAAAAAATAATTAAAGGTAATCCAAAAATTATCTTAAGCGAAATAATCGATAACTTTAAATTTAAAGTACCATCAAAGTTACCGCCTATATGCAGTATGATAGCTGGATACTTTTCTTATGACGCCATTAGATATATAGAAAAAATCAAAGATACATGTAAAAATGATTTAAAATTACCTGATATAAGATTGATAAGACCAACAACCCTAATAATTCACGATAATATTAAAAAAGAAATTTATTTTATAAAAAATTGTTTTTCCGACATTAAAGTCAATGATTTACAAAAAAAATATTTTGAAATACAAGATGAGATAAATAGTTTGTTAATAGCTTCAAAAATTTCAAAAATCCAAAAACAAACTTCAATCAAAAAGTTCACAGTAAAATCTAACATTTCAAAAAAAAAATTTTTTCAAATTGTAAATAAAGCCAAGAAATATATTAAAAAGGGAGATATATTTCAGGTTGTTTTAAGTCAAAGATTCGAAACAAAACTCACAAAAAAACCAATTGAAATTTATAAAAAATTAAGGGTAACTAACCCTTCCCCATTTATGTTTTTCTTTAATTTTAATGATTTTCAAATTATAGGTGCAAGCCCTGAAATATTAGTCAGATTAAGAAATAATTTAATTACAGTTAGACCAATTGCTGGAACAAGGCCAAGAGGTAAAAATAATAGGGAAGACGATTTATTAGAAAAAGATCTTATTAATGATAAAAAAGAATTATCTGAACATCTTATGCTTCTTGACCTGGGTAGAAATGATGCTGGAAAAGTTTCAAAAATAAATACAGTAAAGGTTACTGAAAAATTTAAAATTGAAAAATATTCACACGTTATGCATATTGTGTCTAATGTAATAGGTATCTATGACAAAAAATTCTCAAAATTTGAGGCTTTAATGGCTGGGTTTCCAGCAGGAACAGTTTCCGGAGCACCCAAAATAAGAGCAATGGAAATAATTGATGAACTTGAAAAAAATAGTAGAAAAATCTACGCTGGTGGTATTGGATATTTCTCTGCAAATGGAGATTTTGACACTTGTATAGCCCTTAGAACGGCGGTGACAAAAAATAACAAATTTTATGTCCAGGCTGGAGCTGGAATTGTTGCAGATAGTAAACCAAAAAATGAATATAATGAAACGATTAATAAAGCTAAAGCTTTAATAAAGTCCTTAGAAAAATGAAAATACTTCTTATTGATAACTACGATAGTTTTACTTACAATTTATTTCACTATTTGTCTTCTCTGAAAACTAAAGTGCAAGTTTATAGAAATGATAAAATAAATACCACGGATATTACAAAAAAGGGATTTGACAGAATTGTTATTTCTCCAGGACCTGGTAATCCAAATCAATCTGGAAATTGTTTAAAAATTGTAAGAGAAATTCATAACAAAATACCTATTCTTGGGGTTTGCCTCGGACATCAAATAATAGGTCAAGTTTTTGGATCTAAAATAATTCAAGCCAAAAAATTGATGCACGGAAAAACTAGTAGAATAATATCTAAAAAGATCGGAATACTGAAAAATTTACCTAAAAATTTTGAAGCAACTAGATATCATAGTTTGATAATTGATAAAAAAACATTATCAAAAGACCTCGAAATCACTGCAGAAACAAAAGAGGGCTTAATAATGGGTATTAAGCATAAAAAATACAACGTGCATGGAGTACAATTTCATCCTGAAAGTATTAAAACAAAACTTGGTATAAAAATTTTAAAAAACTTTGTTAAATTTAAAAACAAATGAAACAATTCATAGATAAAATTGGAGCAAAACAAGATTTAACTTTCTTAGAAAGTAAAGAGGCTTTTAAAATATTGATGGAAGGAAAAGCTAATGATCAAGAAATATTTGATTTTTTAACTCTATTGTCAAAAAAGGGTGAGTCCTCAGATGAAATAGCAGGAGGTGTTTATATTTTGAGAGAGAAATCTAAACGGGTTAATATAAATAATTGTATTGATACATGTGGTACAGGTGGAGACGGTATGAACACTTTAAATATTTCTACTGCATCAGCTTTATTATTGGCTAGTATGGATATTAAAGTAGCAAAACACGGTAACAAGGCTGTTTCATCAAAATGTGGATCTGGAGATGTTTTGGAAGCTCTTAATATAAATATTAATTTAGAGCCAAATGAAATTGAACAACAAATTGATAAAAATAATTTTGGTTTCATGTTTGCACCTAATTACCATAGTGCAATGAAATTTGTTGGGCCAACTAGAAAAAAAATTGGAAAAAGAACAATTTTCAATATGATTGGACCTCTAAGTAGCCCTGCATTAGTTAAAAAACAAGTTATTGGCGTTTTTGACAAAAAACTTTTAAAGGTATTCGCAAATGCTTTAAAAAGCTTAGATATTAAATTTGCGTGGATTGTAAATAGTGATGATGGGTTAGATGAAATATCACCGTATGCAAAGACTAATGTTGTACAATTGAAAAATAATGAGATAACAGAAATCATAATAGATCCAGAAAAATTAAAAGTAAATGCAGATAAATTTGATAATCTCGTAGGACAAGATGCCAAATTTAATGCTGAAAAAATGTTGAATATCTTTAAAGGGGAAGATAATGATTTTTCGAAGGCAGTATGTATGAATGCTGCTGCAGGATTAGTTGTATCTGAAAAATATGAAAATTTTGAGTTAGCTTATAATTACGCAAGGGGTTTCATTAAAACTGGAGCTCCTTATAAACACCTACTAAAAATACAAAATGTCCAGTAACACTCTCGAAAAAATAATTACAAAAAAAACTGAAAAAATAGAGAAACTCAAAAAAACTATTTCATCAGAATCCTTAAATGATTTAATAAAAGCAAATAATACTTTTGTAGATTTCAAAGAAAAAATTGAAGAAAATATAAAAAATAATCAATTTTCTATTATAGCTGAAATCAAAAAGGCTAGTCCGTCAGCAGGTATAATAATCAAAAACTATGACCCTGTGGAAATAGCTTCTACATACAATAAAAATAAAGCAACATGTTTATCTGTTTTAACTGAAGAAGATTTTTTTTATGGAAATTTAGTTCACATAAGCAAAATCAAACAGAAAATAAAATTACCAATTCTTTGTAAAGATTTTTTTATCGATAAATTTCAAGTATCTTTAGCCAAAAGTTATGGAGCAGACGCAATATTAATCATATTAGCTGGGGTTTCTGATAGAGTAGCAAATGAATTGTATGAAGAGGCGCTGAGATTAAACATGTCAATTATTGTTGAAGTTCATACTGTTGAAGAAGCCAGACGAGCATTAAAATTTAAAGATTGTTTGATTGGAATAAACAATAGAAATCTTAAAACTCTCAAAACTGAAATAAATACAACTTACGATATTCATGACGTTTTGGTTGCTCATCCCGGACCTTTAATTTCTGAAAGCGGAATAAAAACAAAAGACGAACTATTAGAAATCTCAAACAAAACCTCCATCAAAACTTTTCTTATTGGTGAATCACTATTAAAAAATTTGGACAATAATTCTATTTTTTCAGTATTATAGGGATAAAAGACCCCATATTTCCTCTATTTTTTTCACTTGTTAATTGATAAGAACTTTTGTAGAACATAAATGTACGTAATTTGTTCTATGCTAACTAAAAAACAAAAAAATTTATTAATGTTCATCAATAAAAAGCTTAGAAGCAGTGGTGTTTCTCCATCTTATGAAGAAATGAAAAGCTCTTTAAATCTTAAATCTAAGTCAGGAATACATAGATTAATAAGTGCGTTAGAAGAGAGAGGTTTTATTAAAAGATTGGCTCATAAAGCAAGAGCATTAGAGGTTGTAAAATTACCTGAAACAGCTTCTGCAAATGATATTTATAATTCATTTTCGCCAAGTGTAATAAAGGGAGGACTTGATGAAACGACAGACAATGAAAACGAAATTCCAGTTTTAGGAAAAATTGCAGCCGGTACACCGGTTGAAGCTATTCAAAATGAGGTGAGCAGAATTCCCCTTCCAGCAAATATTGAGAAAAATGGAGAATTTTTTGGCCTTAAAGTTCAAGGCGACTCTATGATAGAAGCTGGAATAAATAATGGTGATACAGTTATTGTAAAAAAAGCTGATACTGCTGAAAATGGAAAAATTGTGGTTGCGTTAATTGATGATCATGAGGCAATGCTAAAAAGGATTAGAAGAAAAGGTAAAACTATAGCGCTTGAGAGTGCAAATAGAAATTACGAAACTAAAATTTTTGGTCCTGATAGAGTAAAAGTTCAAGGTGTTCTAGTATCTTTATATAGAAACTTTTAAAAAAATAGTCTAAACATTATGAATGTCAAAAGTAGCAACAAGATTTGCTCCATCACCTACGGGGCCGCTTCATATAGGTGGGGTAAGAACCGCTCTATTCAATTGGTTATTTGCAAAAAATAAGGGTGGAAATTTTCTTCTAAGAATAGAAGATACAGATAAAGAAAGATCAAAAAAAGAATACCAAAATCAAATTATTCAGTCCTTAAAATGGATTGGTATAAATTACGATAGCGATGAGTACATACAATCAACCAAAATAAGTAGTCATGTTAAAATTGCAGAGGATCTATTAAAAAAAGGAAACGCTTATAAATGTTATTGCTCAAATGAGGAAATTGAAGAACAAAAGACAAGAGCTAAACAAAAAAAAATTCCATATATTTACGACAGAAAATGGAGAGATAAAAATGAAAGCGAGGCTCCAAAAAACATAAAACCAGTAATTAGATTTAAAAGTAAGATAGATGGCAAATCTAAATTAAAAGATTTAGTGCAAGGTGATGTTGAGATAGATAATAATACAATTGAAGATTTTGTAATTTTGAGAAATGATGGCACCCCGACATATAATTTATCAGTAACCGTAGACGACCATGATATGAAAGTGACACATATTATCAGGGGAGATGATCATAAAATAAATACTTTTAAACAAATACAGATATATGATGCTATGAATTGGGATCTCCCTGAATTTGCCCACATACCTTTAATTCATACAAAAGAAGGTAAAAAATTATCAAAAAGAGATAAAGATTCTACACTAGATGATTATTCAAAAATTGGAATAATGCCTGAAGCTTTAAGAAATTATTTGTTAAGATTGGGGTGGTCTTTTAAAGATAAAGAAATTTTTAATTTGGAAGAAAGTATCAAACACTTTAATTTAGAAGGTGTTGGAAAATCTCCCTCTAAATTAGATTTAAACCGTATTTTATCTATGAATGAGTATTATATTAAGAATATGAAAGAGGATAATTTATTTGATCAATTAAAAGAATTTTGTGAAAATTATAAAGAAAAAATACTTCCTGAAAAAGAAAATCAAATAAAAAAATCTCTTATATTTCTTAAAAATAAAGCAAAAACATTAGAAGATATATTTAATAATTCAAAATTCTTACTTTCTGACAAAGTTCAGTTCAATAATGAAGATTTAAAATTAATAGATGATACATCAAAAAAAATAATAGCTGAATTTACTAATAGAATAAAAAATCTATCTAAATTTAACCGAGAGAATTTAGAACCATTGGTAAATGAATTGATTAAGTCTAATAATACAAATTTTAAAGGTGTTGGCCAACCATTAAGAATTGCATTAACAGGATCAAAATATGGACCAGGTATTTATGATATAATTCTTTCTTTAGGTAAAGACGAGGTTCTCAAAAGATTAGGAAATAAGATATTCATTTAAGACTTTTGCAGCCTCCTCGCTAGAGGAACTAAGAGGTCTTATCTGATCAAGGGTTCTTGAACATTCTTCAACTTGATTTTGTGCAAATTTTGGATTTTTTAAGAAGTATACAGTTGATTTATAAATTTCTTTAGCATTACACTCATTTTGTAAGAGTTCTGGAATAACTTCCCTTTTATTTATTATATTTATAATATTAGCGAACTTAACTTTTACGAGAGACTTCATTATTAGGTAATTAACGTAATTTATCTTATAAATAATAATTGAAGGTACTTTTGCATTACAAATTTCCAAAGAAACAGTGCCTGATTTTGATACAGCAAAAATTGAATTGAGTAGTACTTCAGACTTGATATCTTTATCTACTACAATATCGCAATTATCTAAATTTGATTTTTCTAATTTTTCAGTAATAAAATTTATATTTTCTAATGTTGAATGAAATACAAAAACAAAATCTTTAAATTTCATATTCATCAACTTTATGAAATCAATTAAAATCGGTAAAAGTGTTTTTAGCTCTGACATTCTGCTTCCTGGAAATATAGAAATTATTTTTTTTCCTCTAGAGATATGAGATATATCAACTTTAGATTTATTTTTTTCTAATAAAGGATGTCCTACAAATGTGTTTGGAATATTTTCTTTATCAAAATATTTTCTTTCAAAATCAAATAATAATAAAAAGTGATCAATAAAATTTTTGAATTTTTTTACTCTTCCTTCTCTCCAAATCCATATTTGAGGTGCAACATAATGAATAGTTTTGATGTTAGTATTAATTTTTTTTACTCTTTCAGCAACGCGAAGAGTAAAATCAGGACTATCTACACTAAATAATATATCAGGATCAAATTTGATAATTTCTTTTACAGTGAAATCAATTTTCTTTTTTATTTTAAAAATATTTAATAAAACACTTGTAAAACCCATATAAGTAATTTGTTCAATATTAAAAATTGAATTTATGCCTAAAGTTGCTAAATTTGATCCGCCGACAGATAAAAACTTAACATCATTATTTCCTTTTTGAATTTTTTCAATTACCGTCGATGCTAATTTATCTCCTGAAGCTTCTCCTGTTAATATAAAAATCTTTTTCATTTTACTAATATAAACATCTTATTTTTAACGGCAAAGTTAATACATTTGTTTTTTTCTAGAAAAATATTTTGTTTATCTTTAAGTACTATCCCTTTAAGACCTACTTTTTTACAATCTTTTAAAGTATCTAAACCTATAGTAGGTAAATCAACTCTCAAATCTTGTTTTTTTTTTGGATATTTAATTAACACACCTCTTTTAATTTTTGTTTTATTCATCTTTTTAATCAAATCTTTTGTACCCTTTGAGGTTTCTTTTAAAATTAAATTTTCCCTTACAATAATTGCTTGAGTATGATCAAAAGCATTAATTTTTTTAAGAATATTTTCACCTTTCTTAATATCAGTTAAGTCATCTTTTGTTGGATTATTTTTTGTATAGCTACCTTTCTTTAATGATATTTCTGGAGTAAAAAAAGTAGATTTAATTACCTTTATTTTTTCTAAAGCTAAAATATTTATTAATTCTTTTAATATAGCGGCATCTCCTTTTTTGTAAGCTTTGATAATTCTCGGAAGATAGTAAATTCCAGTCATATCAAGTTTTAATTTTGATAAATTTGGTTTATCTATTTTGCCTGCAAATATTACTTTGTTGCATTTATTCTCTCTCAATAGTTTCAAAATTGATCCAAACCGTCCTATATTTACTCTAAATGATTTTGAATCCTTCTTGAAAATATTTTTTCTTGATAAATCTAAGATAAGATATTTTTTTTTAGTATTTTTAAGTCTTTTTAAAATTAATTTTGGAAAATCAGTGTCTCCAAAGAATAAACCTATCATTTTATTTACTTAATGGCGTACAAATTGGCCTTTTTTTATCATGGTTAATAAAGTCTACCACTTCCCTTACATAAGTATTTACCTTAAGAGCATCGCTTAGTTTTGCTAAATTTTCATGTAAGGACTTTGTTTTAAAAATTTCTTTATAGGCCTCAGAAAGAGCTAAAATTTCTTTGTTTGAAACTTTTTTTCTTCGTAAACCAATAAGATTAATCCCCTCTAGATAGTTTCTATTACCGAATGATAATCCATAAGGAATTACATCTCTGGAAACTCCTGACATACCACCTATCATTGCCATCTTGCCTATTCTTGTGAATTGTTGAATACCACAATTTCCTCCGATAATTACATCATCTGAAATTTGTGCATGTCCGGCGATAGCTGCGCTGTTTGCAATAACCACATTATTACCAACCATGCAATCATGGGCAATGTGAGCACCTATCATAATAAGATTGTTATTGCCTATTTTTGTTATTCCACCACCTCCATATGTACCTGTGTTTATAGTTACATGTTCTCTTATTATGTTATTACATCCTATTTCTAATTTCGTTTCCTCTCCTTTATATTTTAAATCTTGCGGATTTGTTCCAACAGAAGCAAACGGAAAAATTTTTGTATTATTGCCAATAATTGTATTTCCTGTAATATTAACGTGAGATTGAACTTCTGTACCTTCACCTATTTCAACATTGGGACCTACGATACTATAAGGTCCTATTATTACTTTTGCTGAAATTTTTGCTTTTTTATCTACAACTGCTGTTTTGTGAATCATAAATTTTTAATTTATTTTTTATTTATTATCCTTGATAAATTCTTTTAAATCCTTTGCTGGGTACCCCATAACTCTGCTGTTATCTGGAATATCTTTTATAACTCCGCTTCCTCCACCAATTTTAATGTTATTTCCAATTTTAAGATGTCCTGAGATACCAGCTTGACCACCTATCATAACATTATTTCCTAGAGTTGAAGATCCAGCAAAGCCAACTTGACCTGCAATTATACAATTGTCTCCAATCTTAACATTATGAGCAATATGTATTTGATTATCTAAATAAGTATTTTTACCTATTACAGTATTTGAAATAGATCCCCTATCTATTGTTGATCCGCATCCTATTTCTGAGTAATCGTTAATTAAAACTATTCCTATTTGTGGAAATCTATAGTTATTTTTATTTTGTGGAAAAAAACCAAACCCCTTTTTACCTATTATACAACCATCTAAAACTTTAATATGATTTTTCATTATTGTATTTCTTATTATTACGTTTGATCCAATTGAGCAGTTGTTTCCAATTACAACATTTTTTTCAATTATGGTGTTATGACCAATCAAACAGTTTTTACCAATCTTAACATTTGATCCAATAAGAACATTTTTTCCAAATTTTACTTTATTTCTAAATTTAGTTTTTGATATTTCTTTCACAGTATTATCAAAATCGTCATTTACAGAATCTGGATATAGAACTTCAGTGACTTTAGCGGTACTAATCAAAACATTTTCGACAATAATTTTTTCGCATTTATCTGGTAAAAAATGTTGTAAATTTTTTGTTGTAATGCATGCTGCAGCTTTTGTGGTAGAGGCTAGAGACTTATACTTATTTGAGTGAAGAAAAGTAATATCCTTGTTAGATGCAGAACTCAGATCTGTAATATCAAAAATTTTAATCTTTTTAACATCATTATAAATTTCAGTTTTTAAAATTTTATAAACATCTTTTATACTAAGAGGTCCATTATTTTTAAAGAAAAGATTTGTCATTAATATTTAATAACAAATACTTTTAAATATTACTTATCAAGTTTTATTGCTAATTATTTCCTGTCAACAATTGTAGCTGACCACATAGCATCAGCCATTTTAGTGTCTCCTACAAAAGCCTCGCCTTTATATTTCCATACTCTACCATGAGATCTTACAGCTTCTATTTTTAATTCTAGTTTACAATTAGGTATGACGGGGTTTCTAAATCTGGCCTTTTCAATATTCATTAAAAAAACTAATTTATTTTCATATGTTTCTTTGTCTAAACCACTAGCGGTGAGCGCAGCAGCAGCTTGGCCAAAAGCCTCAACAATTAAAACACCTGGCATTACTGGTTGACCTGGAAAATGACCTTTAACGAAAAAGCTTTCTTTGGTTACATTAACAATGGCAGTAGCTGAAAATAATTTTTTAATATCCTTCAATTCATCAATTAACAACATTGGATCTCTATGAGGGAGAAGTTGTTCGATTTGTGTTTTTGAAAGACTCTCTGTCATCATATCAATCAATTTTAATATCTTTTATCTTTTTGTTTACTATATCAAAGATTTCTGGAGTGATATCTATGTTTTTTTTTCCTATTACAATATTTTTTTTTTGAATTATAAGTGTTATTGAGTTTTTTTTAGAATAATCTTCTAATATAGGTGTTAATTTATTAATTAATTTTGAAGATGCATTTACTCTGGATCTATTTATCTCATTGAAAACTTTATTTCGTTCTTTTTGGTAATTAACTATATCTTCACGTAATGACACCATCTTTTTTTTAAACTCTTCTTGACTTAAAATATTTTTTTTAGAAATAATATCTTTTTCCTTTTTTTTTATATCTTCCTCTATCTTTTTAAATTTGGCTATATTTGCTTCTCTTTTTTTTTTTAATTGTTTTTTTATTGATTTTCCAGCTGAAGAGTCTTGCATTATTTTTTCAACGTTTAAATAAACAATTTTATCAGCAAACGATAACTCTGAAAAAAAAAGGAAAAGAAAAAAGAAAAAGAAAAACCTTTTCATAATTAAAATGTAGTACCTAAATTAAATTGGAAAGATTGAGTTTTATCTGTGTTTTTCTTTGATATTGGTTGAGCTAATGTGAATGTAAATGGTCCTATTGGGGTAAACCATTCAACACCTACCCCTGTTGACGATCTTATTTGATTAGAATCATCTATTGAGCTTGAATAATCAACGCCCCATACATTTCCTGCATCTATAAAATAATTAAAATCAATATTTTGAAGACTTGGTAATATCATAGGTAGGTTAGTTTGAAAATTCACAGAAGCAGCATAATTCCCTCCGATATAATCATTAGTGTCTATCGGGCCAATTCTACCAGCCTCGAAACCTCTTAATCTTTTTCTTGGGAGTGTTAATCGCTCTGAAATTCTAACATCATCTGAAAGTCCAACTACAGATCTTAAATAAAGGCCAATGTTTGTGGTTACATCAGTGAATGTATGGTATGTATCAAATTGATAACCATTTAAAAGTGTATTACTCTCAGAAACTAAAGGTAAATGTTGAGTAAATTTACTTCTAATCCCATCTGTAGTTTGAAACCTTTGATTTCTTTTGTCTAAATCAAAGGTATATCCAAAAATTGAAGTAAAATATGAACCTTCTTGTTTTTTTAGATTAGAACTAGCTCCAGAGTTTGTATCTAATGTTTCATAATTTGTGCTAAAAAAAGGTTTAAAGAATAAATCATCATATTGTTCAAAACCGGTACCGATACTAAATCCAACATCAGTTGATTTATAACCAAAATCAGTCAATTTATCAGTATCTGTAATATAAAAATCAGTTGATAAAGATTTATCAGAATAGTTAAAGTTCGGATTATCAACCGTAAAATTACCTCTAAGTCTTTCAGCGCTAATTCTTAATGCTGAAGATAGTTTGATACCTTTACCTATAAAGTTGTTTTCAGTAACAGAAAAGCTAGCCGTACCTCCTTCAGAACCTACGCCAGCCCCTAAAAGGATTTCACCAGTCGGTTTTTCCTCGACGCTAATATTTATATCTTTTTGTCTTTTGTCTTTTATATCAACTATTTCACTATCTATTGTTCTAAAAATATTTTTTGCTCTTAGATTATTTAAGGATTTTGCATGTAAAAGCTTATTAAATGGATCACCTTCATCAACTTCAAGTAGATCTCTTATTACCTTCTCTTCTGTAATATTATTTCCAAGTATATTAATTTTATTTACATAAAACTTTTCACTCTCTTTTACTTCAAATATTAATCCAAGCTTAGAATCATTTATAATTTTTGTTTCTATAGAAGCATCAATAAAGTCATACAGTCTAGAAACTGAAATTTTATCTATTTGTTTTACAACCTTTTCAATTTTGTTAAAAGAATACTTCTCACCTTTTAATTTAATTAAAATTTTTTCCACTTCCTCAAAATCTTCTCTATCAAAATCATCTGGTAAAATTAATTTTGTTTCCTCTATAGTAAAAATTTTTCCTGCATCTATATTATAAATTAGATCAAAATAGTTATCATTAAAAACGGCTGAAGAGTTTTTGACTTTTGCATTATAAAATCCTTTATTCAGATAGAAATTTTCTAGTAATCTTAGATCTAAATTTATTTGTTCTGGATTTAAATATTTCTTACTTGTAAGAAATTTCCAGAATTTACTTTCTTCGCTTATTATTACGTTTCGTAATTTTTTATCTTTAAAGTATTTATCGCCAGTAAATTTTATGTTTTTGATCAATGCTTTTTTTCCTAAATTAAGATCATAAATCAAATCTACTGTATCGTTATTATTTTCAACCAACGAAGCCTCGATTTCCGCAAAATAAAAACCAGATGAA
>CACNVG010000016.1 GCA_902623785.1 uncultured Pelagibacteraceae bacterium
TTTTTAAACCAAGTTTCTCTAGTACTTTGTTAATAGACTCTGAACCAAATATCCTCATTAAGTCATCTTCCAAACTCACATAAAAAATTGAGTTTCCTTCATCTCCTTGGCGTCCAGCTCTTCCTCTTGCTTGATTATCAACTCTTCTTGACTCCATTCTTTCTGTGCCCACAACAAAAAGTCCGCCTAAATTTTTTATCTGCTTCTTCTCATTTTCAAAATCATCTTTTTTTTCATTAGCTGAATTTCCTCCAAGTTTGATATCCACTCCTCTTCCAGAAATACTTGTTGTAATTATTACCGAATTTAATTTTCCGGCATTTGCAATTATCTCTGCTTCTTTTTCATGATTTTTTGCATTTAATACGGTATGTTTAATCCCATTTTGAGAAAATAGTTTTGAGTACACTTCTGACTTATCAACACTTGATGTAAATATTAATAAAGGTTGACCCTTATTATTACACTCTTTAACCTTTTTAACAATTGCAAATTGTTTTTCTTTTTCTGTTCTAAAAATTTGGTCGTTCCAATCTTTTCTAATCATATTTTTGTTAGTTGGTATGACAACTATTCTTAAGTTATAAATTTCAAAAAATTCTTGACTTTCAGTCAAAGCAGTTCCAGTACAACCGCTTATTTTTTTATATAGTTTAAAATAATTTTGGTAAGTAATAGATGCTAAGGTTTGATTTTCTATTTGAATTTCTACGTTTTCTTTTGCTTCAATAGCTTGATGTAATCCATCAGAATATCTTCTTCCTTCTAAAATTCTCCCAGTAAGTTCATCTACAATCTTAATTTTTCCTTCTACATTTACGTAATCTTTATCTTTAGTAAAAAGATAATTTGCTCTAAGCGCCTGATTTACATGGTGAACTAAATCTAAATTTGCAGGATCATAAAAATTATTATTTTTGAGAATACCAATACTATTTAATAGTTTCTCAATATTGTCTATTCCTTTGTCAGTTAAACTAATATTCTTTTCTTTTTCGTCAACTTCATATTCAGTGGTATCCAATTTTTTAACAAGTTTATCAATTGATTTATATTGATTACTTGTGTCATCTGCTTTTCCCGAAATAACTAATGGTGTCCTGGCCTCATCAATCAAACAAGAGTCTATTTCATCAACAATAGCATATGCATGGCCTCTTTGAACTAAACTATTAAGGGTTAATTTCATATTATCCTTTAAATAGTCGAATCCAAACTCACTGTTGGTTCCATAAGTTATATCTTTGTCATAATTAACTTTTCTTATTTCATCTTCTTGATCGTTTGAAATATAACCAGCACTTAATCCTAAAAAATTATAAATTTTTGACATTTCTTCACAATCTCGCTTAGCCAGATAATCATTTACAGTCACAACATGCACTCCATTGCCTTTAAGGGCATTTAGATAAGCAGCTAATGCTATAGTTATAGTTTTTCCCTCACCGGTTTTCATTTCAGCAATTTTTCCCTGATGAAGAACAATTCCCCCAAGAATTTGAACATCAAAATGTCTTTCACCTCTTGATCTTTTAGATGCTTCCCTCACACATGCAAAAGCTTCAGGTAAGACGTCTTCTAAAGAAATCCCACCTTCAATTTTTTTTTTGAATTCTTTAGTTTTAATAATAAAACTAGCATCTGAAGCAGAAGATAGAACATCCTCAAAGCTATTAACTTTTTCAAGAATTTTAGATAGCTTTGAAAGCTCAGTTTGGTTACTGCCTTTAAAAAACCTTCCAATAAAGCTTAATGGATTTAACATTTTTTTTTGATATATAATTAATTATTAATTAATTATATAGTTATAAATTAATTTTTTTAAATAGAATGCCTCTAAATTTAAGCAATTTTTTGTTATCCAAAAAAGAAAAGTCGAAAATGGCCGACTTCCAGGACTTGGACCATATTGATGGTGTATCAGTATCTACGACTTCAGCTAATTTATATAACAACGATAGAGATGATTTAGTCCTTTTTTATTTTAGACATGGCGCTGAACACGCATCGGTTTATACCCAATCTCAGGTAGTTTCTGAAAATATTAAATGGAATAAAAAAATAAAAACAAAAAAGATACGTGCTCTTTTAGTAAATACAAGAAATGCTAACGCACTTACAGGGAAAAAAGGGTATGAAGCTCTTGAAGAAATCTCTGAGGAAATATCAATAAGTTTAACAAAGAAACAAAAGGAGGATGAAGATCATCCAAAAAAAATTAAAACTAGCGAAATTTTGTTTGGCTGCACTGGCACAATAGGAGAGATCTTTCCAAAAGATAAGATTAAGTCTTCCATTAAAAATTTGGTAGAAAAGATTAAGTATACTCAAAATAAATATTTATGGATAAAAGCTGCAATGGGTATTTTAACAACTGATTTAAAACCAAAACTTGCTATGGAAGAATGCAATATTGGTAATACTAAAATTAAAATATATGGGGTTGCAAAAGGATCTGGAATGATCTTCCCAAATATGGGAACAACTTTAGCTTATATTTTTACTGATGCAGACCTCTCTTCAAATATACTAAAAAAGGTTTTGAAAAAAAACGTTCAAAACACTTTTAATGCAATTAGTTGCGATGGTGATACAAGCACGAATGATATGGTGACAATTTTTTCAACAGGAAAGGCAAAAAATAAATCTGTTAACAATATAAATGATTTAAAACTTAAAGATTTTGATTTAGCTTTAAACAACGTTTTATTAAACTTAGCAAAAAGAGTGGTAAGCGATGGCGAAGGTGCTTCAAAGTTTATCAAGATAAATTCGTCAAAGTGCTCTAGTGAAAGTGATGCAAAAAAAATATCGTTTTCGATTGCTAACTCACCATTAGTAAAAACAGCTATCTCAGGAGAAGATCCAAATTGGGGAAGAATATTAATGGCAGCTGGAAAAGCAGGAGTAGAGTTTGAAATAGATCGAGTAAATTTATTTATAGGTGATTATAAAATTTTGGATAAAGGCCAATTGAATAAAAATTATGTTGAAAAGGAGGTTGCAGATTATATGAAGCAACCCAATTTAGAAATCACAATTGAGATAAATAGTGGTAACAAAAATTTTACCTGTTACACGATGGATCTCACTCAAAAGTACATATCTATTAATTCGGATTATAGAAGTTAAAGGTTGAAAAAAAATATTACTAATTGCACCTTATGATTAAATACAAATTGATTTGCAAAGATTGTAAAAATATTTTTGATAGTTGGTTTTCTGACTCCAAAGAGTATGAGAAGCTAAAAAGGAAAAAATACTTAAGTTGTCATATTTGCGACTCTCGAAAAATAGAAAAAACATTGATGGCGCCAAATGTATTAAACAGCCCGGAACTTAATAGTAAAGATATAAATAAAGTTAAGGAGATTAAGTCAAAATTAAAAGAATTTAAAAAGTTTATTAAAGATAATTTTAAATACGTCGGAGACAACTTTGCCCATGAGGCAAGATTAATACATTATGACCCGAAAAATAAAAAAAAAGCAATTTATGGGAAAGCTTCACGAAAGGAAATAGAAGATCTCAAACAGGAAGGTATTAAGACCGAAGAGTTTCCTTGGATAGAGGATAAAGAAAATTAAGTTTTTGAAAATTGCGCAAGATAATTTACAGAGCTATCTTTAGATACAATCCATTCATTTTTTAGAATATCAAACTTTACACCAATTAAATCATTCAAGTTTAATGAATTATTTTTACAAATATTTATTAAATCCCCAGGTGTTAAAAATTTGTTCCAGTCATGAGTGCCTATTGGCAACCATTTCAAGATATATTCAGCACCTATTATTGCAAATAAATAAGACTTTAATGTCTTATTTAAAGTTGCAATAAACATTAAACCGTTTTTCTTTAAAAGTTCTGAGCTTTTAAGTAAAAAAAAATCAACATTATCAACGTGTTCAACTATCTCCATATTTAATATTACATCAAATTTTTCCTTTGAAAAAAATTTATCTGGGGATGAACAGTAATAATCAATATCTAATTTACTTTTTTTCAAATGCATTTTAGCAATTTTGATGTTTCTATCTGAAGCATCTATACCTGTAACTGTTGCACCTAATCTTGAAAGAGGTTCACTTAAAAGACCTCCACCACATCCAATATCTAATATCTTAATATCTTTTAAAGGTAATTTTTCTGATTTATTTCCAAATTTTTTAGTAATTGTATCTTTAATATATCTTAGTCTGACTGGATTAAAATTATGCAATGGTTTAAACTTACCCTCGGGATCCCACCATTCATCAGCTAACTTTGAAAACTTATCAATTTCCTTTTTATTAATAGTATCTTTTTTCATTGGTTGTTGACTTTACAATTTAGATGTATTTTATCTAAATATAAAATTTAAATATAAAATATCAATGAAAATAATTGTTTTAAAATTTGGTGGAACATCAGTTGGTACGTTAGATAGAATTGTAAAAATATCTAAAATAATAATCTCTTATATAAAAAAAAACTACAAAGTTATTGTTGTAACTTCTGCAATGAGCGGTGTTACGAATGAACTAATAAAAAAAGCCAGAAAAATTTCTAAGAATTTTCCAAACTCTGAGAGAGACGTGCTGCTGTCGACTGGCGAACAAATGGCTAGTGCTTTAATAGCTGGAAAGTTATGCGACTTAGGTTTTAATTCTAGATCTTGGATGTCCTGGCAGATTCCTATTATAACAAGAGGTAATTATAGCTCTGCAAGAATTATAAAGGTTGGAACAAGCCAGTTAAAAAAATATTTAAAAAAAAATGGAACCCCAATAATAACTGGTTTTCAGGGTTTAAATGAAGAAAACAGACTTACAACTTTAGAAAGAGGTGGCAGTGATGCAAGTGCAATTATGCTCGCTAAATTTTTTAAAGCCAAAAGATGTATAATTTATACTGATGTTGATGGTGTGTATACAACTGATCCTAATTTAACGAAAAAAGCAAAAAAAATAAAAGCGTTATCTTATGAGGAAATGCTCGAAATGTCCTCGCTTGGCGCTAAAGTAATGCAGCCAGCTTCGATTCAGGATGCAAAATTAAATAAAGTAAAAATTGATGTTAAATCATCATTTACAAACAAAACAGGTACACAAATAATTGGTAGAAAAAAGATTAAAGACACAAATATAATTAGGGGCGTATCCTTTACTAAAAATGATGCTAAAGTAAGTCTTGTTGGTGTAAAGGACAAACCAGGTGTAGCCGCAGCAATATTTGAGCCACTTTATAAAAATTCTATAAATGTTGATATGGTTGTTCAAAATATTTCTTCAGATGGCAAAGAAACTGATTTAACTTTTACTATTAAATCAGATGATCTTTTAAAAACTAAAAGACTTATTTCTAAAAATAGAAAAATTAAATTTAAGAAGTTAAATGTAGATAAAAAAGTTGCAAAAGTATCTATTGTGGGTGTTGGAATGATCACGACACCAGGGGTTACTTATCGAATGTTCCAGGCACTAGCAAATAAAAAAATAAATATTCTTGTTATTTCTACTTCTGAAATAAAAATATCTGTTTTAATTAAAAGCAAAAATTTAAAAAAATCAGTTGAATTATTACATAAAGAATTTAATTTAAATAGATGAGTTATAAAGAATTTAGAGATATAAAAAGAAAAAAAACAAAAGAGATAAACGTTGGTGATGTAAAAATTGGTGGGGATAACCCTATTTCAGTTCAGTCAATGACAAATACTTTAACTACCAATGTTAAAGCAACAATTAAACAAATTAATGATTGTGCTGAAGAGGGCGCTGAACTTGTAAGAGTTTCATGTCCCGATGAGCAGTCAACAAATTCTTTAAAAGAGATAGTAAAAAACAGCAAAGTTCCAATTATTGCTGATATTCATTTTCACTTCAAAAGAGCCATAGAGGCAGCTAAAAGTGGGGCAAAATGTTTGAGGATAAACCCAGGTAATATTGGTCAAAAAGAAAAAATTAAACAAGTGATATCAGCAGCTAAAGATTATGGTTGTGCATTAAGGATTGGAGTTAATGCTGGTTCTTTAGAAAAAGATATTTTAGAAAAATATAAAGGGCCCTGTCCAGACGCTTTAGTAGAAAGTGCTATGAGGAATATCCAGCTTATAGAAGATGAAGATTTTTATAACTTTAAAGTTAGTGTAAAATCATCGGATGTATTTTTATCAGTAGCGTCATACAGACTCCTTTCATCCAGGACAAATTATCCTTTGCACTTAGGTGTTACAGAATCAGGCAGCTTTGTCCCAGGAAGTGTAAAAACCTCAATAGGTCTAGGCTCGCTCTTGATGGAGGGGATTGGTGACACAATCAGGGTTTCTTTATCAGATGATCCTATTAAAGAAATTAAAATAGGTAATGAAATTTTAAAATCTCTAAATTTAAGAAATAGAGGTGTAAAAATTATTTCATGCCCATCATGTGCTCGTCAAGGTTTTGAAGTAATTGATGTAGTAAAAAAACTTGAGGAAAAGCTATCTCATATTAAAACACCTTTGACTTTATCAATAATTGGATGCGTTGTTAATGGTCCAGGGGAAGCAGCTTCAACTGATATTGGTATTACTGGAGGGGGCAAGGACAGCAATATGTTATATTTAAATGGTGTTCAAAAAGAAAAATTAAAAAATGATGATATAATTTCCAAAGTTGTAGCATTGGTGGAAAAAAAAGAAAAAGATATCAAAAAAAAAATTTAATGATACCAGTTGATAAGGTACAGGAGATAATAAAAAAACACGAGATTCTTGAAAAGG
>CACNVG010000017.1 GCA_902623785.1 uncultured Pelagibacteraceae bacterium
TCAGATACATCAAATTTGTGTGGATCACTAGAATTCTCAGAACAAATTTCAAAGTCTAAAACTCAGCCTATAATCGGATCCCAAATTAAGTTTAAATTCAACGATATAATTGGATCATTACCTATTATTGCCAAAAATAGCGATGGTTACAAAGAACTTATAAACCTGTCTTCTAAATCTTTTCTTGAAAGTACAGATTTAGAAGAACCACATTGTAACATTGAATTATTATTTAATTGCTCCAAAAATCTAATAATTCTCTCAGGAGGAATTAATAATTTATCAGGTGTTCTTTTTCAAAAAGGCAGAATGGACGAGCTTGAAAAACTTTATGTTTCTTTAAATAAAAATTCTGGTGATAACTTTTATATTGAAATTCAAAGACATGGCGACATACATGAAAAAAATTTTGAAAGTTTTAATCTTTCAATATCAAAAAAAATTAATGCTCCAATCATTGCGACTAATGAGGTTTATTATTTACATAAAGACATGAGCGAAGCACACGATGCATTACTTTGTATTGGTTCAAAAAACTACGTTAATGATAAACAAAGACTAAAATTAACAGACAATCATTATCTTAAAAATGATGATGAAATGAAAAAAATATTCCATGACCTTCCTGAAGCTTTAGAAAACAATTATAACTTACCTTTAAGATGTAGTTTTAGACCTGAATATTCTAAACCACTATTACCTGATATAAATTCAAATAGTGATATCTCATCTAATGATCAATTAAAAAAAGATGCAAATAATGGACTAATTCAAAAGTTTAAGGAAAGATTTGAGGGTGAGGATTTAAAAGGTGAAAAATTTTTGAAATATAAGAGAAGATTAGATCACGAAATTAACATCATTTGTCAGATGAATTACTCTAGTTATTTTTTAATTGTATCTGATTATATCATATGGGCTAAAAGCAACAATATTCCAGTTGGACCAGGAAGAGGGTCTGGCGCTGGTTCATTAGTAGCATGGTGTCTACAAATTACTGACGTAGACCCAATTTATTTTAACTTAATTTTTGAGCGATTTTTAAATCCTGATCGTATTTCTATGCCTGATTTTGATATTGACTTTTGTGAGGAAAAACGAGATTTGGTTTTTGAATATCTTAACAAAAAATATAAAGACTCAGTAGCTCACATAATTACATTTGGCAAATTAAAAGCTAGAATGGTTATTAGAGATGTCGGCAGGGTAATGGGCCTTCCGTATGGTTTTGTAGACAGTATTTGTAAAATGATTCCATTCGATCCTTCAAGACCAATGAGTTTAACGGAATGTATAAATTCAGAACCTAGATTACAAAAAATCATAAATGAGGATAGAAGAGTAGATAAACTTATTAAACTGTCTCTTAAACTTGAAGGTTTAAATAGAAATTTTGCAACACATGCGGCTGGTGTAGTAATTGCAGACAAAAAATTAATTGATACTGTTCCGTTATATAAAGATAGTTCATCCAATTTACTTTTGCCTTCCACTCAGTTTGATATGTATTCAGCTGAAAACTCTGGTCTAATTAAATTTGACTTCTTGGGTTTAAAAACACTTACTGTAATAAATAACACTGTTAAACTTTTAAATAAGAAAAAAATTGATTTTAATATAGAGAAAATTAATTATGAAGATCAAACAGTTTTTGATCTATTGTCTTCAGGTAAAACTGTTGGTTTGTTTCAACTAGAAAGCTCTGGGATGAGAGATGCTCTCACTCAAATGAAACCAAATAGATTAGAAGATATTATAGCATTAGTCGCTTTATATAGACCAGGTCCTATGAGCAATATTCCTATTTATAATGATTGCAAACATGGAAAAAGAGCACCAGACTACTTGCATCCAAAATTGGAAAATATTTTAAAGTCAACATATGGTGTAATTATTTATCAAGAACAAGTAATGCAAATTGCGCAAGTATTATCAGGATTTACTGCCGGTGAGGCAGATATTCTAAGACGTGCTATGGGAAAAAAGAAGAGAGCAGAGTTAGAAAAACAGAAGGCTAGATTTATAGATGGCGCTTATCAAAATGGCATTCCAAAAGATGTTGCGGCAAGTATTTTTTTAAAAATCGAACCTTTTGCAGAGTATGGTTTTAACAAAAGTCATGCTGCAGCGTACGCAATAATAGCTTACCAAACAGCATATTTAAAAACCCATTTTACCAATGAATTTTTTTCTGCATCAATGTCCATGGAAATGTCAAATCAAAAAAAATTAGGTGAATTTTATGAGGAACTCAAAAGATTAAACATTAAGATTATACCTCCTGACATAAATTTGTGTAATAGTGATTTTTATTCTGATACAAAAAATTTTTATTATGCATTAGGAGCATTAAAGAATGTTGGATACGAGGCAATTTCAAACATATTAAAGGAAAGAGAAAAAAATGGTAAATTTAAATCCTTAAGTGATTTCATAAATAGAGTAAATCCGAAAGATATAAACAAACTTCAAATGGAGGCTCTTACAAAAGCTGGTGCATTTGATAATATTTTCAAAGATAGGAAATCAATTTTTGAATCAATACCTAATTTAATATCAAAATCAAAAAATATTTTTGAAAACAAGTCCTTAAATCAAATCGATCTCTTTGCTAATAGTGAAGAGCCTAATAACAGCGAGGTTGTCTATAATCTTGGCGAATGGAATTTTCAGGAAAAAATGGCAAAAGAATTTGAAACAGTTGGCTTTTTTATATCAGATCACCCCCTTAACCAATACCAAGATATATTTAAGGAATTTAACATTCTTTCTTATAAAAATGTTAATGAAGATAAAGAAATTAGCGAGGGATTAGTCGCTGCAACTATTCTAAAAATTCAAGAAAAAAAAACACAAAAGGGAACGTCATACGCAATAATTAAATTTTCCGATCAATCAAGCATATTTGAATTATTTATTTTTTCTGACACATTTGAATTAAATAGAAGTAAGATTAAAGAGGGAAATTCTGTTATTTTGACTATACAGAAAATTACTAAGCAAAATGAGCCTCAATCTACGAGGTTAAATGTTAAAAAGATAATTTCACTGGATGATCTTATAAATAAACCTATTAATTCAATAAGTTTCAAAGTTAAAAATGTTGATGAAGTCAACATTTTATCCAAAATGTTGAAAAAGGGTGGAGATGTTGAGGTAAGCATTAATATAATATCAAGTGATAAGGCGTATAAAGTAAAACTTAAAGATAAGCGTTTAATCGACAGAAAAACTGTGAATCTTATAAAGAATCAAGGAATTTCAGCAACGATTCATTGATTTATTCCTTGCCTTTACCTCAAGAAATTTATAAAACGCTTTAAAAAAATACGCACAAAGCTTTTGGTTAATAACCTCCGGTCCTTAAATGGAAATAGCTTTGGTGGTACAACCGGGAAAAATTATGAAGATACCAAACTTATCAATACAACAACTTTTAGAAGCAGGAGTACACCTTGGGCATAAAACTCTAAGATGGAATCCAAAAATGAAAAAATATATTTTTGGAAAAAGAGACTCTGTTCACATAATTGATTTAACACAAACTCTTGAACTTACTAACAAAGCGTTAGAAAAAATCTATGAAACAATATCAAATAATGGAAAAATTTTATTTATCTCGACAAAAAAACAGGCCTCAGAAGCTATAGCGGAGTTAGCAAAATCCACGGATCAATATTTTGTGAATTACAGATGGTTAGGTGGAATGTTGACCAACTGGGGAACAATTTCAAACTCAATTAAAAAATTACATAAAATAAATATAGATCTAAAAGCCGAAAATAGAGGCTTTACAAAAAAAGAGCTTTTAAAAATGAGTATACAAAGAGATAAATTACAAAGGTCTCTTGGTGGAATTTCAGAAATGAAAAAAGTTCCAGATTTAGTATTTATAATTGATACAAACTATGAGTCTCTAGCGATTAAAGAGTCTATTAAACTAAATATTCCAATAATAGCAATACTTGATACAAATTCAGATCCAGAAGGAATTGATTTTCCAATTCCTGGTAACGATGATGCCAGAAGATCGATAGACTTATATTGCAATTTGATAAAAGAGACAATTAATAACGCTAAGAAAAATATTCCTCAAGATTCAAAAGAAAATAGTGAACAAAAGGTGACAACACCTAAATCTACTTCCTCTACATTAAAAAAAAAGATTAATTAATTAAATGAGTGATCTTGAAAGTGTTAAAAAGTTAAGAAGTACCACTGGTGCAGGTTTCAAGGATTGTAATAGTGCTCTGAAAGAGGCTGCAGGTAATTTGGAAAAAGCAATTGAAATTTTAAGAATAAAAGGAGTTTCAAAAGCATCAAAAAAAATGTCCAGAGAGGCTAATGAAGGACTTGTATATATTTTTGGTGACGAAAAAAAAACGTCTATAATTGAAATAAATTGTGAAACAGACTTTGTAGCCAAAAATGATGACTTTTTAAATTTTACTAAAGAAATTGGTGAAATAAATAATTCTGTAAGTTCTGATTTAGACAAACTCAATAATAGTAAAATGAAAAATGGATCAACGGTGTCTCAAAATTTAATTAATTTGATAGCAAAAATTGGTGAAAAGATTACTATAGGACGATCAAAGACATTTGAGAACTCTAAGTCCAAAATTTTCACTTACAATCATTCAATAGTAAAAGACAATCTGTCAAAACTTGGCGTTGTTGTAAGTTTAGAATTTGAACAAAATTCTAAAGAAATCGAGCAATTTGGAAAACAAATTTCAATGCATATTGCTGCATCAAATCCAATGGTAATAGAGGAAAAAGATATTAAAAATGATGTTATTGAAAAAGAAAAAGAAATAATAAATGGGGAACTTAAAAATCTTGGCAAATCACAAGAAATTGCAGAAAAAATAAGTTTAGGTAAAATTAAAAAGTTTAAAGAGGACAACAGTTTGCTTACACAAGACTGGGTTATGGACCCTAAACTTAAAGTAAAAGATGTTTTAAATAAAGTTGACTCAAAAAAATTAAAGATAAAAGATTTTATTAGAATTAAAATTGGTGAATAATGTTTAAAGAGGATTTATACAATCAAAAAATGATAAAAACATTTGATGTTTTTTTAAAAGAATTAGCATCTTTAAGAACTGGTCGTGCAAATGCTAGCATGCTTGATTTAATCAAGGTAGATGTATATGGACAAAAAATGCCAATTAACCAGTTAGCCACAATCACCACACCCGAACCAAGAGTGATAAATATTCAAGTCTGGGACTCTAATAATGTTCCATTATTAGACTCAGCAATAAAAAAATCAGATTTAGGTTTAAATCCTCAAATAGATGGTCAGTTAGTTAGATTGCCTATACCAGATTTAAGTGAGGAAAGAAGAGTAGAAATGAAAAAAGTAATTAAAACTATGGGTGAAAAATGTAAAATTTCAATAAGAAATATAAG
>CACNVG010000018.1 GCA_902623785.1 uncultured Pelagibacteraceae bacterium
CTGATTTGCTAGTTGCAGCCGCCAAAACAAATAAAATTATCAATGTTAAAAAAGGTCAATTTCTTGCTCCATGGGATATGTCAAATGTAGTAAAGAAAATATCTGACTCGGGAAATAGTAATATCCTTATAACGGAAAGAGGAGCGAGTTTTGGTTATAACACATTAGTGTCTGATATGAGATCAATACCAATAATGGCACAAACAGGGTATCCTATAGTTTTCGATGCAACTCACTCAGTCCAACAACCAGGTGGAATGGGTGATAAAAGTGGAGGTGAAAGAAAATTTGTTTCACATTTATCTAGGGCCGCAGTCGCTGTTGGAATAGCCGCAGTTTTTATTGAAACGCATCAAGATCCAGACAATGCTCCCTCTGATGGTCCAAATATGGTTCCATTAAATGAAATGGACAGTTTGGTAAATAAATTACTTGAGATAGATAAACTAATTAAAAACTAAATTATTATTTAATGTCAAAAATTACAAAAGTAGTTTCAAGGCAAATATTTGATAGCAGAGGCATGCCAACAATCGAAACAGAAATATTTTGTGGAAAAGTTTCTTCAAAAGCTATTTGTCCTTCAGGTGCATCGACTGGTTCATATGAAGCATTTGAAAAAAGAGATGTCACAAACAAAAAGTATCTAGGAAAAAGCGTTTTTTCCGCTGTATTAAATGTAAATAAAATAATTTCAAAAAAAATTCTTAATAAGAATGTTCACAATCAAGAATTGATTGACTCAATTCTTATTAAATTAGATGGAACAAAACAAAAAAATAAACTAGGTGCAAATGCGATTTTATCTGTATCTATTGCTGTTAAAAAATTATCAGCAAAGCTGAAAAAAATACCATTGTATAAGAACTTTTTGATTAAAAAAAATTTTAAATTACCTTTTCCACTTATGAACATTATCAATGGGGGCGTTCATGCAAATAATGGTTTAAGAATTCAAGAATTTATGATTAGGCCAGATAAAGCAAAAACTTTTAGTGAGGCGATGAATATTTGTTTTTTAGTAATACAAAGCTTGAAAAAGTTACTTATTAGTAAAAATTTATCTACATCTGTTGGAGATGAAGGTGGTTTCGCTCCAATGATTTCAAAAAACGAGGAGGCCTTAAAATTAATCACGAATGCTATAAAGAAGGCAGGCTTTGTTAACGGAAGAGACGTATCAATATGTCTAGATGTTGCTGCAAATGAACTTTCTAAACGTAATAAATATGCAGTAGATACAAAAAAATATATCTCATACAAAGATACAATATTGTTTTATTCAAAAATAATTAAAAGATTTAAAATAAAATCTATTGAGGATCCTTTTGCAGAAAATGATTGGAAATCTTGGTCTGATTTACATAAAAAAGAAAAAAAAATACAGATCGTAGGTGACGATCTTTATGTAACTAATCTTCAAAGATTAAAAAAGGGTTTTTTATATCAATCATCGAATTCTATTTTAATTAAGTTGAATCAAATAGGTACAGTTTCTGAAACCTTAGATGTGATAAGATTTGCCCAAAATATAGGTTATTCAACTATCATTTCTCATAGATCGGGCGACTCAGAAGATACATTTATATCCGATTTAGCTGTTGGAACTAACTCAAATCAAATAAAAACTGGCTCATTATGTAGATCAGAAAGGGTTGCAAAATTTAATCAGTTATTGAGAATAGAATCTGACTTTATAAAAAGTAAAAATATGGCTAAATTAAAATGATAAATAATATAAAAAAAAATATTATATTCATACTTCCAATAATACTAATTATTTATTTTTCTTTAAATTTACTTGGAGGTAACAGGGGTTTATTTGCGTATCTTAATAAAAAAGATCAATTTGAAAATCTTCTTAAGAAAAAACTGTTCTTAAATAATGAAATAACTAATTTGAAAAAAATTAATAGTCTTATTGATGAGAATTTAGATAAAGATTACCTTGAAATACTTATTAGAGACAAATTTGTAGTTGGAAAAAAAGGAGAGAATATCTATATTATTGGAAATGAATAAAATTAGGCATCCAGAAAAACAAAAAAATCAGATTAATCCAATCAAAAAAAAACCAGCTTGGATTAAGTCAAAACTTCTAAACAGTAAAGAATTTTTTCTTACAAAAAGTATAGTTAACCAACAAAAATTAGTTACAGTTTGCGAAGAAGCAAATTGCCCAAACATTACTGAATGTTGGAGTAAGAGACATGCAACATTTATGATTATGGGAGATACTTGTACAAGAGCGTGCGCTTTTTGCGATGTTAAAACTGGAAGACCAGAAAAATTGGACCCTTATGAACCAAAAAAAATAGCCTTAGCCGTTAAAAGATTAAACTTACGTCATGTAGTAATTACCTCTGTAGATAGAGACGATCTTAAAGATGGTGGTTCAAATCATTTTTATGAAACTATCAAGGCTACAAGAGAATCTAATCCAGAAACAACAATTGAAGTTTTAACCCCTGACTTTTTGAGAAAGGGAGAAGCCTACAAAAGAGTTTTAGATGCGTTGCCAGATGTCTTTAATCATAATATCGAAACTGTTCCAAGTTTATATTTAAAAGTTAGACCTGGATCTAGATATTTTTCATCTCTTGAGTTATTAAAAAACGCTAAACAAATAAATCACGAAGTTTTTACTAAGTCAGGAATAATGGTAGGAATGGGTGAAACAAAAGATGAAATTTTACAAGTTATGGATGATCTAAGATCAGCAAATGTTGACTTCTTAACAATTGGTCAGTATTTACAACCATCTGTTAAACACTTTCCACTTCAAAGGTATTATGATCCAAAAGAATTTAAAGATTTAGAGATTATTGCTAAAGCAAAAGGTTTTCTATTAGTTTCTTCATCCCCACTAACTAGATCATCTTATCATGCAGATGAAGACTTTGCTAAATTAAAAAAGAATAGAACAACTTCTAATGCCAAAAGCATCGATAAAGAGAAACATTAATTGTTCAAAAAAAGATTTAATTGACCTTGTCCTAAATATTGAAGAATATCCAAAATTTATTCCATATTGTCAAAATGCACACATATATAAAGATGAATCTGAGGGCAATTTTCAATATATCGAGGCTGACTTAACAATCGGAAAAGGTCCTTTTAAAGAAACATATAAGAGTGATGTTAAATTTAATAAAAAGGAGAGCATTATTTACGTAAAAAATATTAAGGGACCTTTAAAACATTTAGAAAATAAGTGGAAATTTGATCAAAAAGAGAATTATACAGAGGTAACATTTGACCTGGATTTTGAGTTAAAAAATAAATTCTTAAATATTTTTATGAATAAATCATTTAAATACGGTCTTGATAAAATTGCTGATGCTTTTCAAAAAAGGGCAGAGAAGTTATTTAATAAAGTTTAGCAAATTATCTACAACTGCGTTTGCACTTGCTCTTTGAATAGATCTTCTTGTTTTATTTGGAAATAAATACTTATAAACATTGGTTTTGCCTTTATAGTTAATTCCAATAAACACCAGTCCTACTGGTTTAAACTTAGAACCGCCCTTAGGTCCAGCTATTCCAGTAATAGATACATTTATTTGACTTTTACTAATTTTTGTTAAATTTTTTACCATACTCAGACAACATTCTTCGCTCACAGCTCCAAATTTATTAATTATTTTTTTTGGAACATTAAGAATTGAACTTTTTGAGTCATTTGAATATGTTACAACACTTAAATTAAATACCTTCGAAGCTCCATTTACCGAAGTTATAGATTGAGCAAGTAATCCCCCAGTACAAGATTCAGCAAAACTAATCTTTAATTTTTTATTTTTTAATTTTTTAATTAATTTACTAAATTTGACCATAAAAAATTATACAGATATATAATACTATTAGTGTGAAGAGGCCCGCAATAAGATCATCCAATATAACACCAAAACCATTTTTCATATTCTTATCCACATAATTAATTGGATAAGGTTTTAAAATATCAAAAAAACGAAAACCAACAAAAGATAAAAAAACTATTATAGAAAAAAAATTATTAGAAACTGATCCTTCATAGAAAATCATGTAGAAAAAGAGAATAGGAATTGACTGACCTAAAAATTCATCAATTACAATTTGTTTTGAGTCAATTTCATCAAACTCTCCCTCTAAATAATTTATCATCCAAGTTGAGTAAACAAATAAAAAAAAGTTAATTAATATTAATAAAAGATAATTTACTTTAATCGTGTAAAAATATAAATATATAATAGCTGTGATTGCGGAGGCAAAAGTCCCTGGAAAATACTTTATTGATCCAATACCAAACATTGTGACAATAAGTTTTCCTATCTTTTTATTCATATTTATAAACTGATGAAATAACTTCACATGCAATAGCTTTTTCTTTTCCTATTACTCCAAGTTTTTCAGCTGTTTTTCCTTTAATATTAATTTGATTTTCTTTAATCTTGCATAATTTAGATATAACTGAGATCATTTTTTTTTTGTGTTTACTTATTTTTGGAGCTTGAGTAATGATATTTATATCTAGATTATTAATAAAAAAATCATTTTCTTCTATTTCTTTTACTACCTTACTTAGTAAAATAGTTGATCTTATATTTTTAAATTTCATATCTTGATCTGAAAATTTTTGACCTATATCACCTTTTCGACAGGCACCAAGAATTGAGTCTGTAACCGCGTGGAGAACAGGATCTCCATCAGAATGTCCTAATGTTCCAAATTTTGAATTAATTTTGAGGCCACCCAGATACAATTTTTTATTTTTAACTAATCTATGAACATCAAAACCTATTCCGAAATAATATTTCAAATTTTGTTTAATATCATTCCTTGTTGTAATCTTGATATTCTTTTCTTCACCTTTGATAATTTTAACTTTTTTATTATCGTCAATTAATAAACTAACGTCATCAG
>CACNVG010000019.1 GCA_902623785.1 uncultured Pelagibacteraceae bacterium
CCAGCAATTGATATTAAAGATAAAAAGTGTGTAAGATTAATTAAAGGCGATTTTAGTCAAAAGACAGAATATCAAATGTCACCAGTCGAACAGGCAAGACAATTTATAGATAAAGGTTTTAAAAATTTGCATATTGTTGATCTTGATGGAGCTTTAACAGGAGAAACAGTTAATCTTGATATTATTAAGGATATAGTAAGTAAATTTGATTTTAAAGTAGAGATAGGTGGTGGTGTGAGAGATTTCGATAGTATTCAAGAATATACCGATATAGGTGTAGATAAAGTAATCTTAGGTAGTGCAGCCATTAAAGATAAAAATTTTTTGAAAAAAGCTTGTAAGAAATTTCCAAAAAAAATTGCATTAGGTTTGGACACAAAAGATGGAAAACTCTCGTTATCAGGTTGGAAAGAATGTTCAGGCATATCAACTTTAGATTTTTTAACCGAAGTAAATGACTACGGTATTAGTAGATTAATTTTTACTGATATTAATAAAGATGGTACAAAAGAAAGTCCTAATTTTGAGGAAACATTGAAAGTTGCTGAGATTTCAAATTGTCCTGTAATAATTTCCGGCGGTGTTTCATCGATAGAAGATATCAAAAAAGCCAAAACACTAAAAAATGTTGAAGGTGTTATAGTTGGCAAAGCAATATACGATGGTGATATTAAACTAGAGGAGCTAGCTAAAGAAGATGCTTAAAAATAGAATTATACCTTGTTTAGATGTCAAAAATGGTCGTGTAGTTAAAGGCATCAACTTTGTTGATTTGAAAGATGCTGGCGATCCTGTTGAGCAAGCAAAAATCTATAGTGATGGTGGAGCCGATGAGATTTGTTTTTTAGATATTACCGCCTCAAATGAGAATAGAGATACCATTTACGACGTTGTTGAGAAGACTTCAAAGAAATGTTTTGTGCCTTTAACAGTGGGTGGTGGCGTTAGAAACATTGATGATATTAATAAATTATTAAACTGCGGAGCTGATAAAGTTTCAATTAATACTGCGGCAGTAGAAAATTCCAAAGTTGTGGTTGATAGTTCTAAAAAATTTGGTTCACAATGTATTGTTGTTGCAATAGATGCAAAAAAAAACGGAAATAAGTGGCAAGTTTTTACTCATGGAGGAAGAAACAATAGTGGAATTGATGCATTGGAATACGCAAAAAAAATGGAAGATAGTGGAGCAGGCGAACTACTAGTTACTTCAATGGATAGAGATGGAACACAGGTCGGTTACGACATTGATTTAATGTCAAAGATATCATCAAAAGTAAACATTCCATTAATAGCGTCTGGTGGTGTTGGAAATCTTGATCACTTAGTAGAGGGTATTAAATCAGGTAAAGCTAGTGCAGTTCTTGCAGCATCAATTTTTCATTATGGAAAATACTCCGTGAAAGAAGCAAAGCAATATTTGGAGTCTAAAGGAATTCCAATAAGATTATAAATTTTTATGAATAAATATAGAGGTGAAATAGACGGTCTTAGAGGAGTCGCAATTCTCGGTGTCATTATTTATCATGCCGAAATTTTGTTTATTAATAAGCAACTATTCACGGGTGGTTTTTTAGGTGTAGATATCTTTTTGGTTATCTCTGGTTTTCTAATCACCAGGATTATTAACAATGAATATACAAAGGAAAGAAAATTTTCATTTAAAAAATTTTACCAACGAAGATTTAGACGACTAGTGCCTGCATTGACGGCTGTTGTAATTATTTCAACAATATTTGCATTTTTTATATTATATCCAAGTCAATTTTTATTTTTTTTGAAATCAGCATTTTCTTCAATTTTTTTCTTTTCAAATATTTTTTTTCACTATGCAGGTGAATCTTATGGACAGAGTGTTTTAACAACTATCCCTTTATTACACACCTGGTCTTTATCTCTTGAAGAACAATTTTATTTATTTTTTCCGGTAATGTTATTTATCATTTACAAGTTTAGAGAAGATAAAATTAATTTATTTTTAATATTATTTTTTTTAATTTCTTTTATATTTGCTGTTTTAATAAATCCCAAACATCCGTCATTTAATTTTTATATGCTACCAAGTCGAGGTTGGGAATTCATTTTGGGGGCGTTATTAGCAGTAAATGAAAAAAAATTTTCTCTTAGACAAAATAGTTTATGGCCGAGCTTGTTTTCTTATACGGGTTTAATATTGATATTTTATTCTTATATTAATCTTGAAAGTACAAACGAGCATCCTGGATTAAATACATTATTGCCAACTTTCGGAACTGCATTAATTATATTCAGTTCCAGTTCAAACAACTATATAAATTTTATTCTATCTAATAACATTATAAAAAAATTAGGATTAATTTCGTACTCCTTATATTTATGGCACCACCCAATCTTTTCTTTCAGTAAAATTTTAGGATTAAATAATGATGATATAAAAATTAAAATATTTTTGATAGTAGTCTCCATAATATTTGCTTATCTCAGCTTCAAGTTTATCGAGCAAAACTTTAGAAATAGAAAATACAAATTCAAAAAACTACTCGTATTATCTTCCACAATATTATCAAGTTTCTTTTTTATAGTTCTATTTTCAATATCAACTCAAAAAAATTACTTCCCAGAAATAACACAAGAT
This sequence comes from uncultured Pelagibacteraceae bacterium, assembly GCA_902623785.1. GTDB lineage: Bacteria > Pseudomonadota > Alphaproteobacteria > Pelagibacterales > Pelagibacteraceae > Pelagibacter. The sequence goes on from CACNVG010000019.1 coordinate 2,615, forward strand.
CTTTATCAAAAAACTTGGTTTAAGACAAAACAATATTTTAAACCATGTTTTCAAAGAAAAAAATATTTTTGTGAGTTTATCGCAAACGATAAAAATGAAAAAATTTTTTTGGTTGGTAGTTCTGTAATGGCATCTTTTCAAGAAGAACTCAAAGAAAGTTTATTGAGTAAGGGTCTCAATTTAATACCGATGACAAATCCAGGGTGTGATTTTATTAGTGTTACTGAAATTGGTTTTGGTGACAAATTTTGCAACAATACTATTCAAGTGAATAGAAAAAATAGAATTTTACAGGAGAAAAATGGTACAATAATAATTCATCTAAATTACAAAAATGATTATTCTAAAAAAGATACAATAAATTTCTTAAACGATATAAATTTTTTTTTAAAAAAAGGTTATAAAATTGTCTTAGTTTACCCTATCCCTCAATTAGAGGAAAGTGTTTCAAGAAAAATAGATAATTTGTTTAGAGCGTCAAATAAGAATTTGAACTCCTATCTTAATGATTATAAGAATTATTTGTCGCTAGATTATTCAAAATTTAAAAAAGAGTCAGAAAATATATTTAAAATATTTGAAAATATTAATCATGAAAAGTTATATTCAATTTATCCACATGATATTTTCTGTAACAGATTAATTAAAAATGAATGTATAGCCCATGATAATAATGATATATTTTATATTGATGGAGCACATTTATCGAGATCAGGCTCGATGTTAATAAATAAAGAAATTATGAAAATTATAAATACAATTTATAAATAAATGGTTTAGTTTGTACTATGGTAAGTATTTTTGAAAATTTGATAAATATTGCTAGAGAAAGAAAAACAAAACCTGTTCAAGGATCATATACCAATAAACTTTTAGACAACAGATCACTTTGTAAAGAAAAAGTTTTAGAAGAAGTCAATGAACTCATAGAAGCGGTGGAAAAAGATACAAACAAAATTCATGAAGCCGCGGATGTTATATATCATCTTATGGTATTTCTTGAGGCAAATGATATAAAAATTGAGGATGTAATAAAGGAATTAGAAAAGAGAAAAAAATGATTTACGATGATAACAATATTTTTGCAAAAATTTTAAGAGGGGAGATACCGTGCAAAAAAATTTATGAGGATGATTTCGTTTTATCTTTTCATGACATAAACCCACAAAAAAAAGTTCATGCTTTAATAATTCCAAAAGGGAAATATGTAAATTTAGAAGATTTTACATCTAAAGCTACTTCTGACGAAATTGTAGGTTTGATGAAAGGGATTTCAACTGTTGCAAAAAAGATTGGTATATCAAGTGTAGACAATGGTGGATTTAGGGCTTTATCAAACGTTGGGGAAAATGGTGGCCAAGAGGTTCCTCATTTACACTTTCATTTATTTGGAGGTGAAAAAGTAGGGAGAATGGTTCAATGATTATTAGTGTAAAAAGAAATTTCTTAGAATTAAAAAATATAAAAGAACTTATTAAAAAAAATAAACCAAAAGATAATTATTCTATCGAAAAAATAAAACCAGATTTTCAGCTGAATAAGTTTTTTTACAAACAAATTGGTAAAAAATATAGATGGACTGATAGACTGATTTGGACAGATCTCCAGTGGACAAATTATGTTTCCAATAAAAATCTAGAAACTTACGTAATTAAGAACGATCAAGATTTAGTTGGATATTTCGAACTTATACATCACCCAGAAAAGAATGAAACTGAGCTTGCATATTTAGGTTTGTTCGAAAATTATTTTGGTAAAGGAGTCGGGGGTTATGCCTTAACTACTGCGATTGTAAAATCTTTCGAGAAAAAAATTAAAAGAATGTGGGTCCATACATGCACACTTGATCATCCAAATGCAATAAAAAACTATTTAGCAAGGGGGATGAAAATTTTTAAAGAAGAAAACCTTAATATTAGAGCTAGCTAGTTATATAGATTAAAATTAAAAATATTATCAGACAATACTTGATTAATATTATTAACAATAATATTTGACCTTACTTTGTTTCCGTATA
>CACNVG010000020.1 GCA_902623785.1 uncultured Pelagibacteraceae bacterium
ATTGAATCTACTTTTACATTTTTATGATTTTTAAATAATTCTTCAAGATTTGGAGAACTTGATAATTCATATTCAAGCTCATCAATTTTTTGAAAAAAAACCTCATTATACTCTTTAGAATTGACTAGATTATCTGGCGTTACCTTAGCATAAGTAAAATTTATAAAATCTTTTTTTAATGATTCTTCATTTTCTTTAATAAAATTGTTAATTTCCTCGTTGCTAAATTCTTTCTGATAAAATTTTTCTAAAGCAAGTGATTCAAGTTCAATTAAGCTATTCTCAAGATCATTATTTTTATCAATAATAAAGTTTGGTATTTTTAAACCGCCATCAAACATTTGAAAAAGTTTTTTTTCCAGTTCTCTATTTTTTAATTTTTTTTCAAAATCTGGAGCATTAATATTATTCTCAATTAAAAACTTTTCATATTTAATTCTACTAAATCTACTTTCTTCATCATGAAAATTTTTATTGTTTTTGATAAGATTTACTAAAAAATCATCTGAAATGTTAAGGCCAAACTTTTTAACCTCTAATTCAATAAATTTTCTCGCCAATAAATCATTGAGCAATTCTTTTAAAATGTCTTTATCAATATTTTTTCCAATTATATCCGGATTTAAACCTGTTTGATTTATGTGGCTTATGAAATCCTTTGTAGAAATATTATAATTACCAATTTTAGCAACATTGTTAACATCTTTATTTTGAAAAACACTTCCCATACCATAAAAAACAAATGGAAGTGCAACTATTCCTACAACAATAGCACCAAGTTTACTTTTTGAGAAATTTTTAAATTTATTAAGCATTATTTATGATAATTTATTGATCTATAAAAAACAAATCTATAGATTAAAAATATATCTATGACAAATAAAATTATGTATTTTGTTGCTAATTGGAAAATGTTTGGAAATTATAAGTCAATAAATACATTGAATAAAGTTATTAAATTTTCAAAATCTAAAGCAATTAAGAAGGGAAGATTAATTTATTGTCCTCCATATACTTTAATCTCATCTTTTTTTAAAAAATTTGAAAATTGTTTAATAGATTTGGGAGCACAGAATTGTCATGAAAGTGAAGATTATGGTTCACATACGGGTTTTATAAATTCAAAAATGATAAAAAGTACTGGAGCGAATTACGTAATATTAGGACACTCAGAAAATAGAAAAAAAGGAGAATCAGACCAACTTATTAATACTAAAATCAAAAATGCAATAAAAGCAAAATTGAAAGTAATATTTTGTATTGGTGAAACTTTAATAGAAAAAAAAAAGAAAAAAACCAAGGCAGTTCTATCAAAACAAATAAAACTTGGTTTAAAAAAAATTAAAATTAGTTCTAATATATTTATTGCTTATGAGCCAGTTTGGTCAATAGGTACTGGAGATATTCCAAAATCTATTGAACTAGAGAAAACAGTACAATTTATTAAAAAAAAATTTAAAGGTAAGCCACCAAAGATTTTATATGGCGGATCTGTTAACACTGAAAATATAAAAGATTTAAAAAAAATAACTATTCTAGATGGTTTTTTAATTGGAGGAGCATCACAAAATTCAAAAAAATTTATTGATATAGTAAAAAAAACATATAATTAATTCCCATGGAAAATATTTTGTTAACAATAAACATTTTACTTGCGATAATCCTTGTTCTTCTTGTATTGATGCAAAAATCTGAGGGTGGAGCTTTAGGTATCGGTGTGTCTCAGGAAAGTTATATGTTTTCTAAAAGTGCTGGAAATTTTTTAACCAAAATGACCGCCTTAGTCGCAGCTCTATTTATTATGTGTAGTTTAGGTTTAACGATTCTTTCTAACAAGCAATTAGAGCCCGAAAAATCATTAATTGACACTATTGATCAAAATAAGGACCAGGACGCACCAAAAATTCCTCAAAGTAATTAATTTCTTTTATTTTTAAAAGAAAAGGTCTATAAGATAATTCCATGGCGCGATATATTTTTGTCACTGGCGGCGTGGTTTCATCTTTAGGAAAAGGATTATCTTCAGCTTCTCTAGCTTATTTGCTTAAGTCACAAGGTTACAAAGTAAGAGTAAGAAAAATGGATCCATATCTAAATGTTGATCCAGGTACAATGAGTCCATTTCAGCATGGTGAAGTTTTTGTCACCGATGATGGAGCTGAAACTGATTTAGATTTAGGTCATTATGAAAGATTTACAGATATATCATCTACAAAAAATGATAATATTACTACTGGAAAAATTTATAGTGATATCATAGCCAAAGAACGAAAGGGAGATTACCTTGGCAAAACTGTTCAAGTAATTCCACATGTTACAAATAGAATTAAAGAATTTATTAAAAATGGAATCAAAAAAGAAGATTTTGTTATTTGCGAAATCGGAGGTACAGTTGGAGATATTGAGAGTCTGCCTTTTTTAGAGGCTATAAGACAATTTGCAAACGATATAGGTAAAGAAAAAACTTTATTTATACATTTAACATTAGTTCCATTTCTAAAATCTTCTGATGAAATAAAAACTAAACCCACACAACATTCTGTTAAAGAATTAAGAAGTATTGGAATTCAACCAGACATGGTCATTTGCAGATCACAACAATCCATACCTCTTGATCAAAGAAAAAAAATCTCACTATTTTGCAACATACCAATTAAAAGGGTTATAGAGACAGTTGATGTTAAAACAATTTATGAAGCACCAATAAGTTTTTTTAATGAGGGTTTGGATAAACAAGTTTTTGAATATTTTAAGATTAAGCCAAGAAAAAAAATTAATTTGAAACCATGGAAAGAGGTAACCAAAATTGTAACAAACAAAAATATTAGGACTGTGAATATAGCAATTGTTGGAAAATATGTTGATTTAAAAGATGCATACAAATCATTAGATGAAGCTTTAGTTCATGGAGGTATTCAGAATAATGTAAAAATTAACTTGATAAGACTTGAATCAGATTTATTAAAAGTTTCAGATGTCCAAAAAAAATTAAGTAATGTTTCCGGAATTATAATTCCAGGAGGTTTTGGAAAAAGGGGCACTGACGGTAAGATAGCGTGTATAAATTACGCAAGGACTAAAAAAATTCCTTTTTTGGGGATTTGTTTTGGTATGCAAATGGCAGTTATTGAATTTGCAAGAAATGTATTAAAAATTAAAAATGCTGGCTCTAGTGAGTTTGATAAAAATTGCTATCCGATAATTGGCCTAATTGAAGAATGGAATAAAAACGGCAGAAAAATTAAAGGAACTGTTAAAAATTTAGGAGGAACTATGCGATTAGGTCTTTATCCAGCTAAATTACAACACAATTCTTTAATAAAAGAAATCTATAGGTCTGGTCTAATTAAAGAAAGACACAGACATAGATATGAGGTTAACGTCAATTTGAGAAAAAAATTTGAAGCACATGGGTTAAATTTTTCAGGAATGTCTCCTGATAATAACTTACCTGAAATCATTGAAATTAAAAATCATCCTTGGTTTATTGGAGTTCAATTTCACCCTGAATTTAAGTCTAGACCTTTACAACCTCATCCATTATTCTCATCATTTATTGAGGCAGCAAAAAATAAATAATGAAAAATATCACAGTAAATTGCAATGGAATTAAAATTTCAAATAAAGATAAAATATGTTTAATTGCAGGTCCTTGTCAACTTGAGACCGAGCAGCATGCTCTTGATATGGCAGGAAAAATATCAGAAATTTCAAAAAAATATGATATAGGCTTTATTTACAA
>CACNVG010000021.1 GCA_902623785.1 uncultured Pelagibacteraceae bacterium
TAACCTCGGGAGGAATAATCAATATCCAATACAATAATACAGTTCAGGTAAGGAAAATGAAAACCTTTTGAAATCAGTTGAGTACCAATTAAAATATTAATCTTATTATCTATTATCTCTTGGATTTTAGAAGATGAGTCCTTTTTATTCATGGTGTCACTTGAGAAAATTAAAGTTTGTTTGTCAGGAAAAATCTTTTTAATTTCCTCAAGCACTTTTTCCACACCTGGACCACTAAAGCTAAAATCACATTTAGAGTCCTTTGAAGAACAGTCTCGTTCCATTTCTGTGGAATAACCACAATAATGACATAAAACTTTATTTCTTATCTTGTGATAAACAAGATTAATTGAACAAAAAGGACAGTCAAAAGTTTTCAAACAATTTTTACATAATACAAATGGTGAGTAACCTCTTCTATTTACAAAAAATAAAACCTGATTATTCTTAGATAAATTATATTTTACTTTTTCAATCAATTCCTCTGAAATAAATGTTCCTTTTTTTTCATTTTTTTTTATTTTTACAATTTCATAATCTGGCAACTTTGCATCTCTAAATCGCTCAGTTAACCTAGATGAATGAAACTTTTTTCCTTTAATATTTTTATAGGTTTCTATAGATGGAACAGCAGATATTAAATTGATAGGTATATTTTCAAATGATGCTCTGGATATTGCCATATCTCTAGCATGATAGTTTACACCCTCATCTTGTTTGTAGGATTGGTCGTGTTCTTCATCTATTGTAATAAGACCTAACTTTTTAAAAGGTAAGAATAAAGCTGACCTAGCCCCTATGACAACTTTAATCTTTCCTGATTTCAAACCGCTCCAAATTATCTTTTTATTTTTCTTTGTAACTGATGAATGCCAAATAGCTGGTTTAAAACCAAAAAAAGAAATGAAATTTTTTTCAAATTCTTTTGTAAGACCAATTTCAGGAAGTAAAATCAAAGATTGATACCCTTCGTTTAGTTTTTTTTTAATTGCATTAAAATAAACTATTGTTTTTCCTGAACCTGTAGTTCCTTGTAATACATGAACTCTAAAGTTTTTATCTCCCTTTTCTATTTCTGATAAACTTTTTTTTTGCTGGGTATTAAGGCTATAGTTTCTGGTTGGGTGTTTTATATTAAACTGATCGTAAGTGTCTGCTTTATAATCCTCCTCTATAGAATTATTTACTAAATGAAGCTTTAACGCCATACCCTTTGGAACAATGTTATAATCAGAAAACCAGTTTAAAAATTTTATTGTTTTATTTTCTAAAGGATCTTTTGTAAATTTTTTAATAATATCTTTGATTTTAAATTTTTTTTTTTGCTCTTCCTCAAAATCATCCCAGATAATACCTATCATTTTTTTTTTACCAAAAGGCACTTCTACATAATCGCCAATTTTAAGTTTTTCTTTTGAAGTATATGTAAATGGGTGATCAAAAATGTTTGGTAATAGTACTGGTACTTTCATTTTGTAATGAAAAAAATTTTAAGAGTGTATTTGTCTTTTTTCAACAGATAAAGCTGCCTCTTTTATTGCCTCAGAAAATGTCGGATGAGCGTGACAAGTTCGTGCGATATCTTCAGAGCTAGCTCCAAACTCCATTGCAACTGCCATTTCTGCAATCATCTCTCCTACATGAGGCCCTATCATGTGTACTCCTAAAACTTTATCAGTATCTTTATCGGCTAAAATTTTTACAAATCCTTCAGGCTCATCTATTGCTTTAGCTCTTGAGTTAGCCATAAAAGGAAACTTTCCAATTTTATAAGACTTATTTTTTTCTTTTAGTTGCTCTTCCGTTAAGCCTATACTTGCAACCTCAGGAGTAGTGTAAATTACCCCGGGAATTAAATCGTAGTTTACATGACCAGATTGGCCTGCAATTATCTCTGCAACTGCAATCCCCTCCTCTTCAGCTTTGTGAGCTAACATTGGCCCATCAATTACATCCCCGATAGCGTAAATATTTTTTGCTGAAGTTTGAAATTTTTTGTCAATCTTAATCCTTCCTTTTTCGTCTGATTTTACTCCAGCAGAACTCAAATTTAAATTAGATGTGAACGGTTTTCTTCCAATTGATATTAGGGCTACGTCACAATTAAATTCTTTACTATCTCCATTCTTATCTGAAGTTGAAATTTGTACCCCATTGTTAGTTTTTTTAATGCTAGTTACTTTTCTGTTTAAGTGAAACTTTATATTTTGTTTTTTCAATATTTTCATAAACTCTTCTGAAATCTCTCTATCCATCCCAGGTGTGATATGATCTAAAAATTCGATTACATTTACTTCAGCCCCTAAACGAGACCAGACAGAACCCATTTCTAAACCTATATAACCCCCACCAACAACAACCAGACTTTTCGGAACTTCTTTTAAAGATAGGGCGCCAGTCGAAGAGACGATTGTTTTTTCGTCAAATTCTACGTTAGGCATAGGCATTGCCTCAGATCCAGTTGCAATAATAATATTTTTTGCCTCAATTTCTTTTTTTTTACCATCTTCGCCTTTTACTGATATTTTCTTGTCAGAAATAAAACTGCCGAAACCTTTTAAGTAAGTTACCTTGTTTTTTTTGAATAAAAATTCAACACCTTTGGTCAAGATTGAAACTGCTTTATCCTTATTTTTCATCATCTTGTCTAAATTAAGTTTTACGTCTCCTGTTTCGATTCCAAGTTTAGAAAAATTTTTAGCCTTTTTAAAATTCTCAGACAAATTTAATAAGCTTTTTGAAGGAATACATCCAATGTTTAAACAAGTTCCGCCTAGAGCGCCTCTAGCTTCTATACAA
>CACNVG010000022.1 GCA_902623785.1 uncultured Pelagibacteraceae bacterium
TGTATAGTTGGCATCAATATTTCTTGAGCACCTATTTTATTTTGTTCCTCCCTGACTATTTGTTCAATTTTTTTCATCACTTTAAAGCCAAGAGGAAGCCAAGAGTAAATACCTGCTGATGATTGTTTAATCATTCCTAATCTCAACATTAGTTTGTGTGATTTAATTTTTGCCTCGGAAGGATAGTTTTTTAATAATGGAATAAATGATTTTGATAAAAACATTATGTAATTAGATTCCTTAAATTAAGATAATCATACTTTACTAATAGAAATATACCTATAAAAATTATTGATGTAATCGAAGTTGTATATATTAGTTTTTTTATTAATTTAGGGTTTTCGGGAGCTCCAGGATCAACACCCTCCACAAAATTTTTTTTATTTCGATCTACATCTACTGGCAGCAACGAAAAGAAAACTATCCACCATATAAGAACATATATAATAATCGAACCAGTTAAATTCATCAAATTTGAACTATATTAATATTTGTAAAAGGTCTTTTGCCAACTTTATTTTTTGTATATTTTTTACAAACACTTTTAAAAGCATCGATAGCATTTTCTTGTTGTCTGCTATTTGTTAAAGAAAATGTTCTTGCTGTTTTTTCAATTTCATTTTCTAGTCCAAATCTAAAGTCTTCAAAATCATTTATTGGAAGTCCCTTTACTGTAACAATTGGCCTATCATGAATATTTCCTTTTGGTGTGACTAGAATAGTTACTTCCATCATCCCATTTATTGAAAGGTTTTTACGTTCTTTAATAGAATTTGAGTCCTCTTCAACACTGATGTTTCCATCTAAATATACTTTTCCTGCAGGTGCTTTATCATAAACAAAAGGTTTTTCAGCTGGAGCTAATTTAACAATATCCCCATTTATAACTTTAACTGGATTGGGTATTTTCATTTCTTTAGCAAAATTAATATGCTCCTGCATATGCCTGTATTCTCCATGAACTGGTATTACTGATTTTGGTCTTATCCAATTATACATATCTTTTAATTCTTCTCTATTAGGGTGACCGGATACATGTATAAATTCATCTTCTTCCGTAATCACTTCAATACCTTCAATAACTAATTGATTGTGTAATTTAGAAAGTTTTTTTTCATTTCCAGGTATTATTTTAGATGAAAAAATTGCAGTGTCGCCATTTTCAATTGTTACATCTGGATGGGTAAAATTCGATATTCTGCTCATTGCTCCCATAGGTTCTCCTTGAGTTCCAGTGCATAAATAGACTATTTTATCTCTTGAAATTTTTTTGGCATCCCTTGGATCAATAGGTTCAATTACATCTTTAAGATACCCACATTGTCTTGCAGCTTTAAAAATTCTATGCATAGACCTTCCTACTAAAGAAATCTGTCTTCCTGTTTTCTGGGCACAAAAGAAAATAGTTTCCATTCTAGCAACATTTGATGCAAAACATGTAACTATTATTCTTTTTTTTAACCTTTCAAATATTTTTAGTAAATTTTTTCTTACATCCATTTCAGAACCTGATCTACCGATACTAAATACGTTTGTTGAGTCACATATCATCGCCAAAACTCCTTCATCACCAATTGACTTTAGTTTTTTGGAGTCTATTACGTCTCCAATTAATGGGTTTGGATCACACTTCCAATCACCAGTATGTAATACACAGCCAAGTGGAGTTTTAATTTTTAGTCCGTTGGGTTCTAGAATGGAATGAGTCATAGTTATCAGCTCTATATCAAATGGTCCAAGTTTTATGTTACCTCTTAAATTTACTATCTTTAAAAAAGGATGAATGTCTATTTTCTTTTCCTTAAACTTTTCAGTCACTAAAGCCGCAGTAAATGGAGTAGCATATATATTGCATTTAAGATCAGGCCAGATATGTGAAATCGCTCCGATATGATCTTCGTGAGCGTGGGTAAGAACTATACCAAGTAATGACTCTTTTTTATCAACGATAAAACCAGGATCTGGATAAATCAAGTCAATTCCAGGAACTGTATCATCGGCAAAACTAACACCAATATCTACAATAATCCACTTATGATTTTCTGGTTTACCATAAGCAAACAGATTTAAGTTCATGCCAATTTCACCTGATCCACCTAGTGGACAAAATAATAATTCATCTTTCATTTATTTAATATTTTATGAGCTTTTATTAATCCTTTTATTGTAAGATTTTTGTCAACCAAAACTTTAAAACTTATATTTGTTTTAAATAAATGCGCAAGACCTCCAGTTAAAATAATCTTAAAATTTTTTTTGGTAATGTTTGAAATCTTAGAAATTATTTTCTCTATAAGACCGCTATATCCCCAATAAAAACCAGACACTACTGCCTGTTTGGTATTTTTTCCAATTACTATATTAGTTTTATTTAAATTAATTTTTGGAATTAATTCTGCCTTTGATATTAAATTTTTTAACGAAAGATTAACTCCTGGAGCAATTATGCCACCCCAATAGACATCTCTTATGACAACATCAAAAGTAGTAGCTGTTCCAAAATCTACAACTATAAAATTGTTTTTTTTATTAAAAACACTGATCGCATTTGCCAGTCTATCTGATCCAATTTGTTTTTTATCAACTTTTAATTTAATTATTTTGTTTTTATAAATATTCTTTAATTCTATTATCTTAATTTTTAATTCTCGT
>CACNVG010000023.1 GCA_902623785.1 uncultured Pelagibacteraceae bacterium
TGAATATTTTAATGAACGGGGAAGATCCAGTTGGGGGAAAGTGGAGTTTTGATGAAGATAATAGAAAGAAACTTCCTAAAGGAACGAAAATACCAACCTTACCAAAAATAAATGAGACACCACATACAAAAAACTTAAAAGGAATAATAGAAAAAACTTTCGCAAAACATCCTGGTTCAACAAAAAATTTTTGGTTTGCCACTGAATTTAAGGATGTTGTTAAATTACTAGATTTTTTTATAAAAGAAAAATCAAATTTGTTTGGTGATTATGAAGATGCTGTGGATCAAACAAATAATATATTGTTTCATAGTGCGCTTAGTCCTTATTTAAACCTGGGTATTATTACCCCTGAAATAATATTAGAAAGGATATTAACTAGTCATAAAAAGAAAAAAATTAAAATTAACTCACTTGAAGGTTATATTAGACAGGTTATCGGTTGGAGGGAGTTTATGCGGGGAATTTATCAAAATTTTGATGCAAAGTTAGAAACTGGAAATTTTTTTAAACATAATCGAAAAATGAAATCTTCATGGTATCTAGGTAATACAGGTCTGCCACCCTTAGATTATGCAATCAAAAATGCAAATGATTATGGATGGTCTCATCATATTGAAAGATTAATGATATTATCCAACGTGATGAATTTATGTGAAATAAAACCGATATATGTTTACAAATGGTTTATGGAAATGTTTGTGGATTCATCAGATTGGGTCATGTCACCAAATGTTTATGGAATGGGTTTATTTAGCGATGGAGGAATATTCGCAACTAAACCATATATATGTGGGTCAAGTTACTTTTTGAAAATGATGGACTTTAAAAAAGGAGATTGGTGCAACATAATGGATGGCTTGTACTGGAGATTCATAAATAAAAACAGAATATTCTTTATGAAAAATCCAAGATTATCAATGATGGTGAGAATCTTTGATAAGATGAATTCAAGCAGAAAAAAAATCATTTTAGCTGAAGCAGATAAATTTATTAAAAAAAATACTCATTAAAGAAATTTTTTAATAAATGTTAAATAAATAAGATTTTTTAAAGTTCTTAATATTTCCGCTTTTGGGATCTTTGAAACACCTTTTGTTCTATCATAAAAAGTAATTGGAATTTCTTTTATTTCAATATTACTTTTTTCTAATTCAAATAACGTTCCCATGAAAAAACTATATCCTTTAGTTTTAACGTTAGCTAAGTCAAAATTTTTTAAGTTATTTATATCAAAGCCCCTATATGAAGTTGTAAATTCACTAGATTTTATACCTGAAACACTTTTTATCATTTTATTCCCAAGTTTGCTCATAATTAATCTAATACCCTTCATTGAGCATTTGCCACCGGGTATATATCTAGAGCCAATAACAAAAGCAGATTTTTCTAAATTTTTTACAAATTCCGGCAATTCCTTAGGATTGTGGGATAAGTCAGCGTCCATAGTTATTAAATAATCGAAACTATTTTCTTTAGCAAAATTAAAAGCAATCTTATGAGCCGAATCTAAACCTAATTTTCTCTCTCGTTGAATAAGAAAAAGATTTTTTTTTTCTTTTTTAAGTTCTTTAATAACCTCATGTGTTTTGTCTGGTGAATTATCGTCGACAATTAGAATTGAAGCGCTTGGAAGATATTTTTGAATATTATTTATTAGCTCTCGAATATTACCTATTTCGTTGTAAGTTGCAGAAAATACTAATATTCTTTTATTGTTATTCATTTAATAATTTATATCTATGAAAGATAAAATTTCAATTATTGTAGGTGGTTCTGGCCAATTTGGTGTTTATCTATCACAGTTTTTATTGAAAAAGAGGCACAGAGTAATTATTACCTCAAGAGATATTCAAAGAGCAAAAAAAAAAATACCTTTTAGACATAGAAATTTAATTTTAGCAAAGTTAGATGTTTTAAATAAAAATCAAATAAAAGATTTAATTTATAAATACAACCCAAATGCAATTTTTTATTTTGCAAGTCAAAGTTCACCAACATTATCCTTTAAGAATAAAAAAAAAACATTTGATAGTAATTTTGGGGGATGTAAAAACTTTCTTGAAATTATTCACAAAGAGAAAATAGATTGTAAATTTTTAAATGCAGCATCTAGTGAAATATTTTCTGAAACAAAAAAAAAAATTACGTTAAAATCAAAAAAAACTCCAATTAGTCCCTATGGGAAAGCTAAATTATTATCTTTCAATAAAACTAAATATTTTAGAGAAAGAAAAAAAATAAAAGCTTTCAATGCAATTATATTTAATACTGAGTCAGTTTTAAGAAAAAGAGATTATCTTATTCCTAAAATTTGTTTGGCAGCAGTAAAAGCTTATGAGACAGGGGCAAAAACTGCTTTTGGAAATATTAAAGTTTCAAGAGAGTGGAATTGGTGTGAAGAACAAGTTAAATATCTGAATCGCTTTATTGAAAAAGATCCTCAAGATTTTATTTTATCAAACGGCAAAGCCTACTCCGCACAAAAAATGCTTAATTTCGCATTTAAATATTTCAAGCTTGATTATAAAAAATTTGTTATCTATGAAAAAAAACTTTCAAGAAAA
>CACNVG010000024.1 GCA_902623785.1 uncultured Pelagibacteraceae bacterium
TTTGTTTTTACTTTTGGTGAAGAGTTAAATTTTGACTTATCTATTTCGTTCATCGGAAAGATTAATAAATTTTTAAGAAAGTTAAACTTATTGTTTTTAACCAACAACATTTTATTTTCATTCATATAAATATTTGCCTCAAAATATTTGGTCTTATTTCTTTTTATTTTTTTTATTAAGGAAAAATCTTTTCGTTTATATGAAATACAATTTATACTTATGGGACACTTCTCGCATAATGGAGAGGTGGGTCTGCATACTAAAGCACCTAACTCCATAATAGCTTGCGCATAATCACTTGCTCTTTCTGATAAACCAAAAAAATTTTTTGAAATTTGCATATTTTCTTTTGATATATCTTTATCACTTCTAAGGTATAAAACTCTTTTAAGAATTCTTTCAACATTTCCATCCAAAGGAATAAATTTTTGATTGAAGGCAATAGCCATTACTGCAGTTGATGTATAGTCACCAACTCCAGGCAAAGATTTTAAATCTTCAAAATTAGATGGTAAAATTCCACCAAATTTACTAACAATCATTATCGCAGATTTTTTTAGATTTCTGGCTCTAGAGTAGTAACCCAGTCCTTCCCACAACTTCATAAGTGTTTTATCATTTGTTTTGGACAATTTTTTAAAATTTGGAATTTTTTGCACAAATCTTTTAAAATAAGGAATGACGGTTGAAACTTGGGTTTGTTGCAACATAAACTCACTAAGTAAAGTAAAATAAAGTTTTTGTTCCTTAGAAGTATTTTTTCTCCATGGTAAAATTCTCTTATTATTATCGTACCAAAATAAAATTTTTTTTGATATAGTTGACTTGTTCATGAATTTTAATTCTAATCAGAGATCAAAAGTCATTCAAGGATTAAGATCCTTTAAAGACACTTTACCCACAAAAGTAAAAAAATTGTTAAAGCAAAAAGGGGAAGTTTATTCTGAACTTATAGAAAATTGGAGAATGTTTGTGGGTGATGAGCTATTTTCTCTAAGTTATCCAAAAAAATATTTGAGTTCTAACAAGTTTAGAAAATCGGTATTGGAAGTAATGGTTAAAAGAGGTCACGAGGTCGAATTAGAGTATTCGAAAAAAAATATAATAGATAAGATTAATTCTTTTTTTGGATATGATTTAATTTCATCACTGAAAGTATATACCTTTGATAGGACTGATAAAAAACCAAAAAACCTTAAAAAATATAAATCCAAAATTAATTTAGGAGAAATTAAAAATAAAAAAATTGAAAATTCTTTAAAAGAATTTGCTAAAGTGTATAGAGAAAAAAATGATTAAGAAATTTTTTATTATAATAGTTTTTGTTATTTTGCAGACAAATATTAATGCATCTTCATTCAAGCCGATTATTGAAGGGAAAAAAGACGCAAAAATTAAACTAATAATTTATGAGTCCCTTACTTGTTCACACTGCGCAGATTTCCACAACAATGTTTACCCAAAATTAAAAAAAGAATTTATAGATACCGGCGTTATAAATATTGAGTTTAGGAGTTTTCCTTTAGACATGGCGGCTTTAAACGCTTCCAAATTAGCTCACTGTAGCAACGATGGTAAATCAGACTTATTACATTTTTTATATTCAAATCAGAAGAAATGGGCCAAAGGTTCTACTATAGAGGAGCTTAATTCAAATCTATCCTCTGTGATAAAGTCTTTCGATAAACCTTTAGATGAGAATAAATGCTTTTCAAATAATGAATTAGAAGCCTTTATCTTAAACGAGCGAATCGAGGGTGTAAAAGAATTTGATATAAATGCAACTCCTACACTCATTTTAAATAACCAAAAGTTTGAAAAAACGCTATCGTTTAAAAATTTAAAAAAAGCCATAGAAAAACTGTTATAATTCCTTAATGGAATTTAAAAAAATTCAGTTAAATGGTTTTAAATCTTTTGCCGATAAAACAAGTTTACTTATTGAAGATGGTCTAACTGGGATAGTTGGTCCAAACGGATGTGGTAAATCAAATATTGTTGAGTCCTTAAGATGGTGTATGGGTGAAACATCAGCAAAGAGTATGAGGGGCTCAGGTATGGAAGATGTAATTTTCTCCGGTACTTCAAATAAACCCTCAAAAAATATAGCTGAGGTAATTGTAAACCTATCAAACGATGGAAGTCTAGGATCACATAATTATAAACATATTCCTGAAATAGAAATTAGAAGAAAGATTGAAAAAGACAAAGGATCAAAGTTTCATATAAATGGAAAAGAGGTAAGAGCAAAAGATGCTCAAATGTTTTTTGCTGACCTTTCAACTGGGGCTCACTCTCCATCATTAATAAGCCAAGGTAGAATTGGATCGTTAGTAACAGCAAAACCGAGTGATAGACGGGCAATTCTTGAAGAGGCTGCAGGAATTTCTGGTTTACATGCTAGAAGACATGAAGC
>CACNVG010000025.1 GCA_902623785.1 uncultured Pelagibacteraceae bacterium
ACCAGTTTCTAATCTACACTCAATTAAACTAAAAGTGGGTATCTTTTCGTTTTCGAAAATTTCTAAAGTTTTATAATTAGTTATTGCACTTTTTCCTTTAGTGAGACCAACTTGCATTAATTGTCTATTTTTGGAGCTTCTTGTAATTAATGTTTCAATTCTACCTAACTGAGGCCTTAGCTTTCCCCATACAAGAGCCTGGTAAACTCTTTTTATTGAATGAACGCTGAATTGATTAGATAAATTTTCGTGAGTCGTATTATTTTTTGCAACCACGACTAATCCAGATGTATCTTTATCAATTCTATGAACGATTCCCGGTCTGAGCTCATCACCAACCGTTGATAGATTTTTGCCATCATAAAATATTAAAGCATTTACCAATGTTTTGTTATAGTCCCCAGCCCCAGGATGCATCGATATACCTGCAGGCTTATTTATTATCATTAAATCTTTATCCTCATAAACAATATCGAGTTTGAAATTAAATGGTTTTAAGGAAGCTTTTTGTGGTTCAGGTATCTCTAATTTTATGTTGTCGTTTTCACTTACTTTTTTTGATGGATCAGTGCAAATTTTTTCGTTTATCGTTAATCTTTGGTTTAAAATCAAATTTTTAACTCTAGTTCTGCTCAGCTCTTTTTTGTTGTTTGATAAAAATAAATCAATTCTTTGATCGTTCTCATTATCTTTGACAATAAATTTAATGATATTTTTCATAAATTATAATATTAATACTATATGCGCTTGTAGCTCAACTGGATAGAGCGCCTGACTTCGGATCAGGAGGTTCTGGGTTCGACTCCTAGCAGGCGCACCAAATTATTCCCCGATATTTATTAATGTTCCCTTTTTACGAGCTTTGCTAAAAGAGTAGTAAAATAGGCAAATGGAGATGAACAAATACAATCCATTTAGATAAAATGCTTTAAAAATATTTTCTACATTTACAAATCCATCGACTAAAATATTTCTAGCCTCTTCAAATACGTACACAAGTGGTAATGCATAAGCAATTTTTTGAAATATCTCAGGTAATATATCTACTGGATAATAAATACATCCAAAAGGAGCTAACAAAAACATGGTTGACCAAGCGATGTTCTCAAATGATGGGCCAAACCTAAGTAAACCTGAGGAGACTAATATTCCTAAAGTAATCCCAAAAATATAGAGACTAAGAAATAAAAAGAATAAACTGAGACCTAAATCTAATAAAGAAATTCCAAACAGTGGAGAAGTCAAAAGTATAGCAGGAACTAAACCGATTAATGCTCTTATCAAAGCTGTAAATATTAATGAAATTAAAATTTCACTTTTTTTGATTGGTGAGATAAATAAATTTGTAAAATTTCTACTCCAAATCTCCTCTAAAAAAAGCATATTAAAACCGATACTTGTTCTAAATAGAAAATCATAAAGTATCGCACATGTTAAAATTACTCCGACAGCATTATTATAATAAGAACTATATGTTGTAAAAAAGTTTGAGATAAAACCCCATAAAGTAATTTGTATTGTTGGCCAATATATAAGATCTAAAATTCTTGGAAAAGACCTAGTTATTAGAAAAAAGTGTCTTAAAAACAATCCATACATTCTACCTATATTCATATTAATTCCTTACAAGTTTTAAAAAAACTTCCTCAAGATTTTGTCTTCCGTGTTTTTTAACTAAATCATTTGGCTTACCTTCATCTATGATTAAACCATTTTTCATCATCATTATTGATGAACATAACCTAGTTACTTCATCCATATTATGTGATGCTAATAATATAGATACCTTTTTTTCTTTTTTGTATTTTTCTAAAAAAGTTCTTACAAAATCTCCTGTTTCTGGATCAAGAGAAGCTGTAGGCTCATCTAGCAATAAGACAGATGGATCGTTGATAATCGCTTTAGCTAAGCTTATTCTATTTTTTTGCCCTGAAGATAACTCTCCAGTCACTCTATCAAGTAAATTTTGTAACCTTAATTCTTCTACCAGGTAATCAATCCTACTATTTAAGTTTTTGACTGAGTACAGTTTTCCATAAACAATTAGATTCTGCTTAACTGTTAGTTTTTTTGGCAATTCAATATAAGGAGAAATAAAATTTATTTTTTGAAGAATTTCAATTCTATTTTTTTCTAATTGATAACCATTTATTAAAACTTGCCCGCTAGTAGGTTTTAATAAACCTAAAATCATTCCTATTGTGGTAGTTTTTCCACAGCCGTTAGGACCAAGTAATCCAATTATCTCATTTTCTTTAATTTCAAAACTAATATTTTTAACGGCTTCCTTACTCTCATAATTCTTTTTAAGATCAATTACTTTTATT
>CACNVG010000026.1 GCA_902623785.1 uncultured Pelagibacteraceae bacterium
TCAAAATAAAGTTGTTTTTAAAGTAAGGGATGACGCTAACAAAAAAACTTTAAAGAAAAATATTGAAAAATTATTTAAAGTAAACGTAGTAAAAGTGAATATTATTAACAAAAAATCTATTTTGAAATTCACTAGAGGCAGAAACAGTAGAGTCAAAGGTTACAAAAAAGCAGTGATTACATTAAAAAAAGGTCAATCTATTGATCTAACAACAGGAATATAAAATGGCATTAAAAACATTTAAACCGTACACCAAATCTGTAAGAGGAACTATTCTTGTTGATAGAAAAAATCTTTGGAAAGGCAAACCATTTAAACCGCTTACATCGGTAAAAAATTCATCAAGTGGAAGAAATAATCTTGGAAGAATTACAGCTAGAAATGTTGGTGGGGGACATAAGCAAAAATATAGAAATGTTGATTTTTATAGAAAAAAATTCGGTGAAAAAGCTGAGGTTGAAAGAATTGAATACGATCCTAACAGATCATGTCACATAATGTTAGTTAAGTTTCCTGATGGTGAAAGATATTACTATTTAGCACCCAAAGAAATTAAAGTTGGTGATAAAATCTCAAATGGTCCAAATTCTGAAATCAAAGTAGGAAATTGCTTACCATTATCTGAAATACCTGTTGGTATTGATATACATAATGTAGAAATTAATCCTGGTGGTGGCGGAAAAATCGCTAGATCAGCAGGAACGTCTGTTTCTATTTCAGGTAATGATGGAAGTTATTCAATTGTAAAAATGGCATCAGGAGAGGTTAGAAGAATTGACTCTAGAGCAATGGCCACTATTGGAGTTCTCTCAAACCCTGACCAAAAAAATATTAAAATTGGTAAGGCAGGTAGATCAAGATGGCTTGGAAGAAGACCTCACACAAGAGGAGTTGTGATGAATCCGGTTGATCACCCACACGGTGGTGGCGAAGGTAAATCTGCTGGTGGAAGACACCCTGTTTCAAGAAAAGGTCAATCTGCAAAAGGTTTAAAAACAAGAGATAACAAAAGAACAGACAAATTTATAATAAGAAGAAGAGGAAAGAAAAAAGGATAATTATGACTAGATCAGTGTGGAAAGGGCCATTTGTTGAAGAAAGCTTAATGAAAAAAGCTGAAAAACAAAAAAATGATTCAAGTAAAAAACCAATAAAAACATGGTCTAGAAAATCTACAATAATTCCAGATTTTGTTGGTCTAAGTTTTTTAATTTATAATGGTAAAAAATTTATTCCACTTACTGAAACTTTAATTCCTTTAGCTCCAAGTCTCAAAGCTGATTGCATTGCTCTTTTCATTGCTCTTCTGTAGGAAACCCTTTTTACTAATTGTTGAGAAATATTTTCTGCAACCAAGTAGCTGTTAGTCTCTGGTTTCTTTACCTCTTTTATATTTAAATTTACTTCATTTGTAGTAAGTTTTGATAGTCTGCCTTTAATCTTTTCAATATCACTTCCTTTTTTTCCAATTACAAAGCCGGGTCTTGAAGTATAGATGGTTACAAAACATTTTTTAGAAGTCCTTTCAATCATAACTTTAGATACTCCTGAATTGATTACATTTTTCTTTATAAATTCTCGTATCTTAAAATCTTCAATTAGGAATTTACCAAATTCCTTTTTTTTTGCATACCAGACTGAATCCCAACCTCTATTTACGCCCAATCTGTATCCAACAGGATTAACTTTTTGACCCATGTTTTTCCCCTTTTTGAATTTCTTTTTCTTTTAAAACTATTGTTAAATTTGAGTACGGTTTTAAAATTGGAGCTGCTCTTCCTTTTGCTCTTGGTCTAAACCTCTTCATAGTAATTTGTTTACCGCAGTAAGCTTCTTTAACAAAAAGTTTATCAATATCATATTGATAGTTATTTTCAGCGTTTGCGATTGCTGATGAAATTGTTTTTTTGATATCCTTACATATTCTTTTATTTGAAAAATCAAGATCTCTGATTGCCAAATCAACTTTTTTTCCAACAATACCTTTTAAAATAGGATTAAGCTTTCTAGTGCTAGATCTAATATTTTTATTTACCGACCTTACTAAATTTGTTTCTTTTTTATCTTTTTTACTCATTTTATTTCTTCTCCGCAGGTTTGGCTTCTTCGGCCTTAGCTTTTTTATCGGCAGGCGTATGGCCAAAAAAT